>CAZGBA010000001.1:0-182871 GCA_964523435.1 uncultured Xanthomonas sp.
GTTACTTTCTTTGCGCCAAAGAAAGTAACTCGCGCACCAGCGCGAAAAAGGTGCCCGGCCTTACCCACACATCATGAAACGCCAACGCAGCGAGCGCCACAAAGCCCCAGTAGAGATGAGGCGAAGATCGTGCGCGCAACTGAAGTTTTTTCATCCAGAACCGAAGTCGTGACCGCACGCGCCGCCACGACAACCATCCAGCCCGATCGCCTCAGATATCCCCGAACGGATACAACGGCATTTCCATCCCACGACGAACGCGTCGCCGATCCAGCGCGTACCAATCCACCCCCGCACCACCCACCCAGCGATGCGCCGCCTGCGCCAGCGTCGAGAGCGCATCCAACGGAGGCGTCTGCGACGAACCGGTTTCGTCAGCCGTCGATTGCGATGACACGATCCCGGAGCACCACGACAACGCCGGATCGCCCTGCAGGAATCCCGCCAGCGCGGTCAGCAGCGCAGCGGCATCGTCGCCCCACACCGCCAACCGCTCGGGCAGCGCGCTTCGTCCGATGCGCGAGACCCGGCAGGCGTCGGCGATATCCGCCTCGTGGAGCGGTCGCAGCGCTTCGCGCCACTGCTCGGCCAGTGCGCGCAGCGCCGTCCCGCTGCGTGCGGACAGCACCAGCAGATGCGGGCCGCCGCTGCGGGCCGCCGCTTCGCCCGTGGGCGTCTCGCCGTTGGGCGCTTCGTGCAACACGACATGCGCATTGGAACCGCCGAAGCCGAACGAACTGACTCCGGCGACGCGACCGAAGACGCCAGTGTCCTGCCAAGGGCCGCGCTCCGTCGGCACCGCCAGCGGCAGCCCGCTCTTGCGCAGGCGCGGATTCAAGGTCTGCAGATGCAGATGCGGCACGATCTCGCCATGACGCACCATCAGCACGGTCTTGATCAGACCGGCGATGCCTGCAGCGGCTTCGAGATGGCCGATGTTGGTCTTCACCGATCCCACCGCGCACGGTGCGGTGCGCGCATCGTTGCCCAGCACCTCGGCGAGCCCCTGGATTTCGATCGGATCGCCCAGCGCCGTACCGGTGCCGTGGGCTTCGATGTAGCCGACCTGCGTCGGCGCGACGCCCGCCTGCGCGAGCGCGCGACGCACCACCGCGATCTGCGCCACGCGGCTGGGCGCGGTGAGACCGTTGCTGCGTCCGCTCTGGTTCACCGCCGAACCGCCGATCACCGCCTGGATCGGATCGCCGTCCTGCAGCGCGTCGGACAGCCGCTTGAGCACGACCAGACCGCAGCCTTCGCCGCGCACGTAACCGTCCGCGCGCGCGTCGAAAGTCTTGCAGCGACCGTCGGCGGCCATCATCCCGGCCTGCGAGAAGATCACGCTCATGTCCGGATCAAGCATGACGTTCACGCCGCCGGCCAGCGCCAGATCGACTTCTCCGGTGCGCAGCGCCTGGCAGGCCAGATGCACCGACACCAGCGAGGCCGAGCACGCGGTGTCCACCGCCATGCTCGGTCCGAGCAGACCCAACTGATAGGAAATGCGATTGGCGGCGATGCTGGCGGCGTTGCCAGTGCCGCTGAGCGCGGTCAGTGCATCGAGTTTGCCGGACAACTGCCGGGCGAAATCGTTGCTGCCGATTCCGACGTAGACGCCGGTGGCGCTGCCGGCCAAGGTGTCGGCCGGAATCGCGGCATCTTCCAGCGCATGCCACGCAGCCTGCAGCAGCATGCGCTGCTGCGGATCCATCTCCCGCGCTTCGGCTTCGGAGATGCCGAAGAACGCCGCGTCGAAGCGTTCGATGTCGGCGACGAAGCCGCCCCAGCGGGTGCAGGCCTTGCCGCGGACGCCGGGTTCTTCGGCGTACAACGCGGCGGCATCCCAGCGCTGCGGCGGCACTTCACCGATCGCATCCACACCATCGCGCAACATCGTCCAGAACGCGGCCTTGTCCGCTGCGCCGGGGAAGCGGCAAGCCATGCCGACGATCGCGATGCGATCGCCCTGCGCCAACGCGCGCGGCGCATTCGACTGCGTGGCTTCGCCCGGCTGCAGGTGCTGCACGAGCAGCCGGATGTTCGGGTAATCCCACAGCAGCGTCGGCGCCAGCGGGCGGCCGAGCCAGGCTTCCAGTGCGGCGGACATCTCCACCGATTCGACCGAACCGAGGCCGAATTCGACGAAGGGACGATCCAGATCGATCGACGCGGGCGCGGTGCGCAGGTGCGTCGCGATGCGCTGGATCAGCCAGTCGGCGACCGAACCAGCAGGCTGTGCGGCAGCGGTGGGCGTGGGCACCAGACCAGGCGCGTCGTCGAACGCACCGGCCAGATACATCGCACGCGCATCGCGGCGGCGCAGCTTGCCGCTGGAGGTGACCGGCAGCGATCCGGTCTTCAGCAGACGTACCGAGTACGGAACCGCCTCGAAGACCGCAGCGATACGTCCGGCGATGCGCTGCGACATCTCCTGGGCATCGACCTTGCGGCGGAAATCCAGTTCCTGCAGCACGACCAGACGCTCCTGGCCTTCGTGCTCGATGCTGAAAGCAACGCCGAAACCCTGACGCAATTCGTCGCCGCAGGCCTGCGCCACCACTTCGATGTCGGTGGGATAGAGATTGCGGCCGGCCAGGATCACCAGATCCTTGATCCGGCCGGTGACATAAAGCAGGCCATCGTGCACCGCGCCGAGATCGCCGGTCCGCATCCACGGCCCGCGACCATCGGCAGTGCGCGCGCCGAACGCAGCGGCGCTTTCTTCGGGGCGCTGCCAATAGCCGCGCGCGACGCCGGGATTGTCGACCCAGATTTCGCCGACGATGCCTTCGGCGCAAGGCTGCGATGTCGCGGGGTCCACCACCGCCACGCTGTCGTCGATCGGACCGCAGGCCACCAGGGTGCGTGCGTTGTCCGCCGTGGAGGCTTCGAGACGGCCCTGCTCCTGCGCTGCGGGGTCGACATCGCACGTGACCACGCCCGGTGTGCCGGTGACCAGCAGCGTGGCTTCGGCCAGGCCGTAGCACGGCAGGAAGAATTCGCGACGGAAGCCGGTGCCCGCGAACACTGCGGCGAAGCGGTCGAGCGTGCCGGCCCGCACCGGTTCGGCGCCGTTGTAAGCGACGCGCCAGCTGGAAAGATCCAATCCCTCGCATTGATCCGGCGAGATCCGGCGCGCGCAGAGATCGAACGCGAAGTCCGGTCCGCCCGAATGGGTGGCGCATTCGCGCGAGATCATCTCGAACCAGCGCAGCGGCCGTTGCAGGAACGTCACCGGAGCCATCAGATGGCCCGTGACCCCAGCGTACAGCGGCTGCAGAATGCCCCCGATCAGGCCCATGTCGTGATACGGCGGCAGCCAGGACGCGCATACCGAGGCGTCGTTCAACTGGAAGAACCGGTGGATGCGCTCCGAGTTGTGCAGCAGGTTGGCGTGCGACACCATCACGCCCTTGGGCACGCCGGTGGAGCCTGAGGTGTACTGCAGGAACGCCAGGGTCTCGTCATCCGAGCCCGACGGCCGCCAGAGCGTGTGCTCGTCGGTGGGCACCGCATCCACCGCGACCCATCGCAGCGGCGGCATGTCCTCGATTTCGTCGGTCAGCGCGCGCAACCTCACCTCGTCGGCCGTCACGGTCAACACCACCACCGCATGCGAGTCCTGCACGATCGCCCGCACGCGCGGCAAATTGCGCGCGTTGCGCGGCGGATACGCCGGCACGGCAGTGATGCCGGCATAGAGGCAGGCCATGAACGCAACGACGTAATCCAGACCGGGCGGCAACAGCAACAGCGCGCGGTCGCCGTGCCGGGCCATGGCTTGCAACCGCGAGCCGACCGCGCGCGCGCGTCGATCCAGTTCGGCGTAAGTGATCGGCTCGCGGATTTCGTCCTCGCCGTCGTTCAGGAAGGTGTAGGCGATTCGCTCCGGCTGCTTCTGCGCGTGGCGACGCAGGACTCCGTCGAAAGTGTGTGGCTGCATGGACATGTTGACGGCTCTCGACTCAGGCTTGCGCGGGCTGTGCGGTGGGCGCCTGCATGACGACCCGGCCCTTGGTCGTGTCGTGCTGCATCTTTTCCCACAAGCGGGTCACCGGCATGGTCTGCCATGAGTCGTTGAAATGCTCGATCACCGGCACTTCCGCATCGCTGAACGCCGGATGGTAGATGGTGAAGAACAGCACCACGCGCACGCTGTCGCTGTCGTTGCGCACCGAATGCACGTAAGAATCGTCGAACACCATCACCTTGCCTTCTTCCCACGGCCTGGTTTCGTCGCCGACGGTGACCGCGCATTTCGGCGGCACGATCAGCGGCAGATGCACGCGCAGCACGCCGTTGAACGGACCGGTGTGCGGCGGCAGGCCGGAGTGCGGGTTGAGCGCCGCGAACATCGTCATCGTGCGTTCCTGCCGAGGGATCGATTCCAGGATCGAGGCCGTCACCGGGCACAAGGCCGCAAAGTCCTCGTTGCGCTTGCCGAACAGGTACAGAAAGAAGCTGTTCCAGCCTTCGTGCGTGTTGCCCTGGCCGCCGCGATACATCTGGAACTTGTCGCGCTGTTGCGCAAGCGCATTGTCCAGCTCGGCGCGGATCTGCGGATAGGCCGCCTCCAGCCGCGCGGTGAACTCGAACTCGGATGCGTCGTAAAAAGTGTGCGCGGGTACGCCGGGAATGAACAACGGCGGTTTCTGCCGCGGATCGGTATACGGCGAAGGCGTGTTGTGCACGGGCTTGGCCAGCACATCGAACACCGACTTGATGCCCAATGCCTGCAGCCCGCGCTGCACGGTCGGCAGCGCGTCGAGCGCCAGGTAGGCATCGCGCAGCGCTTTCAGATCGTTGGCGCGGGTGCTGCACAGGGCTTCGATGAGTTCCGGCGCGGGCGCGTTCTTCGGATCACCGATCCGCAGGAAGCGGGTGAGCCGCAGCATGTACCCGGACAAGCGCATGCCCCAGGCGGCGGTGTGGGGAAACAACTGCGGTCCGAGCAGAATGCGGCGGAAAGGCGCGAGCGTCAGCGCGATCACGGCCAGCACGACCAGAGACAGCACAGCGACGACGAGAAGCAGAACGATGTTCATTAGTTGGGTCTCCGCAACAGGCGGTTCAGGGGGATTCGGAAATGGGATGCGTGGATCGGAAAAAGCGGCGCGAGGCGTTCAGCGCGGATCGGGAGTCGCCACCACCTTGGTAGGAATATCCGTCGCGAAGACCCGCGCGCCGAGCACGTAGCTCCAGGCGGACATGGCGGTGACGATCAGCAGCGTGAGCAAGGTGCCCAGAGCGATGCCGAACGCGCCGGGCAGATAGTGGAACAGTCGCTCGATCGCGGCTTCCACGGCGATGGCGCCACCCGAGAGCAGCAAGACCAGCAGCGGATTGCGCACTGCCGCAACGACCGCCTGGGTCAATGCCGTCATTCCGCGCAGCCGGCCGATCGCGACTGCAGCAGCGACGAAGGTCATGGGCATCGCCGCGACGAACAGGATCGTCTTGAAATGCAACTGCGCTTCGGGCGACAGCGTGCCCGGACGAGAAAGCATGGTCGCGGCGACGCGTTGACCGTCCTCGGCGAAGGTCCACAGTAGCGCGACGGACAACGGGAACCACACACCCGCCACCAGCGGGGCGATCACGCCGAACGGTCTGGCGAACCCCGACAGCACGCGCCACGGGCGCGGCTTTTCGCCGCCGTCGGCCGCCATCACCTGCGCGCCGAGCATGCCGGACATGGCGATCTTCAACGCCAATCCGACATGCGGCACCAGCATGAAGATCTCGATCACCACCGCCACCAGCAAGGTGGTGAGCGGCCAACGCACCGGGTAGCGCGCGAACAGAGCGCCGGCATGCGTCACCGATTGCCTGAGTTGCGGAATCGAGACTCTGTACGGCGTTTTCGTGACAACGATCGATGCAGCGGCATTCATCGCACTGCATCCATGGCAGGCGCACGTCCTGCAGCGGCGGTCGCAGCGGCGTTTTCCAGCACTTCCTCGATCTCCGCCACCACCCGCGCCAACAAGGCGTCGCGCGCGGTGTGGATGAAGAAATGCCCGCCCTCGAACATCTGCATCGAAAATCCGCCGCGTGTGTGCTCGCGCCATGCGGTGATCGCGGCTTCGGGGATCATGGTGTCGGTGTGGCCGCCGAATGCGGCGATCGGACAGGGCAACGGCCCTTCCGTCTGGTAGCGGTAGGTTTCCACCGCCGCGAAATCCGCGCGCACCATCGGCATCAGCAGCGACAGCAGCTCCGGATGCTGCAGGACTTCCGCCGGCGTGCCCTCGTACTCGCGCAGACGGTCACCGAACTCGGCGTCGGACAGCGCATGGATCGGTGGTTCGGGATAGCCCAGATGCGGCGCGATGTAGCCCGACACCAGCAATCGGCATGGCAGGCGCATCCCGCCGCGGCGCATCAGCCGCGCGGTCTCGAACGCCACCAGCGCACCCATGCTGTGACCGAAGAAGACCAGCGGTCGCGGGTCGGGATCCTGCTGCAGCGCATGGACCACGCCCAGCGCCATCTCGTCGATGCTGCGCAGCGGGGCTTCGCGGAACCGCGCGCCACGTCCGGGCAATTGCACCACCTGCAGCAGCACCTGCTGCGGTATCGGCTGACGCCAATCCGCGTAGATATGGGCCGCACCGCCGGCATAGGGAAAGCACAGCAGGCGCAGGGTCGCGGCGCTGTCGTCGGGGCCCGGCATGCGGACGATCCAGGGAGATGCGCGGTTCATGCGATCACCGGCTGCGGGTCGGAGGTGGGCATGGAGGCAGGCTCGTCTGCGGATGCGGCGAAAGCGAACTCCCGATGCAGGCATTCCACGGCGTTGCGCACGCCGTTCCCATGATCCGGATCGGCGGCGAAGGCCTGGCATCGCGGGGCCAGCGCCAGCGCTTCGCGCACGCGCCCGATCACGGTGTCCACGTCGATATCGGTGTCCACGATGGGCGTCGCGGCGAGACCGTGCTCGGCCAGCAGTTGACCCCAGTACGGCTGATCGAAGAGATTGCCCATCGCCAGCGAGGGCACGCCCGCGCGCAGCGCCGCCGCGCTGCCGCCCGCACCGCCGTGATGGATCACGCAGCACGCCTGCGCGAACAGCCAGCCGTGCGGCACTTCGCCGACCAGCAGCATGCGTTCGGACGCAGGCACCGACGGCGGCGGCGCATCGGCCAACAGGGCCTGCACGATCACCGGCAAACCCATCGCGTCCAGCGCCTGCAGGACCACGTGCAGCTTGGCGTCGATGTGATCGCCCGCGCTGCTGCCCAGGGTGACGACCACCGGCTGCGGGTATTGGCGCAGGAACGCTTCCAGCGCCAGTTCCGGCACCCAGTCCGGATCGTGGGTGGGGCCGTGCAGAAAACCGACGACGCGATGCTGCGGCGGCCAGTGCGCGGACTCGGGCAGCAGGCGCGGACTCATCGCGACCAGATTCAATCGCGGCGAATAGACGCTGTCGGCGACCACCTCAACCGGGCGCAGACCGTGCGCAGCGCGGAATTCCGACAGACGATCGCCCCACAGCCAGCGCGAATAACCCTGACGCGCGCGCAATTCCTCGCGCGAGGCCATGGCTTGTTCGCAACCGATGCCGGCCGCGTTCAAGGTCACGCTGGCCCACGGCAGACCGAGGGATTCGGCCGCAAGACCGCCGCCGACCTGCAGCCAGTGCGCGATCACGACATCGCAATCCGCCGCCGCTTCGCGGCAATCGGCGAACAGACGATCGAGATCGCCGAGCAGCACCTCCTGCAACAGGGCGCGGTTCTGGCGCCGCGGATTGGGCTCCGCATGCATCGTGTCCATCATGCCGCGATACGCCGCAGCGGCCATCGGACTACCCAGCGCGTGGAACGCAAAGCCATGCCGGCGCACCAGATCCGCGTGCGCCGACAGTGCGCCGAAACGCACGGTATCGCCGCGCGCGCGCAGACCGCCGGCCAACGTCAGCAGCGGCTGCACGTCGCCGCGCGTTCCCCAGGTCAGTACCGCCCAGCGCATCGTCCGACTCGTCCCCGGCTCAGGCGGCGACTGCGCCGTCGCGTTCGGCCAACTTGCGGCACAACGCAGCGACGAGTTGGCCGACGGTGGACAACTCCAGCATCTCCTCGGGATCGAGTTCGATGGCGAAGGCCTCTTCCAGGTCGTACATCATGTTCATCAGCTTGAGCGAACTCAGACCGAGGCTGTCGGTCGTGCGGTCGTCGGTGATCGTGGCCGGGTCCACTTCGAGCTTGAGCTGCGAGAGCAGCACCCGCAGCGCGGTTTCGCGGATTTCGTCTTGTGTCATCGGGGGATCCTCGGAACTCGTCCGGTCGTGGAACTGCAGTGTGGAAAGGTGCATTGAAGAGCGGTCATGGCGTCGTCAACTCGGTCTGCCGCGCATCGCTGCCGCTGCCTTCGCGCGCTTCGACGGCATGGAACAGTTCGCTCAATCGCGCCGCCAGCGTCGTGGCGTGCGGACGCTTGACCAGGGTGAGATGGTTGCCCGGCACCGGGATCACGGTCAGTCCGCCCGGCGTGTATGCGCGCCACAGATCGACGTTCACCGGCGGCGTGTTCTCCGAAGCTTCCTCGGCGGTGAACAGCACCGCCGGCTGCGCCAGCGGCTGCAGCCGGTAACGCAGGGCCAGATCGATATTGCTGGCGATGCGCGCCATGAACTGTTCGGCGTCGCGGGTGCGGAAACCGCGCGGCAGGATGTCGAGGTCGTAGGCGATCTCCAGCACGCGCGCGAAGCGTTTCTTGCTCTTGCGCATGACGTGATCCATCTTCGCGTGATCGGGCACCGCTTCCAGTTCGGCGCGGCCGATGCCCAGCTCGAAGGTGTCGCACACCAGCATCAGCGTATCGAGCAGACCGTTGGCGCTCTGCGCTTCTCCGTCCATCAATGCGAGCACGCCGATGCGCTGGCCTGCGGCATCGAGCTGGCGCGCCATCTCGAACGCCACCGCAGCGCCCATCGAGTGCCCACCGAGCAGATACGGGCCCTCCTGCTGCAGCGCGCGCATTTCGCGCACGTAGCCGGCGGCCATCGCTTCGATGCTGGCGTTGGCCTCCGGGTCGAGGAAGCGGCCATGCGACTGCAGGCCATAGAACGGCTGATCCGGCCCCAGCGCGCGGGCGAGATCCTGGAAACCGAGCACGTCGCCGCCGGCCGGATGCACGCAGAAGAACGGCCTGCGACCCGGCGCACCGGCCTGCAGCTGCACCAGCATGCGTTCGTCAGAAGCGTCGATCGACGCGCGCACGCGTTCGGCCATGTCGGCCACGGTCTGCGCCTGGAAGATCGCCGAGACCGGCAGGTCCTGGCCCATCTCCGAGGACACGCGCGCCATCACCCGGTACGCGCTGAACGACTCGCCGCCCAGATCGAAGAAGTTGTCGTTCACGCCGACGCGGTCGACATCCAGCACTTCGCGCCAGATCGCGGCGAGCTGCGTCTCCACGTCGTTGCGCGGTGCGACGAAGGACGTATCCAGCTGCGGACGCACCGCCTGCAGATACGGCAGCTTCGCGCGATCGAGCTTGCCGTTGTTGGTGAGCGGGAATTCCTGCAGATGCACGAAGCCCAGCGGCAGCATGTATTCGGGCAGGGTACGGCCGAGGAATGCGCGCAGTGCGGTGGTCGAGATCGGCTCCGGCCCGGTGTAGTACATCAGCAGACCGTCGCGCTGCGCGCGGTCGCGGGTGACCAGGATCGCCGCGCCGGTGACCGCTTCGTGCGCCAGCATCGCCGCTTCGATTTCACCGGGCTCGATGCGATGGCCGCGGATCTTCACCTGCTGGTCGGCGCGACCCATGTATTCGAGATCGCCATCGGTGCGCCAACGCGCCAGGTCGCCGCTGCGGTACAGACGCGCACCGGATTCGCCGCCGAACGGATCGGGCACGAAACGCTGCGCGGTCAGACCGGGACGACCCGCGTAACCGCGCGCCAGACCGGCACCGCCGACGTGGATCTCGCCGCACACGCCCACCGGCACCGGCTGCGCATCCGCATCCAGCACGTACAGCGACAGATCCGCCAACGGGCCGCCGACGCGGCGCGCCGGTGGCGCGGTCACGTCTTCGGGCTGCACTTCGCGCCAGGTGACGTGCACCGTGGTTTCGGTGATGCCGTACATGTTGATCAGCTTCGATCGCGGATCGGCGCGATGCGCGAACCACGGACGCAGCGCGGCGTGTTCCAGCGCCTCGCCGCCGAAGACGACGTAACGCAAGGTCGATGTCCACGCCCAGTCCTCGCCGATCGCGGAGCTGTCGAGCAGACGGCCGAACGCCGACGGCGTCTGCGACAGCACGGTCACGCCGTGCTGGCGCATCAAACCGGTGAATTCCATCGGTGAACGCGCGATCGTCTGCGGCACCACCACCAGGCGCGCGCCGTGCAGCAGCGCGCCGAAGATTTCCCACACCGAGAAGTCGAAACACACCGAGTGGAACAAGGTCCACACGTCGCTCTCATCGAACGCGAAGCGCTGATCGCAGGCGGCGAACAGACGCATCGCGTTGCGATGGGTCAGCAAGGTGCCCTTGGGCCGACCGGTGGAGCCCGACGTGAAGATCACATAGGCCAGCGAGTCCGGTCCGTGCAGGGTCGCGGGCATCGCGTCGGGCTGCGCGGCCAGGATCTCGGCGTCGCGCTGCAGACAGATCACCTGCGATGTGCAGGCGGCCATGCGCTCTGCGGTCGGGCCGCGGCCGATGGCCACGCGCGCACCGGCGTCGGCGACCATGAACGCGACGCGCTCGTCGGGATAATCGGGCTCGATCGGCAGATACGCGCCGCCGGCTTTGAGCACGGCGAGGATCGCGACGATCATCTCCGCCGAGCGCGGCAGACAGATCGCCACCGGCTGCTCCGGGCCCACGCCCATGGTGCGCAGCTGCTGCGCCATGCGGTTGGCCTGGGTGTGCAGCTCGGCGTAGCTCAGGGTGATTCCGCCGAAGCTCAGCGCCGGACGGCCGGCGTAACGCGTACCGGCATCGTCCAGTGCGCTCGCCAGATCGCCCACGTCATCGAAACGGCTGCGTGCGCCGCCCAGCGTGTGCAGCAATTCGTGCTCGCTGGCGATATCCATCACCGACAGGGTACGCAGGGAGGTCGACGGATCGGCCAGCGCTGCGGACAGCAGCGTGCGCAGGCTGTCGAGCATGCGAACGATGGTCCCGCGTTCGAACAGGTCGGTGTTGAATTCCAGTTCGATCTGGGTCGCCGCTTCGTCGTGCGCCACGGTGATGGCCAGATCGAATTTGCTGCGGTCGAACGCGAAGTCGAAGTTCTCCACCTGCACGGCGGCATCCGCCGATGCGGGCGCGGTCTTCTGCGCCGAGGTCTGCCAGGCGAAGCTGGTGTCGAACAGCGGCTGTCGGCTGAGATCGCGTTCGATCGCGATTTCGCCGATCAGCGATTCAAATGGGTAGTCCTGATTCGCCAGACCGTGGATCACCGTCTGCCGCACGCGCTGCAACAGCGCCTCGAAACCATCGGCGCCCGCCAGGCGGGTGCGCAGCGGCAAGGTGTTGACGAACACGCCGAGCATGCGTTCGAGCTGTGGATGCTGACGCCCGGCCACCGGCACGCCGACGATGATGTCGTCCTGCCCGCACCAGCGATGCAGCAGCAGATTCCACGCCGCCAGCATCACCATGAACGGGCTGGCGCCGTTGCGCGCGGCGAAGGCGAGCATCGCGGCGTGGGTGTCGTCCGACAGCGCGATGCGCTGGCGCGAACCGCAGAAACTGTGCAGGGCGCCGCGCGGTCGATCCAGCGGCAGCGACAGCGGCAGCGGCGGTTCGGCGATGGCCTCGTGCCAATAGCGGCGCTGCGGCTCGAATTCGCCGCTGTCCATGCGCTTGCGCTGCCATGCGGCGTAATCGACGTACTGAAGCGGTTCGGGCGCGGCATAAGCATCCGCATCGCCTTCGCACAGTCCCCGCACCAGCAGTTCCAGCGACCAGCCGTCGCTGACGATGTGGTGCACCACCAGCGCCACGACATGATCGTCTTCGCCCATTCGCCAGACGCCGCCGCGCAGCAGCGGGCCGGTTTCGAGATTGAAGGTTTCGATCGCGAGCGCGGCGAGCTGTTCGCGCGCGAGGGCTTCGCGTTCGGGCCCGGGCAATGCGGACAGATCGTGCAGCGGCAACGGTGCGTCGACGTGCCTGGACACCCACTGCATCGGCTCGCCGTCCAGTGGGATGAAAGTGGTGCGCAGGGCCGCATGTCGCTCGACCAGGCGCGCCAGATTGCGGGTCAGCGCCGCCACATCGAGCGGCCCGCGCACGCGCACGGCGGAAGGCATGTTGTAGGCCTCTTCCGCGCCCTCCAGCTGCACCTGGAACCAGATCCGGCGCTGCGCGTTCGACAGCGGATAACAGTCGCTTTCCGGCTGCGCTTCGATCGTCGCGGCGATGTGCGCGGCGCCGGTGGCGCGCGCGGCCAGTTCGGCGAGATTGCGCGCCTCGAACACATCGCGCATCGCCATCTGCCCGCCGGCCAGTTCGCTCCAGCGGTTGATCAGACGGATCGCCAGCAGCGAATGTCCGCCGAGCTCGAAGAAATTGTCGTCGCGACCGACGCGCGGCACGTTCAACAGCGTCGACCAGATGCTGGCCAGCAGGATTTCCGCCTCGGTGGCCGGTGCGCGGAACGCGCGCTGCGCCAGCGCCTGCGCATCCGGCGCCGGCAGCGCGGCGCGATCGAGCTTGCCGTTGCGCGACAGCGGCAGCGCCGGCATCGGCACGAACGCGGCGGGCACCATGTACTCAGGCAGCGCGGCGGCCACGTATTCGCGCAGTTCCGCCGCTTCAGGAGCGGCGTCACCGGCATGGGTGAAGTAACAGACCAGACGACGATCGGCGCCGTCGTCGAACGCCAGCACGGCGGCCTCGCGGATCGCCGGATGCGTGGCCAGGCGGGTCTCGATCTCGCCGGGTTCGACGCGGTGGCCGCGGACCTTGATCTGGAAGTCGTTGCGGCCGAGATATTCCAGCTCGCCATCCGCGCGCCAGCGCACCAGATCGCCGGTGCGGTACATGCGCGCGCCGGGTGCGGCGTCGAAGGGATCGGCGACGAAGCGTTCGCGGGTCAGCGCATCCTGATGCAGATAGCCGCGCGCCACCGCGATCCCGCCGATCGCCAATTCGCCGGGCACGCCGACCGGCGCGGGCCGGCCTTCGCCATCGAGCACATAGGCGCGCACACCCGGCAGCGGCCGGCCGATCGCCGGCAACGCCGGCCACTGCGCCGGATCGCCTTCGAGGCGATAGGCGGTGACGACGTGGGTTTCGGTGGGGCCGTAGTGGTTTTCCAGCACGCAGCCGTCGAATCGATGCAGCAGATGGATCACCGCCGGGGTGATCTTCAGCTGATCGCCCGCGGTGATGATCTCGCGCACCGTGTCCGGCCAGGCGTCGGCACTGTTCTGCTGACTCGCTTCGGCCAGCATGCGCAGCGCCGCGTTGGGCAGGAACAGCCGCGAGACGCGCTGCTCGCGCAGCACCGCGCGCAAGCGCGCCGGATCGAAACGCGCGGTCTCTTCGATCATCACCAGACGGCCGCCCGCAGCGAGCGTGGTGAAGATTTCCTGGAACGCGACGTCGAAACCGATCGACGCGAATTGCAGGGTCACCGGCGGCACGCCTGCTTCGCGCGCCGCGTGCCACGCCAGCAGATTGGCCAGCGCGCGATGCGGCATCGCGGTGCCCTTGGGCTGACCGGTGGAACCGGAGGTGTAGATCACGTAGGCCAGATGGCCATCGTGCAGTTCGGGAATGGCGACGTCGCGGCTGCCATCGACCAGATCAGCGTCAACAGAGCCGGCCTGATCAGAGCCGGCTTCGACATCCAGCCTCAGCAGCGGCATCGACGGCGTCAGCGCGGCGATGGCGTCATGCCCCAGCCCGCCGGTCAGCACCGCCAGCGGCGCCGAATCGTCGAGCATGCGCGCGAGGCGCTGCGCCGGATGCGCGGCATCCAGCGGCACGTAGGCCGCACCGGCCTTGAGAATGCCGAGCACGCCGATCACCAGTTCCGGCGAGCGTTCGCAGCACACCGCGACCCGCGCATCGGGCCCGACGCCCAGTGCGCGCAGCCGTTTGGCCAGACGCGCTGCGCGCGCGTCGAGTTCGCGATACGACAACTGCCGATCGCCCATGCTGACCGCGATCGCGTCCGGGGTGCGCGCGACCTGGGCATCGACCAGCGCATGCACCAGTCCGCTGCCGGCGGCGCGCGGGCCGCTGGCGGAGGCCAGCAGTTGCGCGCGCTCCGTTGCGGGCATCGCGTCCAGCGTGCGCCACGGCCGCGCCGGTTCCTGTTCCAGCGCCTGCACCAGATCCTGCAGCGCCTGATGCATGTAGGCGCAGATGCGCGCGGGATCGAGCGGTCGCTGCGTCTGCGCGCTGAGGGTGAAGCCTTCGCTGCCGTCGTCCACCGACAGCAGCAGCGGATAGTTGGTGCGCTCGTGCGCGCGCAGCAGGCGCACCGGCGCCGCCGCATCGTCGTCGGACTCTGGCGGCAGATCGCCGTGACGGTAGTTCAGCAGCGTGGTGAACAGCGGCAACGGCGGTTCCACGCCGCTGCACCGCTGCGCCAGCGCCAGCGATGCGTTCTCGTGGCGCAGCAGTTCGGACAGCGTGCCCTGCGCCTGGCGCACGGCTTCGCGCACGCCGGTATCGTCCAGCGTGAAGCGCACCGGCAGCGTGTTGATGAACATGCCGAGCGAGCGCGCCGCATCCTGGCCGCCCTGCAGACGGCCGAACAGCACGGTGGCGAACACCACGTCGCGACGGCCGGTGGTGCGCGCCAGCACCAGCGCCCATGCCAAGTGATGCAGACTCGCGGCGCTCACACCGAGCAGGCGCGCGCGTTCGCGCAGGCGGCGGCCCAGTGCCGGTTCCACCGGCAGGCGCGCTTCGCACACATCCATGCCGCCTTCCTGCACGTCGAGCAGATCGAACGGCGCGGTCGGCGCATCGATATCGCCGAGCAGCTTGCCGAAGAAGGCTTCGTGCGCAGCGGTTTCGGACCCGGACAGGGTCTGCGCGACGAACTGCCGGAACGGTTGCGGCAGCGGCAGTTCGGATTCGCGCCCGACCATGTAAGCCTGCACTTCGCGCTGCAGCACTTCCATCGCGGTGTGGTCGATGGCGAGATGGTGGTACTGCATCGCCAACAGCCAGCGGCCCTGCGCGGCGTCGTGCGCCAGCGCCACGCGCATCAGCGGCGCGGTGCGGATATCGATGCGGTGATGCAGCGGATCCACGCGCGCCCACAGCTGGTCGGCGATATCGCCGTCGGCCGCGTCCAGCGCGTATTCCTGCACCGGCAGATCGGCATGACGCCAGACCACCTGCACCGGCGCATCCAGGCCTTCCCATTGCACCGAGGTGCGCAGGATGTCGTGCCGCGACAGCACCGCCTGCAGCGCGCCCAGGTAGGTGTCCACCATCACTCGCTCGTCCAGCGACAGCAGCGCGCCGAGCAGGTACGGGTCGCCTTCGCTGGCGCCCACGTGATGGAAGAACATGCCCTGCTGCAGCGGCGCCAGCGGATAGATGTCCTGCACGTTGGCGGCGCCGCCGGGCACGCTCGCGACGATCCGGTCGATGGCCTCCTGCGACAGCTGCACCAGGGTCAGCATTTCCGGTGCGATCCGGGTGCAACCGGCGGGAATCAGGTTTGGCGGCGCCACCGGCGCGGGCATATTGTCCGGCGCCACGGCGGCGGCCAATTCGCACAGGGTGGGTTTTTCGAACAGCGTGCGCACGTCGACCGCGAGACCGATCTTGCGCAGGCGTTCGGACAGCGACAGCGCGAGCAGCGAATGGCCGCCGAGTTCGAAGAAATTGTCCTCGCGGCCGACGCGCGGCACCGACAGCAATTCCGACCAGACCTCGGCCATCTGCGTTTCCACGCCGGGCAGCGGCGCTTCGTACGGCCGCTGCGCCAGCGCGGCGGCGTCCGGATCGGGCAGCACGCTGGTGTCGAGCTTGCCGTTGGCGGTGAGCGAGAAGCCGGCCACCGGCACGATCGCGGCCGGAATCATGTACTCGGGCAAATGCGCCTGCAGATGGCGACGCACGGTGGCGATGTCGAGCGTTTCGCCATCCGCCGGTTGCACCCAGACCACCAGACGCTTGGCGCCATCGGGGCCGGGACGCGCCAGCGCGACTGCGCGCTGCGCGCCGGGGCTGGAGGCGGCGACGGTGGAAATCTCGCCCAGTTCGATGCGGAAACCGCGGATCTTCACCTGTTGGTCGATGCGACCCAGATGCTCCAGTTCGCCGCCCGCATTGCGGCGGCCGAGGTCGCCACTCCGATACAAGCGCGCGCCGGTACGGCCGCTGTACGGATCGGGCACGAAGCGTTCGGCGGTGAGTCCAGGGCGGCCGAGATAGCCGCGCGCCAGACCGTCGCCGCCGACCAGGATTTCGCCGGCCACGCCATCAGGCAGCAGCTGGCCGCGCAGGTCGGCGATGACGCAGGAAAGATCGGCCAGCGGCAGGCCGACGGCCGGCACCGCGCGATCGCCTGCATCTTCGGCCTGCACGTCGCGGAAGGTGACGTGCACGGTGGTTTCGGTGATGCCATACATGTTCACCAGCCGGCCCGCGCCGTGCTGGCGATGCCGGAACCACGGCGCCAGCGCGCGCGTATCCAGGCCTTCGCCGCCGAACACCACGTAGCGCAGCGCGCCAGTCCAGCGCCAGTCGTCGGCGCCGCCGGCCGCCTGCAGCAGCGCGGTGAACGCCGACGGCGTCTGCGACAGCACGGTGGTGCCGGTGTCGTGCAGCAGCGTCGACAATTCCTGCGGCGAACGGGCGATGGCGGCAGGCACCACCACCAGCTGCGCGCCATGCAGCAGCGCGCCGAAGATTTCCCAGACCGAGAAGTCGAACCCGTACGAATGGACCATCGTCCATACGTCGTTCGCATCGAAACGGAAGTGGTCGGCGCAGGCGTCGAACAGACGCAGCGCGTTGGCCTGCGTGATCAGGCTGCCCTTGGGCCGGCCAGTGCTGCCCGAGGTGTAGATGATGTAGGCCAATTGCTGCGGATGCCGGGCCACCACGACCGCGTCGGCAGGACGCGCGGCGATCGCCTGCGCATCGGCATCCAGGCAGACCACCTGCGGCAGCGCCGCGCGCAGGCGCTGCGCGGTGGCGTCTTGACCGATACCGATCGCGACGCCGCTGTCGGCGAGCATCCATTGCATGCGTTCGTCGGGCAGACCCGGTTCGATCGGCAGATAACAGCCGCCGGCTTCCAGCACCGCGAGGATCGCGACGATCGCATCGACCGAACGTTCCAGGCACAGCGCCACCGAGACTTCGGGACCGACGCCCAGCGCACGCAGATGCTGGGCGAGGCGGCGCGCGCGTTCGAGCAGTTCGCCGTACGTCAGGCGATGTTCGCCGCAGACCACGGCGACGCGCTGCGGATCGCGCTCGGCCTGCCGCGCGATGCGGCTGGCCAAGTCATCGCTGAGTGCGTCCGCCACCGGCAGCGACTTGCGCGGTGCGCCGTCGCGATGCGCGATCTCGGCGGCCTGCGCCGCATCCAGCAAGGGCAGATCGCCCACGCACGCGGCGGTGCCGCGCACCAGACCACTCAGCACGCGGCCGTACAGGGCCATCAGCTGCTGCGCGGCGGCTTCGTCGTAGGCTTCGCACGCGTATTCGGCGCGCACCATGTAGCCGTCGCCGACCGGCGCGGCGATCACGGTCAGCGGGAAATTGGTCATCTCCGCGAAACGCACGCCGGCCAGCTGCATGCCGCCATCGCTGGCGGCGCTGTTGACCGGGAAGTTCTCGAACACGAACAGGATCTGGAACAGCGGCTCGTTGCCGGGCAGCGCGGTGAATTCGCGCAGGCGCGGCAATTCGATCCAGGCGTGCTGCGACATTTCGGCGATGCGCTGCTGCATCTGCGCCACCAGCGCTTGTGCGGGCGTATCGGCCTCGCAGTTCACGCGCAGCGGCAGGGTGTTGGTGAACTGGCCGACCATCTGTTCGACGCCGGGCAGATCGTGCGGACGGCCGGAGACCGTGGTGCCCCACACCACGTCGCCGGTGCCGGCCAGCCGCGACAGCAGCACCGCGAACGCGGCCTGGAACACCGCGTTCGGCGCGGCGCGCCACTGCCGCGCGCTGCGGGTGATGTCGGCGCACAGCTCGGCGTCAAGGGTCAGCGACACTTCGCCGACGTCGGCGAATTCGCGCAGATCGTCGCGCCGCGCCAGCGGCAAGGGCAAACGCGACTGCAGGCCCTGCAGCCGCGAACGCCAGTAATCCAGCGCGGCCTGCGGATCCTGTTTGCGCAGCCACGCGATGTAGTCGCGGAACGGTGCGCGCTGCGGCGTGCGCGGACGCTCGCCGCGACGCAGGGCGTCGTAGGCGGCCATCAGATCGCCCAGCAGCAGCGGCATGCTCCAGCCGTCGAGCAGGATGTGGTGGAAAGCCCAGACCAGGCAGCGATCCTCGTCGCCGCAGCGCAGCAGCGTGACCCGCATCAACGGACCGGTGTCCAGCGGCATCGGCGTGTGCCGGTCGCGCCGCAGAAACTCGTCCAGCGCGGCGTCTTCCTGCGGCGTACCCGGCGCGGCGTCCAGCGCCACCACCTCCAGCACGAACGGCCGCTGCTTCAACACGATCTGCGCCGGTTCGGCCAGCTTGCGCCAGCGGAACACGGTGCGCAGCAGCTCGTGCGAGCGGACCAGATGCTGCCAGGCCTGCTGCATGGCATCGAGGTCGATCGCACCGGCCAAGCGCAGCGACAACTGTTCGACGTAGACCGAGGAACCGGGTTCGTACACCGAATGGAAGAGCATGCCCTTCTGCATCGGCGACAGCGGGTAAACGTCGGCGACGTTCGCGGGTGTGAGGAGGTGTTCCATGATCAGTCGAAAAGATTGTCCAGCTCGTCCTGCGACAAATGCAGGAGGTCCATGTCGGCCGCATCCAGGCGGGTGTTTTGCGGGTCGGCGGCATGCTCGGCGACGCGTTGCAGCTCTTCGCGCAGCAGCGCGCCGAACGCGGCGATATCGCCGTCGCCGAAGCGCCCCTGTGCGTAGGACAGATGCAGTTGCAGCGCACCGTCCTCGATCCGGGTGGTGAGGGTCAGCGGATGGGTGCGGCGGTTGACCGCCGCCATCAGCGTGCCGACCGATTCCGGCGCCTGGCCCAGCGTGGCTTCGCCCGCGGGCGCAGCGGCGTTCTGCTGGCCCAGATGGTTGAAGCACAGCATCGGCGTCGGTGCGCTGGCGATGACCGGGTCGGCCGCGAGATAGCGCAGCGCACCCCAGCCCAGACCGCGGCCCGGCACGTCGCGCAGCGCGGCTTTCACCTGCGCCAGATCCTCACCGGGGTCGTCGCCGCGTGCCAACGCCAGCGCCACCGGATACAGCGCGGTGAACCAGCCGACGGTGCGCGACAGATCCAACCCTTCGAAGCCGGGCAGATCGGTTTCGCGGCCGTGGCCTTCGATGTCGACCACCAGCGCATCGACACCGCGCCAGCGCCGCAGCGCGCGCATCAGGCCGGTCATCAATAGGGCCTGCGTCTGCGTGCCGCGCTGTTGACGCGACGCGTCCTGCAGGCGCGCGGTGGCCTCGACCGGCAAGCTGTCGTGCCATTCGGCGGCATCGCCGGAGGTCCCCGGATCGGTCTCGTCCGCCGTGAACGGCTTGGGCTGCGAGGCCGCGATCGCGGTCTTCCGCCAGTGTTCGCGCTCCGTATCCCAGTGCCCCGCCTCAGCCAGTTCCGCCAATCGCGCGGCCCAGGCCTGGTACGAGGTGGTGCGCGACGGCAGTGCCGTCGGCGCGCCGGAACGCAGTTGCGCGTACACCGTCGCCAGATCCTGCAGCAGGATCGGCCAGGACACCGCGTCGATCGCCAGATGGTGCACCACCACCAGCAGTCGCGCGCTGCGATCCGGCATGCGGAACAGACCGACGCGCAGCAGCGGCCCGTCCAGTTCCGCTGCGACCTGGATACGCTCGATGCCTTCCGCCAACGCCGCCGTGGCATCGGCCTGCGCCGACAGATCCACGACCTCGAAGGCCACCGACGCACCTGGAGGCGCGTTGTACTGCGCCCAGCGTCCGCCTTCAGCGCGATATCCCAGACGCAGGGCGTCATGGTGCTCAAGCAGGGCCTGCAGAGCCGCACGCAGACTGCCTTCGTCCAAAGCCTGCTCATCACCCGGCGCTTCGGCGTGGGCCAGCAGCACCGCGTGATTCCAGTGACCGGGCGCGGCGAATCCGTGGCTGAAGAACCAGTGCTGGATCGGCGTGAGCGCCACGTCGCCGCTGACCGGACTTGCCGGATCGGCGCCGTCGCCGCGACGCTGCAGATGCGGCGCCAGTTCGGCGATGGTCTGGTGCTGGAACAGCAGACGCGGGCTGGCGTGCCAGCCGTGGTCGTGCAGGCGCGCGACGATCTGCAGGCTGAGGATGGAGTCGCCGCCGAGATCGAAGAAGTTGTCGTCGATACCGATTTCGCGCGCGCCCAGCGCCGATTGCCATGCCTGCACCAGCGCATGCTCGGCGTCGTTGCGCGGCGCGGCCAGCGGCCGGTCGCGCGCGGCGGCGGCATCGTCCGGCGCGGGCAGCGCCTGACGGTCGACCTTGCCGTTGCGGGTCACCGGCAACCGTTCCATCGCCACCACGCGGGTGGGCACCAGATAGTCCGGCAACGCTGCGCGCAGGAACTCGCGCACTGCGTCGGCCGACAGCGGCGGCTCGGCCGCCACATAGGCCACGAGCTGGCGTTCGCCCTGCTCGCCGGCGCTGCGACGCGCCAGCACCGCCACTTCGCGCACCGCTGGATGTCGGGCCAGCACGGCTTCGATTTCGCCCAGCTCGATGCGATGGCCGCGCACCTTCACCTGCCCGTCGGCGCGACCGATGAACTCGATCGTGCCGTCTTCGCGCAGGCGCACGATGTCGCCGGTGGCGTACAGACGCTCGCCGGGTCGACGCGGATACGGATGCGGCAGGAAGCGTTCGGCGGTCAGGCCCGGAAGGCCCAGATAGCCGCGCGCCAAGCCGGCGCCGCCGACATACAGCTGGCCGGGCACGCCGACCGGCTGCGGCTGGCCGGCATCGTCCAGCACGTAGGCGCTGGAGCCGTCGATCGGCCGACCGATCGGCACCACGCCGGCCTGCACATCGGCCAGCGACAGCGGGTGGGTGGTGGAGAAGGTCGTGTTTTCGGTCGGGCCGTAGCCGTTGATCAGGCGGTTGCCCGGATAGGCTTCCAGGAAGCGGCGCACCTGCCGCTGCGGCAGCGCGTCGCCGCCGGCCAGCAGTTCGCGCACGCCGGCCAGATCGCCCAGGCGGTGTTCGACCATCTGCTGGAACAGCGCCGCGGTCAGCCACAGCACCGAGACCTGATGGGTGCGCAACTGCTCGCCGATGGCTTCCAGCGACAGCACGCCGCCGGGCGCCAGCACCAGACGCGCGCCGTTGCACAGCGCGCCCCAGATTTCCAGGGTGGACGCGTCGAAGCCCAGCGGCGCGAGCTGCAGCACGGTGTCGGCTTCGCCCAGTTCGACGAAGCGCGGCGCGTGCACCAGGCGCGCGATGCCGCGATGGGTGACCGTCACGCCCTTCGGCGTGCCGGTGGAGCCCGAGGTGTACATCACGTACGCGGCCTGGCCGGGCAAGGCGTCGAAACCGTCCGCGATCGCGGAATGTTCCAGCGTCCCGACGCAGCTGCCATCCTCGCGTAGCTCCAGCACCTGGCGCAGCGACGGCACCTGCTCGGCCAGCGCGTAAGCCTGCGCCGCGTGCGCGGGCAGGGTCAGCAGACACGGCGCGGCGGTGTCGCCGAGGATCAGTTCGAGCCGCGCGGCCGGATACTCCGGATCCAGCGGGACATAGGTCGCGCCGGCCTTCAGCACCGCCAGCATCGCCACCACGGCGGCGATCGAACGGTCCATCAGCAGGGCGACGTGCTGTTCGCGACGAACGCCGCGACCGCGCAGCAGTGCGGCCAGACATTCGGCACGCGCATCGAGTTCGCTGCGGGTGATGACGGCATCGCCATCGACCACCGCAACGCGGTTCGGATCGCGCGCGGCCATGGCCTCGAACAGGCGATGCACGCCGCCATCGGGCGGTTCGCGATCGGCCCCGGCGTTGAACTCGGCGACCTGCTGCCGGTATTCGTCGGCACCGAGCAGGCCGACGCGATCGAGCGAACGCGCCGGATCGGCGACCGCCGCTTCCAGCAGGCGCTCGAACTGCAGCAGCGTGCGGTCGATGCGCGCGGCATCGAACAGATCGGTGCTGTATTCCAGCTGCACCAGCAGGGTGTCGTCGACTTCGGTGACGAACATCGACAGATCGAACTTCGCGAACGGCGGCGCATCCGACAGCGATTCGGTGGCGTAGCCGGCGAAACCGCTGCCGTCGGCCGCGCGCTCCATCTCGTTCTGCAGGGTGAAGAAGACGTTGAACAGCGGATGCCGGCCCATCTGGCGCGGCGGGTTCAGGTCTTCGACCAGCATGTCGAACGGATAGTCGGCATGCGCCCACGCGCCGAGCGCGGTTTCGCGCACGCGGCCCAGCAGTTCGGCAAAGCTCGCCCCGCCCCCGACGTGGGTGCGCAGTATCAGCGTATTGACGAAGAAGCCGACCACCGATTCCAGCGCCGGATCGCGACGACCGGCGATGGGCGTGCCGACCAGCAGATCCTGCTGTCCGCCGATCCGCGCCAACAGCGCCTTGTACGCGGCCAGCAGGGCCATGAACAAGGTGGCGTTGTGCGCACGCGCCAGGCTGCGCAACGCAGCCGCCAGCGTCGGCGACAGGCGCCGGCTGCGGGTGTCGCCGCGATAGCTCAGCACCGGCGGACGGGCACGGTCGGCCGGCAGTTCCAACTGTGGCAATTCATCACCCAGACGCGAGAACCAGTAGTCGCGCTGGCGCTGCAGCGCTTCGCCTTGAAGCAGTGCGTTCTGCCACTGCGCGACCTCGATGTACTTCAGCGGCGCAGCGGTCGGCAGCGACGTGCCGGCGAGCAGCGCGCTCAGCTCGCCGACCAGCGCATTCATCGACCAGCCGTCGGCGACGATGTGATGCATCGTGATCATCAGCGCATCGCGCTCGCCGGGCAGCCGCGCGACCAGACCGCGCAGCAGCGGGCCGCGCGCCAGATCGAACGGCGCCTGCGCTTCGCGCCGGGCCAGCTCGCGCGCCTGTGCCAGGGCCTGTTCGGCGGACAGCGCGGTGAGATCCACCACCGGCATTTCCGGCACCGCCTGCACCAGCACGCATTGCTGCGGATGGCCGTCGACCTCGCGGAACACGGTGCGCAGGGCGGCATGCCGATCGATCAGGGTCTGCAGCGCGGCGCGCAGGACATCCACGTCCAGACGACCGTCCAGCAGCATCGCGGCGGGCAGGTTGTAGAACGGGTTGCCGGGCTCCATGCGGGTGAGGAACCACAGCCGCCGCTGCGCGTGCGAGAGCGGCATTTCCTGGCCGTCGGGCACGCGCGGCAGGCTGGCGACATCGAAGCGCACCGCTTCGCCGCGCGCCGAACCGATCGCACGCGCCAGCGCCGCCAGGGTCGGCGCCTCGAACACGTCGCGCAGCGGCAGATCCACGCCGAAGGCCTGCGCCACGCGTCCGGCCATGTGCATCGCCGCCAGCGAATGGCCGCCGAGGTCGAAGAAGTTGTCGTCGACACCGACCTGCTCGCGTCGCAGCACCTGTTGCCAGATCGCCGCCAGCAGGCGCTCGGGTTCGTCGCGCGGCGCCAGATACGACGCGCCGGATTCGGCAGCGCCGGGCACCGGCAGACGCGCGCGGTCGATCTTGCCGTTGGGCGTGAGCGGCCACTCCGGCAGCACCAGCACTTGGGCGGGGACCATGAACTCGGGCAGCGACGCGCGCAGCGCCTGGCGCAGATCGCCAGCGGTCGGCGTCGCCACAGCTTCGTCCGCGACGACGTAGCCGATCAGGCTGCGCTCGTCCGCGGTGCGGCCGTGGGCCACGACCAGCACTTCGCGCACGCCGGGCTGCGCGTGCAGCGCGGCTTCCACTTCGCCCAGTTCGACGCGAGCGCCGCGGATTTTCACCTGATGGTCGATGCGACCGAGGAATTCGAGCTGACCCTCGGCGGTCCAGCGCACCAGATCGCCGGTGCGGTACATCCGCTCGCCGGGAATGGCGGAGAACGGCTCGGGCACGAAACGCTCGGCGGTGAGCCCGGCGCGACCGGCATAACCGCGCGCCAGGCCGATGCCGGCCACGCACAGTTCGCCGGGCACTCCGAGCGGCTGCGGCTGGAACGCGGCATCGACCACGTACAGCCGCATGCCGGCGATGGCGCGACCGATCGGCGGCGAGGCGGGCTCGTCGCTGCGGCAGCGGTAGGCCGAGGCGCAGACCGTGGTTTCGGTGGGGCCGTAGGCGTTGAAGAACGCGCGTCCGCCCTGCGACCAGCGCTGCGCCATGCCCGGCGGGCAGGCTTCGCCGGCCACGATCAGGGTGCGCAGTGCCGGCAAGTCTTCCGGCGCCAGCAGGTTCACCGCGACCGGCGGCAAGGTGGCGACGGTCACGCCGTGTTCGCGCAGGGTACGGGTCAGCGGTGCGCCCGGACGCAGGTCGTCGGTGGTGGCCAGGCAAAGGGTCGCGCCGTTGGCCAGCGCCATCGCGGTTTCCCAGGTCGAGGCGTCGAAGTTGATCGAAGCGAACTGCAGCACGCGGTCCTGCGGCGCGATCGCGAACAGCCGCTGCTGCGCCTGCGAGAGATTGGCAAGACCCGCATGGGTGAGCAGCGTGCCCTTGGGCTTGCCGGTGGAACCGGAGGTGTAGATGACGTAGGCCAGATCCTGCGGCGCGATGCGGCAGTCGGGATTGCGGTCGGAACAGGCATGCAGATCCGCTTCGTCCAGCCACAGCACTTGGGTGGCGTCGGGAATCTGCGCCAGCAGGGCGGCCTGTGCGCGCAGCGCCAGGACCACGCGCGGACGCGCATCCTCCAGCATGTAGGCGACGCGTTCGGGCGGATAGGCCGGGTCCAGCGGCAGGTAGGCCGCACCGGCCTTCAACACCGCCAACATCGACAATGGCAGATCGAATCCGCGCTCCAGACACAGGGCGACGCGGTCTTCCCTGCCCACGCCCATTGCGATCAGGGCGTGCGCCAGACGGTTGGCGCGGGCGTTGAGTTCGCCATAGCCCAGCGCGCTCTGCCCGAAGCGCAGCGCCGGTTGTTCCGGCACGCGCTTGGCGATGGCTTCGAAGCGTTCGACCACGCCCGGCGTCGGCTGCGCTTCCGCAGCGTCGTTCCAGGCGTGCAGCATCCGCGCGCATTCGTCGTCGGACGACAGCGGCAGCGCATCGATGACGGTGTCCGGCGCGCGCAGCGCGGCCTCCAGCAGACGCACCAGATGCTGCGCCATGCGCTCGATGGTGTCGCGGCGGAACAGATCGGCGCTGTATTCCAGCTCCGAGAACAGTCCGTCGGCGTGTTCGCCGATCAGCAGCGAGAGGTCGAATTTGGACGTGGTGTGTTCGGTCTCCAGCGCCGACAGCGCGATGCCGGGCAATTCCAGCGACTGCTGCGCGGTGTTGATGTAGTCGAAACCGGCCTGGAACAGCGGCGAGCGGCCGGGATCGCGGACCGGCTGCAGTTCTTCGACCAGACGCTCGAACGGCAGATCCTGATGCGCCTGCGCGCCCAGGCTGACTTCGCGCGCGCGTCGCAGCAGTTCGCGGAAACTCGGCCGGCCGGACGCATCGATGCGCACCGGCAGGGTGTTGACGAAGAAGCCCACCAGCGGCTCGATCTCGGCCTGGCGGCGGTTCGCCACCGGCGTGCCGATCACCAGATCGTCCTGCCCGGCATGTCGCGCCAACAGCACCGCGAACGCCGTGAACAGCACCATGTACGGCGTGCAGCTTTCGCGCTGCGCCAACGCGCGCAGCGCCGTCACCGTGCCGGCATCGAACGCGATCGACACATGGCCGCCGCGATGGCTGGGACGGGGTGGACGCGGGAAATCGGTCGGCAGATCCAGCACCGGCAGCGGCGCGTGCAGGGTCTCGCGCCAATACCCGAGCTGACGCTGCAGTTCCGGGCCTTCCAGCCACTGGCGCTGCCAGACCGCGAAATCGGCGTACTGCACCGGCAACGGCGGCAGCACCAGTTCGAGACCGGCGCTGTAGGCCGGATACAGCGCGGCCATGTCCTTCACCAGCACGCCGATCGACCAGCCGTCGCCGACGATGTGGTGCATCGAGAACACCAGCAGCGCGTCCTCCTCGCCGGTACGCGCCAGCAGCGCGCGCAGCAAGGGGCCGTTGGCCAGATCGAATGGCTCCAGGGCGAACGCCTCGGCGGCGCGATGCGCCTGCTCCGGCGCCAGCGTGCAGACGCGCAGTTCGGCCGGCGCCGCCGGCAGCACGCGCTGCACCGGCTGGTCGTCGTGCTCGCCGAAACAGGTGCGCAGCACTTCGTGGCGCTGGACGATGGCATCGAGCGTGCGCTGCAGCGCATCGGCGTCCAGATGGCCGCGCACGCGCATCGCCAGGGCGATGTTGTAGACGCTGCTGCCCGGATCGAGACGGTCGAGGAACCACAGCCGCTGCTGCGCGAAGGACATCGGCAACTCGTCGCCATCGCGCGGCACCGGCCGCAACGGCGGCGGCGGTGCGTCGGCATCGGCGCCGTGCAGCGTTTCCAGACGCTCGCACAACGCGGCGATGGTGGGATGTTCGAACAGCGCGCGCAGCGGTACTTCCACGCCAAAGGCCTTGTGCGCACGCGCAGCGACCTGGGTCGCGAGCAGCGAATGGCCGCCGAGCTCGAAGAAGTTGTCGTGGATGCCCACGCGCGAGATGCCCAGCACTTCGGCCCAGATCGCGGCCATGCGCTGCTGGGGTTCGGTGTGCGGCGCTTCGTAACGATCGGCCAGTTCGACGCGCTCGGTCGGCGGTGGCGGCAGGGCCTGACGGTCGAGCTTGCCGTTGCCGGTCAGCGGCAGGCGCGGCATCCACACGTAGGCCGCCGGCACCATGTGCTCGGGCAGACGCTGCTGCAGGTGTTCGCGCAGCAGCACCGGCAGACGCCGACGCAGCAGGGCCTGCTGCGGATGGCTGGCCCAGGGTTGCGCGGGCATGCCGTCCGCGAGCAGATCGTCGGCAGACAAATCCGCAGGCAAGGCGTGCAGCGCGGCGCGCAGCGGCGCCATCGCTTCACCCGGCAACGCGAACAGGGCGCGGTAGCTGCCGTCGGCGGCGCTGTCGATCCAGCTCAGTTCCAGATCCAGGCCAAGACTCTCGGCGAGGGTCTGCAGATCGTGCGGATCCATCGCTGGCAGCAACGCTTGCTGCAGCAGCGGCTGCAGTTCGGACGCCGTGCGCCACGCCGCCGATGGCGGTTGCTGCAACCACTGCGCAGCCAACGCATCCGCAGCCACACGCGTGTTGGGCACGTTGCGCAGCGCGAGCACGCGCTCGCCCGCTTCGCCCGCAGCCAGCGCCTGCAGTTGCTGGCGCAGACGCGGCGGATCCCAGCTTTCCGTCTGCCAGTCGTGCCAATCCAGCCTCGCGGGCGCAATGGTCTCCGCCGCTGCGCGCCGCAGTACCAGGTCGAAGCGGTAGCCGCTCAGTTCGTTGTGCGCGAGACCGTCGCGCGGCAGCGCCTGGACCAGATCCAGGGCCACATCGATGTCGTTCGCCCAGGCGTGCACGCGCCGGGTCAGCGCCGCCGGATCGAGCAACAGCTCGCCATCGTGCGCCGCTTCGCTGTGCGCGGCATGACGCAGCGCCGATGCCGGCGTGGCCGGCGTGGCGCGCTGCAATGCCAGACCCGCAGCAAACGCGGGCAGCAGCGGCAGGCTGCGCAGATCGCCCAGAAACAGGGTGCCGCCCGGCGCCAGACGACGCAGCGCCACCGACACCACATGCTGGAAATACGCCGCACTCGGGAAGTACTGCGCCACCGAGTTGAGGATTACCAGATCGAAGTCCTGCGCCAGATCGTCGATCTCGTGCGCCGCGCGCTGCAGCAGTTCCACGCCCGGCAAGGCGTCGCCACGCGCGTCCAGTTGCCGCTGCACGTACGCCAGCGAGGCCGGCGAGAAGTCGGTGCCCAGATAGCGTTCGCACGCCGGCGCCAGGCGCAGCAGCAACATGCCGGTGCCGCTGCCCAGTTCCAGCACGCGCTGCGGATGCAGCACGCGCAGGCGGCGGATGGTGCCGTCCAGCCATTCGCGCATGTCCCCGGCGGGAATCTGCTGGCCGTCGAGGCGCCGCGTCCAGCCGACGATATTGAAATCTCCGGTGTCGTCGGCATCGGCCGCACTTGCATTGACGACCACGTCGCCAGTCGCGTCGACCGATGGCGCGTCGCCGTCGGTATAGGTGTGTTCGAACACCGAACGCCACTGCTGCAATTGCTGCTGCAACTGCGGCGCGGCATCGTCGGCCGGGGCTTCGTCGGGGCTGGCGACATACGCCACCAGGCGTCCGCCGGCCGCGTCCTGCTGCACCACCACCGCGGCTTCATGCACCTGCGCATGTTCCAGCAGCGCCGCTTCGATTTCGCCCAGTTCGATGCGGAAGCCGCGGACCTTCACCTGCTGATCGATGCGGCCCAGATATTCGAGACTGCCGTCGGCACGCCAGCGCGCGAGGTCGCCGGAGCGATACATGCGCTGGCCGTCTTCGTTCGCGAACGGATCGGGCACGAAGCGTTCCGCGGTCATTCCCGGACGGCGCAGATAACCGCGCGCCAGACCGGCGCCGGCCACGCACAGTTCGCCCGGCACGCCGATCGGCGTCGGGCGCTGATGCGCATCCAGCACATAGCAGCGCAGATCGTCGATCGCGCGGCCGATCGTGCCCAGCGATGCATCGTGTTCGTGCAGCGCTTCGTAAGTGACATGCACCGTGGTTTCGGTGATGCCGTACATGTTGACCAGCACTGGCTTGCGATGGCCGTGGCGACGGAACCATGGCGCGAGCGAGCCGACGTTCAGGGCTTCGCCGCCGAACACCACATAGCGCAGGGCCAGCGCATCGGCGCCGTCGTTCGCCTGCGCATCGGCCGCCACCAGTTGCTGGAAGGCCGAAGGTGTCTGGTTCAGCACGGTCACGCGCTGTTCGACCAGCAGGCGCCGGAACGCATCCGGCGAACGCGACAGCAGATACGGCACCACCACCAGACGGCCGCCGAACAGCAACGGCCCCCAGATTTCCCACACCGAGAAATCGAAGGCGTAGGAGTGGAACAGCGTCCAGACATCGCGATGGTCGAAATCGAAACCGCTGCGGGTCGCGTCGAACAGGCGCAACACGTTGGCGTGGGTCACCGTCACGCCCTTGGGCTTGCCGGTGGAGCCGGAGGTGTAGATCACATACGCGGCATGCGCCGATGGCATTTCGGCCGGCAGCGGCGGCGCCGATTCGGGTGCCGGTTGCGCCAGCAGGGCTTCCAGTTCCAGCACCGGCACATCGGTCAGCGACTGCATCCGCTCGCGCAGGGCGGCATGCGCCAGCACCACGGCGGGACGCGCGTCCTGCACGGTGTAGGCCAGACGCTCGGCCGGATAGGCCGGATCCAGCGGCACGTAGGCGCCCCCGGCTTTCAGCACGCCCAGCACCGCCACCACCATGTCGATGCTGCGCTCCAGGCACAGCGCGACCGGCACTTCCGGGCCGACACCGTGCGTGCGCAGCAGCTGCGCCAGATGATCGGATTGCGCATGCAATTCGGCGTAGGTCAGCGCACGGCCCTGATCCCACACCGCCACCGCCTGCGGATGCGCCTGCGCCGCCTGCACGAAACGTCCGTGCAGCGTGCCCACGACCGGCTGCAGCGCATGAGCGGGACTGAACTGGCGCAGTTGCGCGAGTTCTTCATCGGCGAGCAGCGGCAGTTCGTCCACCGGCCGCTGCGGCGTGGCGACGATGCCCTGCAGCAGGGTCAGCCACTGCGCCATCAGGCGTTCGATGGTGCTGCGGTCGAACAACTGCGTGTCGTATTCGAAATAGCTGCACAGGCGCCCGCCGCGCTCGCGCACGTTCAGGGTGAGGTCGCAGCGCGCGTGGTGCGCGTCGGCTGCGGTCGGGACGAATGCCAGACCGTCGGAAGCGGTTTCGCCCAAGCCCAGCAGGCCTTCGTTCTCCAGCACGAACATCGCCTGGAACAGCGGCGACTGGCCGGGCACGCGCTGCACGAACGGCTGTTCGAGCAGGGTCTCGAACGGCAGATCCTGATGCGCGAACACTTCCAGCACTTCGCGCCGGTTCTGGCGCAGCAGCGATTCGAAACTCTGTCCGGGCGCGAGCCGCGAACGCAAGGTCAGCACGTTGACGAACATGCCGATCAACGGCTCGACTTCGATCCGGGTGCGATTGGCCGCGAGCGTGCCCACGCACAGATCGTCCTGACGGCAGACGCGATGCAGCAGCGCATCGAACGCGGCCAGCATGGTCATGAACAGCGTGCTGCCGGTGCGACGCGCCAGTGCCTGCAGTCCGTCGGACAAGGCGTCCGGCAGCGGGCATTCCAGGGTCTCGCCGCCCGGCGCCTGCGCGGTGCGCGGGCGATCCATCGGCAGGTTCAGCACCTGCGGCACATCGTGCAATTTGTCGCGCCACCAGCCCAGCAGGCGCGCGAGCGAATCTCCCTGCAGACGCTGGTGCTGCCATGCGGCGAAATCGGCGTACTGCACCGGCAGCGGCGCCAGCGGCGACGGTAAGCCCTGGCGCGCGGCGCGATAGCCGGCGTCGAGTTCGCGCATCAGGATGCCCAGCGACCACGCGTCGTAGACGATGTGATGCATGGTCAGCAGCAAGGTGTGCCGGTCCGCAGCGTTGCGCACCAGCGCCGCCCGCAGCACCGGGCCGTTGGCCAGATCGATCGGACGTTGCGCTTCCTCGGCGACCAGATGTTGCATGGTCGACTCGGAGGCGTCCTGCGGCAGCGCCGACAGGTCGGTCAGGGCCAGCGGCAGCGGCAATGCCTGCGCCAGCGGCAGCACCTGCTGCATCGGTCTGCCGTCTTCGTCGGGGAAACAGCTGCGCAGCACTTCGTGGCGGCGCACCACCTCGGCCAGCGCCTGCTCGAACGCGGCGACGTTCAGATCGCCGTGCAATTGCAGCGCCAGGGAGGCGCGGTACGGCTGGCCGGCGCGATGCAGGAACCAGAACCGCTGCTGGAACAGCGACAACGGCGCGGGGCCGTCGCGATGCAGGGCCAGCACCGGCGGCACGACGTCGTGATCGCCGTCCTGCGACAGCGACGGTTCGAGCTTCACCGACAGCTCGGCGATCGTCGGCGATTCGAACAGCGTGCGCAGCGGCAGTTCGAGCGCCAGTTCAACGCGCAGGCGCGAGACCACTTGCGCGGCCAGCAGCGAATGGCCGCCGCGCTCGAAGAAGTTGTCGTGCAGACCGAGCGTGTCCGTGGATACGCCCAGCACGTCCGACCACACCGCCGCCACGACCTGCTGCAGCGGCGTGGAGGGCCGCGCATCTGCGGCCACGACATCGTCGGCGAGTGCGGGCAGCGCGGCCACGTCGAGCTTGCCGTTGCGGGTCAGCGGCAGCGCGTCCAGCGCGATGATCTGCGCCGGCATCATGTATTCGGGCAGGCGCTCGCGCAGATACGCGCGCAGCAGCGGCGACAGGCCGTCGCGACCGCCATCGGGAACGCTGACGTAAGCCACCAGGCGCGGCATGCCATCGGGGCCGTGCGGCGCGATCACCGCTGCGGCGCCGACCTGCGGATGCGCGGCGAGCACGGCTTCGATTTCGCCGGGCTCGATGCGGTAACCCCGGATCTTCAGCTGGGTGTCGGTACGTCCGAGATAGTCGATCGTGCCGTCGGCGCGCTGACGCACGCGATCGCCGGTGCGGTACAGACGCGCGCCGGGGCGTGCGGACCACGGATCGGGCAGAAAGCGCTCGGCGGTCAGCGCGGGCTGGCCGAGATAGCCGAAGGCGACACCGTCGCCGCCGACGTACAGCTCGCCGGGCACGCCCGACGGCACCGGTTCGCCGAAGCCATCGAGCACGCGCGCGCTGCTGTCCTGCAACGGCCGGCCGATCGGCACCGAGGATTGTCCCGGCGCCACGGCATCGATCGGATAGGTGGTGGAGAACGTGGTGTTCTCGGTCGGGCCGTAGCCGTTGACCAGGCGGTCCGGGCCCAGCACATCAAGGGCGCGGGCGATATGCGCGACCGACAGGGCCTCGCCGCCGGCCATCAGCCGGCGCACGCCGGACAGCCGCGTCGGATCGAGATCGACGATCGCGTTGAACAGCGACGAGGTCAGCCAAACCACATCGATGCGCTGCTCGGCGATGAAGGCGGCCAGGCGTTCGGGGTCGCCGACCGCATCGTCGGGCGCCACCACCATTTCGGCGCCATGCAGCAGCGCGTTCCAGATTTCGAACGTGGATGCGTCGAACGACAGCGTGGCCGCCTGCAGCACGCGCTGATGCGGCAGCACTTCCAGCTCGCGCGTCTGCGCCGCGAGGCGCAGCACGTTGCGATGGCCGACCAGCACGCCCTTGGGACGGCCGGTGGAGCCCGAGGTGTAGATCACGTGCGCCACGCCTTCGGCGAGCGCGCAGGTGGGCGCGTCGATGGCTTCGGCAGCACCCGCGCGTTCCACGCCCAACGCTTCGACCTGCGCCAGCGGCATGGCCGGCGGCGCATCGTCCGGCAAGGTCGCCGGCCCGGTCTGCAACACCCGCACCGCCGCCGTGTCCTGCAGCATCTGCTGCATGCGAGCGGTCGGCAGCGCCGGGTCGAGATAAACGAAGGACGCGCCCGACTGCAGCACGCCCAGATAGGCCAGCACGGTGTCGATCGAACGCGCACCGGCGACCGCGACGAACTGCCCGCGCACCACGCCCGACGCGCGCAGGCCATGCGCGATCGCGCTGCTGCGACGCAAGGCTTCGCCGTAGGTCAACGTGACCCGACCGTCGCTGAGCGCCGGTCGCTGCGGCGTACGCCGCGCTTGCGCCACCCAGGCCGCATCCAGCGTGTGCGCCTGCAGCGATGGCGCAGCCGGGCCCTCGCCCAATCGACGCCACGCCACGGGATCGCTCGGCGCCAGCAGAGCCCTCAGCGGATTCTGCGGCGCGGCAGCGGCCTGCGCGAGGATCTGCAGATACAGATCCAGCCAGCCTTCGACCGTGGCCGCATCGAACAGGCCGGTGCGATATTCGAATTCCACGTGCAGCGTATCGCCGCCGTCGCGGGCGGTCGCGCTCAGATCGAAGCGCGCCTGTTCGTTGTCCAGCAGCGGCAGACCGCGCGCACGCGCGCCGCCGAGCTCCACCGCAGGCGGCTCAAGGCCCTGATTGCGCAGCGCGAACAGCACCTGGAACAACGGCGTGCGCGACAGATCGCGTTCCGGCTGCAGGCGTTCGACCAGAAGATCGAACGGATAGTCCTGGTTGGCGATCGCGCGCAGCACATCGGATTGCACCTGGCGCAGCCAGTCGCCGAAGCCCTGCTGCGGCTGCGGCCGTCCGCGCAACACGAGGGTGTTGACGAAGAAACCGACGACGCTCTCGAGCGCGAGATGGTGGCGATTGGCCACCGGCGTACCGATCACGACATCGCGGGTATCCGCCAGTCGCGCCAGCAGCAGCTGGAAGCCGGCGAGCATCGTCGCGTAGAGCGTCGCGCCCTGGGCCTTCGCCAGGGTCCGAAGACCGGCGGCGGTCGCATGCGGAACTTCGCGCGTCGCGGTTGCGCCGCGATCGCTGTAGCGGGCCGGACGCAGACGATCCGTCGGCAGCTCCAGCGGCGGCGGCAGATCCTGCAGGGTCTGCAGCCAGAAGGTTTCCTGTTCTTGCAGCTCGCCGCGTTCAGAGCGTGCGTTCTGCCAGGCCGCGACATCGACGTAACGCAACGCCGGCGCCGGCAGCGGGGATTCGGCGCCCTGCAGCAGCGCGCGGTAGGTCACCGCGATTTCGTCCGCCAGCAGGTCCATCGACCAGCCGTCGGAAATGATGTGATGCAGCACCAGCACGAGCACCGCGTTGCGGTCGTCGGTCGACAGCATCAGGGCACGGCACGGCAGGTCGTGCTGCAGGTCGAAAGGCCGTTCGGCCTCGGCCCGCGCGAGCGCACGGATGCGTTCTTCCGCCGACAGCTCGCCTTCCGGCGCGATGCGCGCATGCTCGAACGGCCATGCGGCCCCGGGCAGGATCCGTTGCATCGGTTCGCCATCGACCGACTCGAACACGGTGCGCAGCGCTTCGTGCCGCAGGACCAGCGCATCGAGGCTGCCGCGCAGGACGTCCACGCGCACGTCGCCTTCCAGCGCCAGCGTGACCACCATGTTGTACGAACTGCCATCGGGATCGAACTGCGCCAGGAACCACATCCGGCGCTGCGCGTGCGACAGCGGATAGTGCGTCCGCTCGGCGATCCGTTCGATCGGCGAGCGTTCCTCGCCCTGCCCCGCCGTTGCGCGCAACGCTGCGGAGAATTCGGCGATCGTGGGATCGGTGAACAGGGTCCGGATCGACACTTCGACGCCGATCGCATCGCTGACCCGCGAGATGACCTGGGTCGCAAGCAGCGAGTGACCGCCGAGATCGAAGAAGTTGTCGCGGATGCCGATGTGTTCGCGGCCAAGCACGCTTTGCCAGATGTCGCACACCAGGCGTTCGATCTCATCGCGCGGCTGCTGGCCCGACGATGTCAGCGAGGACACCTCGTCGGGATCGGGCAGCGATTTGCGATCGATCTTGCCGTTGGCGTTCAACGGCAGGGCGTCGAGCACCACGAAACGCGCCGGGATCATGTACTCGGGCAGCTGGCCACGCAGCCAATGGCGCAGCGCATCCACCGCAAGCGTCGCGTCGGCCGCCACATAGGCCACGACCTGACGGTCGCCGTTCGCATTCTGCAGCACGGTCACCAGCACTTGCCGCACCTGCGGGTGCTGGGCCAGCACCGCCTCGATTTCGCCCAGTTCGATGCGATGGCCGCGGATCTTGACCTGATGGTCGATGCGGCCGAGATATTCGATCACGCCCTCGGCGTCGAAGCGCGCCAGATCGCCGGTGCGGTACAGCCGCTCGCCCGGTTCGGTGGCCCAGGGATGCGGCACGAAGCGTTCCGCCGTCAGCGCCGGGCGCTGCAGATAGCCGCGCGCCAGGCCGGCGCCACCGACGAACAGCTCGCCTGCGGCGCCGATCGGCAGTGGCTGGCCATCGCGGTCGAGAATGTAGACGCTGCTGTGCTGGATCGGCCGGCCGATCGGCACGCTGGTCGCCTGTTCGTCCAGCGCATCGACAGCATGCGTGGTCGAGAACGTGGTGTTTTCGGTGGGACCGTAGCCGTTGATCAGGCGATTGTCGGGATAGGTTTCGACGAAACGCTGCGCCTGGCGTACCGGCAACGCTTCGCCGCCCGCCAGCAATTGGCGCACGCCCGCCAGATCTTCCGGGCGCAGGTCCATCATCTGCTGGAACAGCGCGGCGGTCAGCCACAGCACACTGATGCGGTGGCGGCCGAGCAGCTCGCCGATCTCCTGTGGAGAGCGCGTGTCGGTCGGCGCCAGCACCAGCTTGGCGGCGTTGGTCAGCGCGCCCCAGATTTCGAGCGTGCACGCATCGAATCCGATCGGCGCCAGTTGCAGCAACGTATCGTCCGGCGCGATGCGCACGAACTTCGGCTCGTGAACGAGCCGCAGGATGCCGCGATGGGTGACCATCACGCCCTTCGGCGTGCCGGTGGACCCGGAGGTGTACATGACGTACGCGCAGCGATCGGGATGACCGCCGACCGTCGGCGCGATGGCGGACGCTGCGGCGATTTCCGGGCGGCCGCTGTAGCGTTTGGCCGGCCGGTGCGGCGTCGGCGCCGAGGTGCGATCGATGCGGATCACCGCGTCGTAGCGGAAGCCGGTCAGTTCGTTGCCGATGGTGTGGATCTTGTCGCTGACCTGGACGTCGCACACGCCCGGAAGATGGCCGCGAAGATCGTGGAAGAAATCGGGATCGAGGAACAGTTCGTCGTCCCATTCGAGCTTGGTGCGATAACCGCTGCCGGCATGCTCGCGGCTGAAATCGGCCAGCGACTGCAGCAGGGCATCGCGGCGACGCAGATCCATGATGTCGCCAGCGAAGATGACGCCGCCCTGGCGGAGCTTGGATGCGCCGCTGCGCAGCACATCGCGCAGCACGTTGTGGCCCGGGAACAGCTGGATAACGCTGTTCAGCACCAGAATGTCGAATTCGCCCTCGACCTCGCCGACGCGCTCGCCCGGCAAGGCCTGCAGGGTGACGTTGTCGAGACCGGCACGCGCGGCCTCGGCGCGCGAACGTTCGATGATCGCCGGCGAGAGATCCGTGCCGTGGTAATGCGCCACCAGCGGCGCGAGCGCGAACATGGTCAGGCCCGAACCGCAGCCGACCTCCAGCACGCGCGTCTGCGGGGTGAGATGCGGCTTGAGTTTGGCGAGCACGTTGGCGACGTACTCTTCCATTTCCCCGGCGGACAGATCCTCGCCGGTATAGCTGCTCATCCAGCCGGATGCGTTGATCGCATTCGTCGCGCGCTCGGCCACGTAATCCCACAGCCTGCGATCGATCTGCTGCTGACCGCGCTCCATCAGCGTGGTCGGATCGTCCGCGTCCAGGGCGATCAGATGACGCAACGAGGGCGCATCCCACAGCAGCCGGTTGGCGACCCGGATGTGCGCCGCCTGGCACAGCAGGACCGCAGCCCCGCTGTCGGCGGCCATCAGCCGCAGACGCGCGCGCGGATAGGCGGGATCCAGCGGCAGATAGCATGCGCCGGCCTTCAGCACCGCCAGCATGGCGATGACCGCGTCGCTCGAGCGTTCGGCCATCAGCGCCACCGCGTCCTCGGCGCCGACGCCGAGTGCGTGCAGGCGCGATGCGAGCCGGTTCGCGCGGACATCCAGTTCGGCGTAGCTCAACACCACATCGCCATCGACCAGCGCGATGATTTCCGGCGCGCGTTGCGCATGCGCCTCGAACAGGCGATGCACGCCATCGACCGCAGGCAGCGTGGCTGCGGGCGGATTGAAGCCGCGCAGCAGCCTGTCGAGTTCATCCTGGCTGTGCAGCCCGACCTGACCGATACGTCGGCTGGCGTCGGCGCAGACCTCGTCCAGAACGCGCGCATAGCTGGCGAACATCCGGTCGATGCGCTCGCCATCGAACAGATCCGTCGCGTATTCGATATGCAGCGCAAGTCCTTCGGCGCTTTCGGAGACGAAGAACGACAGATCGAACTTCGAGAACGCGGTCGCGTTGCCGAACAGCGACGCCGGCAGACCGGCGAATTCGGCGTTGCGCGCCAGCGCCTCGATTTCGTTCTGCAGCGTGAACAGCACCGTGAAGATCGGCTGCCGGCCCAGATCGCGCGGCGGATTCAGGGTTTCGACCAGTTGATCGAACGGATAGTCCTGATGCGCCCAGGCGCCGAATGCGGTGTCGCGCACGCGTCCGAGCAGTTCCGAGAACGTCGGGTCGCCGCCCAGATCGGTGCGCAGCACCAGGGTATTGACGAAGAAGCCGACCAGGTTTTCCAGCGCGGGGTCGCGACGGCCGGCGATCGGCGTGCCGACCAGCAGGTCCTGCTCGCCGGTGAGTTTGTAGATCAGCAGCTTGAAGGCCGCGAGCATGGCCATGAACAACGATGCGTTGTTCTGGCGCGCCAGCCCCTTCACCGCAGTCGAGCGTTCCGCGCCCAGATCGTAGCGCCGGGTCCGGCCGCGATAGCTCTGCACCGGCGGACGCGGACGGTCGGCCGGCAGTTCCAGCGCGGGCAGCGGCCCCTGCAGGCGCTGCACCCAGAACGCTTCCTGGGCGCGCAGCCGGTCGCCTTCCAGCAGGCGGTTCTGCCACTGCGTGTAGGCGACGTACTGTAGTACGGCCGACGACAGGACATCGCTCCGCCGCGCCGCGTAGACGGCGCTCATTTCCCGGACCAGGATGCCCATCGACCAGCCGTCGCTGACGATGTGGTGCACGTTGAGCAAAAGCAGATCGTGGCCAGCGGGCAAACGCACCACCGAACAACGCAGCAGCGGGCCGTTTTCGAGATCGAACGGCGCCTGCGCTTCGCCGCGCGCCAGTCGCTCCGCCTCTTCACGGGCGACCGTCTCGGGGACATCCGACAGATCGATCAGCGGTACTTCGATGTCCATCCGCTCGATGACGTACTGGTGCGCTTGCCCACCACGGGTCTGGAATGTAGTACGCAGCGCATCGTGCCGATCGACCATCGTCTGCAGCGCGAGCTGCAGCGCCGGCAGATCCAGGCGGCCTTCGAGTTCGATGGCCCAGGGGATGTTGTAGAAGGGGTTGTCCGGTTCGATCTTCGACAGGAACCACAGGCGCTTCTGCGCGTGCGACAGCGGATGTTCGCCGATCGCCGATACCGGCGTGATGCTCTGGTAATCGACGGTGGCGCCGGCATCGCGCTGGCGCGACACCTCGCGCGCCAGATCGGCCAGGCAAGCGCTGTCGAACTGCGCGCGCAGCGGCAGATCGATGCCGAACACCTGCGCGACGCGCGTCGTCACCTGCATCGCCGCCAGCGAATGGCCGCCGATGTCGAAGAAATTGTCGCGGATGCCGACGCGCCCGATGTTCAGCACCTGCTGCCAGATATCGGCCAGCTGGCGCTCGGTTTCGTTGCGCGGCGCTTCGTAGTCGTGCTCGCTGACCGTGTCGCCGTCGATCGCGGGCAGCGCGCGCCAATCGACTTTTCCGGTCGGCGAAAGCGGCAATGCCGACAGCATGGCCCACAGCGTGGGCACCATGAATTCAGGCAATTCGCCGCGCAGCGCCTCGCGCAACGCAGCGCCGGAGGTGTCCGGGTCGCGCGGCACCACATAGGCGGCCAGACGCCGATCGCCGGGGGTGTCTTCGCGGCACAGCACGCGTGCATCGGCCACTTCCGGCAACGCGCGCAGCGCGGCTTCGATTTCGCCCAGTTCGATGCGGAAACCGCGGATCTTGACCTGGTGGTCGATACGGCCGACGAAATCCAGGCTGCCGTCCTCGCGCTGGCAGACGACGTCGCCGCTGCGATACATGCGCGCGCCGGCCACGTCGAAGGGATCGGGCAGGAAGCGCTCGGCGGTCATCGCGCCGCGCCGCAGATAGCCACGCGCCAGACCGGCGCCGCCGATGTACAGCTCGCCCGCCACGCCCGGCGGCACCGGCTGCAGTCGCGCATCGAGCACGTAGCAGCGGGTGCTCACGATCGGACGACCGATCGGGATGCCGCCTTCGCTGGTGCGCAATGGCTGGAAGGTGGCGAAGGTGGTGGTTTCGGTCGGGCCGTAGACGTGGATCAAACCGCCGGGCGGCGCATGACCCAGCGCGCGCGCGACATGCGCCGCCGACACCGCCTCGCCACCGAACAGCACCTGCGGCACGTGCTCGAACAGCGCCGGTGCGATATCGACGATGTGGTTGAACAGGGCGGTGGTGAGGAACATTGCGCCGACGCGCTGTTCGCGTACGAAGGCCAGCAATTCGCCGGGCGACAGATTTCCCGGAGGCGCGACGACCACGCAGGCACCGGCGACCAGCGCCGACCAGATTTCGAACGTCGCGGCATCGAATGTGGTGGTGGAGAACTGCAGGACGCGGCTGTCCGGTCCGATCGATACGTAATCGGGCGCACGCACCAGGCGCACGCAGCCGCGATGGGTCGCGACGACGCCTTTCGGGCGGCCGGTGGAGCCGGAAGTGAACACCACGTAGGCGGCATGATCCGGCAGCAGCTGCGTCGACAGGTCGTGGTCGGGCTGGTTTTGAGCGGGCTGGTTTTGGTCGGACTGGCTGTCCAGAGCCGCGTCGTCGTCCAGACACACGACGCTCACATCCAGTGGCGGCAGCACATCGCGCAGGCGATCGATGGTCAGCACCAGCGTCGGGCGCGCGTCTTCGCACATCATCGCCAGACGGCCTGCCGGGAAGGCCGGATCCAGCGGCACGTAGGCCGCACCCGCTTTCATGACCGCCAGGAACGCCACGATCGCTTCCGCGCTGCGCGGCAGGCACACGCCCACCATCGCGTCCGTGGTCGTGCCGAGCGCCTGTAGGCGATGCGCCAAGCGATTGGCGCGCCGATTCAGTTCGGCATAGCTCAACTGCAGATCGGAGGTTTCGATCGCCAGCGCATCGGGCGTGCGTGCCACCTGCGCCTGGATCAGCGACACCAGGGTAGTCTGGTCCTGCGCCGGCGCTGCGCTGTCGGCGTTCCATTCCTGCAGCACCTTGAGGCGCTCGTCGACGGACATCAACGGCGCATCGCCCAGCGGCGCGTCGGGATGCGCGGTCAATTCGTCGAGCATGCGCTCGAACGCGCGCGCCAGCGTGTGCATGCGCTCGGCGCCGAAGCGGCCAGCGTCGTATTCGATACCGGCGCTGATGCCGCCGGGGTATTCGCCGACGACCAGGGTCAGGTCGAACTTCGCGGGCGGCTGCTCCAGATCCAACGGCCGCAGCCGCAGACCGGGAAGCGTGATGTCCTGCAGATCGGTGTTGATGTAGTCGAACGCGACCTGGAACAGCGGCGAACGGCCGTCGGAACGATCGGGCGCCAGCGTCTGGACGATCCGTTCGAATGGCAGTTCGGCGTGCGCCAGACCCTCCTGCGTGACCTGGCGCAGATCGGTCAGCAGTTGCGTGAAGGACATCCCGCCATCCACCGCGCAGCGCAGGGCCAGGGTGTTGACGAACAGGCCGACGCAGCCGGAGGTTTCGGCGCGGTCGCGTCCGGCGACGGGCGTGCCGATGACCAGATCGGTCTGGCCCGAGAAACGGTGCAGCACTGCGGCCCATGCGGCCAGCAGCGCGACGAACGGCGTGCAGCGTTCGCGATGCGCCAGCTCGCGCAGAGCCTGCAGTCGCGGCCCTTCCAGGGTGAGCGCGACGCGGCCGCCGATGCTGGCGGACGCGCCGGTCAGCGTGGGATCCGGGGACAGCGACAGCGCTTCGGGCAAGGGGCTGAGATGCTGCGTCCAGTACGCCAGCGACGGCGCTATCGCGGCATCGTCCAGACGCTTGCGCTGCCAGGCGGCGTAATCGGGGTACTGCAACGGCGCCTGCGCCTGCGGCGCGACGGCGATGCCGCCGGTGCGCTCGCCGTAGTGCACGGCGAATTCGCGCATCAGCACGCCGAGCGACCAGCCGTCGGCGACGATGTGATGCAGGGCCAGCACCAGAATGGAACGCTGTTCGGCGTAGCGCACGAGCGCCGCGCGCAGCAGTGGACCGGTTTCAAGATCGAACGCCTGCAGCGCGATCTCTTCGGCCAGCGCGCGCGCGTCGTGCGCGGCATCGGGACGGTCGCGCAGATCGTGCAGGGTCCACGGCAGTCGCGCTTCGGCATGCACCCGCTGCGCCGGTTCGCTGTCGCCGACCTGGATCGTGGTGCGCAGCGCGTCGTGCCGTTGCACCAGTTGCAGCAGGCTGTCGTGGATCGCCTGCGCATCGGCGTCGCCTTCCAGCTCCAGCATCAGCGGAATGTTGTAGAGATTGCTGCCCGGGTGCAGGCGATCCAGGAACCACAGCCGCTGCTGCGCGAACGACAGCGGCAACGGCGCTCCGCGATCGGCGTGCGGGATACCGTCGGCGACCAGACCCTGGCCGCGCAGCAGTTTTTGCAACAGACGCTTGCGCGCGGTTTCGGCGGGACGCGAAGCTTGAATGGAAGGCAGATCGTTCATGGGGCTTTCAATCGGTGACGGCCTGGTCGGCATGATCGGCGTGGGCCGTCGCGCGCATGAGCGATGAGCTCATGGCGGGTGAGTTCGCAGCAGATGAGGGCATGGTGTTCGAGGTCGAGGACGGGGCCACGACGTGTTTCGCAGCGGCGTCTCCCGGCGCGATGCCGGGCAGCGGATATTCGCGACACAGCGCGCGCACTTCTTCGCTCACACGCTGCTGGCGCTGCGTATCCAGCCGCCATTGCGTATTGCCCTGCACCTGTACGTGCAGCAGCACGTCTTCGACCAGATCCGCGCAACGCGCCATCGCCGCCGGCGGCAGGCCGCGCAGGGCCAGGGTGTTGGTGCCGAAACGCACGCCGCTGCTGACCAGCGGGCCGTGCTTGTCGTTGGGGATGCGGTTCTTGTTGATCACGATGCCGCAGGCTTCCAGCGAGGCTTCCGCCACGCGACCGGTGAGGCCGCGCGCGGCGACGTCCACCAGCAGCATGTGGTTGTCGGTGCCGCCGGTCAGCACGTTCCAGCCGCGCTGCACGAACGCATCGGCCAATGCTTTCGCATCGTCGACGATGCGCGTGGCCAGTTCGACGAAGGCCGGCGTGGTCAGTCCGGCCAGCGCGCGCGCTTTCGCGGCGATCGCGCCGAGGTCCGGCGTGCCCTGCACCTGCGGAAACAGCGAACGCTGCACCAGCTTCGAGCACGTCAGTCCGCCCGACCCGATCGGCGTGTCGGTATCGCGGCCGCACATCACCAGTCCGCCGCGCGGGCCGAACAGCTGCTTGTAGGTGCTGGTGGTGGTGAAGTGCGCGTGGTCGATCGGGCTGGGATGCAGGCCCGCGGCCACCAGACCGGCGATATGCGAAATGTCTGCGAGCAGCAGCGCGCCGGATTCGTCGGCGATTTCGCGGAAACGCGCGAAATCGATCGTACGCGGATACGCGCTGGCGCCGCAGATCAGCAGACGCGGCCGATGGCGCAGCGCCTGATCGCGGACCTGATCGAAATCGATCAGGCCGTCGGCGCCCAGGCCGTAGGCTTCGGCGCGGAAATAACGGCCGGAGACGTTGGCGGGCGAGCCGTGGGTGAGGTGCCCGCCGCTGTCCAGATCGAGGCCGAGGATGCAATCGCCGGGCTGCAGCAATCCGAACATCACCACCTGGTTGGCGGTGGAGCCCGAATGCGGCTGCACGTTCGCATAGCGCGCGCCGAACGCGGTGCAGGCGCGCTGCGCCGCCAGCGTTTCGATCTCGTCGACGATCTCGCAGCCGGCGTGATAGCGCCGTCCCGGATAGCCTTCGGTGGTGACGTTGCTCAGGCCTTGCCCGAGGCAGGCCTGCACCGACAGATCGGCGCTGCTGGAGGACGCCACCATCGTCAGCGTCTCGTCCTGGCGATGCCGTTCGCGCGCCAGCAATTCCATGAGCAGCGGATCCTGCGCGGCCAGCCGGTCCAGACCGTTGCGCGCCAGTTCCTTCAATTTCGACAAGGCTTCGTTTTCATGCGCGTTCATTTCAGGCCATCTCCTCTTCCGTGATGTCGTCGTCCGCTTCCATCGCCGCCAGCACCGCATGCAGATCGACGTTGCGTTCGGCGGCCAATCGCTGCAATTCGTTCGAGACAGCAGCGACGGTCGGTTCCAGCAACAGATGCCGCAGCGGCAGTTCGATCTGGAACCATTCGCGCACCAGCGCCGCCAGCTGCGTGGCGCGCAGCGAATGCCCGCCGAGATCGAAGAAGTTGTCGTGCAGTCCCACCGCATGCAGGCCAAGCACCTCGCAGAACAGATCGGCGACCAGCTGCTGCAGCGGGGTCTGCGGCAGTTCGCTCACGGTCTTCGCCGGAGCGGCGTCCGGTGCCGGCATCGCGGAACGGTCGACCTTGCCGTTGGGGCTGAGCGGCAACTTCTGCAGCTCCATCGCCAGCGCCGGCATCATGTACGCAGGCAGATGCGCGCGTGCGACATCAAGCACCTCTTCAACCGGCACCGCGCGACCTTCGTGGAACACCAGCCACGCAACGATGCGTTTCTCGCCGGTGGCGTCGGCGCGCGCGCCGGCCACCGCCTGACGCACGGCGGGATGTTCGCGCAGCGCGCTTTCGATCTCGCCCAGTTCGATGCGATGGCCGCGAATCTTGACCTGATGGTCGATGCGGCCGATGAGGATGATGGTGCCGTCCTCGCGCCAGCGCGCGAGGTCGCCGGTGCGATACATGCGCGCACCCGGCGCGTCGTTGAAGGGATCTGGCAGGAAGCGTTCCGCCGTCAGCGCGGGACGCGCCCAGTAACCGTGCCCTAGGCCTTTGCCGCCGAGATACAGTTCGCCGGGGACGCCCACCGGCACCGGATTGAACTGCGCGTCCAGGACCAGCGCGCGCTGGTTCACCATCGGCTTGCCGTACGGGATGCTGGTCCACTCCGGATCGACGCGCTCGACGGTCTGGGTGATCGAGTGGATCGATGCTTCGGTCGCACCGCCCAGCACATCGAAGCGCGCGCCGGAGGCGATCCGCTTGAAACGGTCGGGCATGCTCACCGGCACCCAGTCGCCGCCCATGATCGCGGTGCGCAGCGACGGCAAGGAAAGACCGGGCACGCTCTCGACGTGGCGCAGCAGCATTTCCAGCAGGGCCGGCGCGGAATTCCAGATCGACACCTGGTGGCGCTGGATCAGCTCGGCCCAGTGCGCGGGATCGCGCGCGCCCTCGGCCTGCGGCATGACCACGGCGCCGCCTGCGGCCAGGATGCCGAAGGTTTCGTACACGAACATGTCGAAGCTGAAGGACGACAGCGCGAGCACGCGATCGGCCGGGCCGACGCCATGGCTTTCGTTGAGATCGAGCAGATTGTTGACGATGCCGGCGTGGCGGATCATCGCGCCCTTCGGCCGGCCGGTGGTGCCCGAGGTGTAGATCACGTAGGCCAGATGCTCGCCGCCGACGTGCACCTGCGGCGCATCGGTCGGCTGTTCGCGCGCGGTGTCGGCGTGCAGACGCAACTGCGGACATGCCGTCGGCGGCAATTGCGCGGCCACGTCGTCGGCGCTGATCAACACGGCGATGCCGGCGTCTTGCAGCATGAAGGCGAGCCGCTCGGCGGGATAGGCGGGATCCAGCGGCACATAGGCGCAGCCGGCTTTCACCGTCGCCAGCAATGCGATCACCATGTCCGGACCGGGGCGCAGGCAGATGCCGACGTTGGCGCCGGGCTTGGCGCCGAGCGCGATCAATGTGTGTGCGACCTGGTTGGCGTGCGCATCCAGCGTTCCGTAGTCGAGCCGCTCCTCGCCGAAGATCACCGCCGTCGCCCCGGGCGCAGCCGCCGCCTGGCGCTGGACCAGATGCTGCAGGCAAACGCCGGTTTCGCGCGGCTGCGCGGTGTCGTTCCAGTCGTAGCGCACCCGCTGCAGTTCCGCCGGCGTGAGCATCTGCAGCATCGAGATGCGCTGCGACGGATCGGCGCAGGCGGATTGCAGCAGCGTCCTGTAGTGGCCGATCAGCCGCTGCATGGTCGTCGCGTCGAAGATGTCGGTGTCGTAGTGCACGTAACCGGCCATGCCTTCGGCGGTGCGGCGCAGCGACAGGATCAGGTCGAACTGTGCGGTGCGGTTGTCGACCTCGCGCAGATGCGCGCTCAGGCCGGGCAATTCGAAGGCTTCGTGCGGCGCGTTCTGCAGGATGAACATCGCCTGCACCAGCGGGTTGTGGCTCAGCGCGCGCTCGGGCTGCAGCAGTTCGACGATCTTCACGAACGGCATGTCCTGGTGCGCGTAATCCTGCAGCGCGGACTCGCGCACGCGTTCGAGCAGCGCGTCGAACGCCGGATCGCCCGAGCAGTCGGCGCGCATCGGCAGGGTGTTGAAGAACAGGCCCACCAGCGCTTCCAGTTCCGGCGTCGGCCGGTTGGCGATCGGCGTGGCGATGACCATATCGTTCTGGCCGGTGTAGCGATGCAGCAACACCTGGAACGCCGCGAACACCACCATGTAAGGCGTCGCGTTGCGCTCGCGCGCGAGCCGCTCGATGCGCTGCGAAATATCCGCATCCAGGGTGAATCCGATCCGCGCGCCGTTGAAGTTCTGCATCGGCGGACGCGGGCGGTCGAGCGGCATCGCCAGCAGGCCCGGCGCACCGGCCAGACGCTGCATCCAGTAGTCGGCCAGCCGTTCCGTGTCTTCGCCCTGCTGCTGCTCGCGCTGCCAGCAGGCGTAGTCGGCGTACTGGATCTCCAGCGGCGGCAATTCGCCGCCGGTGTAGCCGGCCGCGATCTCGCGCATCAGCACGCCGTGCGACCAGTCGTCGCAGACGATGTGGTGCAGGTTGAGCAGCAGCACGTGATGTTCGGGATCGAGCCGGATCAGCATCGAACGGAACAGATGGCCTTCGGCGAGATCGAACGGTTCGCGCGCGGCGGCCAGCAGCAGACGCTCGCATTCGGTTTCGCGGTCCTCGGCGGGCAGACCGCTCAGATCGACCTGCTCCAGGCGATGCTTCGGCGGCTGCACGATCTGCATCGGCACCCCTTCGAATTCGACGAAGGCGGTGCGCAGCGATTCATGGCGTTCGGCTTCCGCCTGCAGCGCGCGCTCCAGAGCGGACACATCCAGTCGACCGCGGAAATCGACGCGGCCGGGCATGTTGTAGTTCGGCGTGCCGGGCCGCAGGCGGTCGAGGAACCACATGCGTTCCTGGCCGTGCGACAGCGGAAACAGATCGAAATCCGCCGCGCGCGTCAGCAGTTCGCGTTTGCGTTGGGGAGAAAGTTCAGCGAGCTGCGACGCGAGCGTGTGCATGGGAGGCATTCTTGGAGGAGAGGAATTCGGAGCGCCACAGCGCGATCATGGCGAGCGCGACGCAGCCGCCCGCCAGCACATCGGCGAGGTAATGGCCGCCCTCGGTCGGTGTGGACGCCACCATCAGCAAGTTGAGCAGCGAATACAGCGGCGCCCAGCCCCGGACACCGCGCATCGAGTAGGCGAAGAACACCGCGCCCATCGTGTGGAACGAGGGCATCGACACCAGGCCCTGCATCGCGCTCAGATCGATCAGACGCAGACTGCCGTCGCGCAACGATTCGAAGTGCGACACCGCGCTGGCATCGAACGGCGCAGCGGGCGCGGCATGCCAAGGGCCGAAAGCCGGCGCCAACGCCGAGAACAGAACGCAGAAAACACCGCCGACGATGAACAGCGCATTGAACTCGCGCAGTTGCTGGTGTCGACCCGTGGCACCGAGCACGATGACCAGCACCACGATCTGCAGAATGGCGCTGCGGTAGGACCACCAGAAGACCGTGTCGAGCCACGGATGCGCATGAACCCACTGCGCCACTGCGGCCCAGTCGAAGCCGAGCGCGGCATCGATGGCCGCGAGTTGATCGTCGACCATCGGCGGCGCCAGGGCCAGCACCAGATAGCTCAACATCATGTTGACCGGCGCGAAGACCAGCAGGCCAGTCACCGTGAGCAGCGTCTCGCGCACCCCGGCGCGCGCGCGCGCGCTGCGGATCAGCAGCGGGCTGGCCAAGACAGCGGTGACGACAATCGAGCTGACGATCGACGCCCGGGTAACCCGGAAGCCGGCCAACAGCGCCCACATCACGTCGACTAACATCAGCCACAGCGCGACCGACCACACCGACAGACGATGCGGCTTGTCGATGGGCGGCAAGCCATGTCGACGCAGATCCTCCAACAGGCTCTTGACCGGACCGGGCGTTCTTGCGCGCTGCGTGGAGATGTCCGGCCGCGAACCTCCCCAATGGGGCGTGCCCGTGGAGGAAGTCATTTCGCTCCACCCTCCAGGTCGTCGGCGGCGACTGCGGCGCGCAACCGGTCCTGCGCACCGGCCGCACGCGCGCGGCGGGCGATCACCGGCGTACGCGAAGCCGACACGGCGGGCTTTTCCGCCGGCAACAGTTCGGCCAGACGCGCCACCGTCGGCGCTTCGAACATCGCGCGCAACGCCAGCGACGTGCCGAACGCGCGGTTGATGCGGGTGACAACCTGGGTGGCCAGCAGCGAATGCCCGCCGAGCGCGAAGAAATCGTCGTGCACGCCGATGCGGTCCTGGCCCAGCACTTCGCTCCAGATGCCGCACAGTTCGCGTTCCACCGGCGTGCGCGCCGGGATGAAATCGTGCGCGGCGCCGGAACGCTGCGGGTCGGGCAACGACTTGCGATCGAGCTTGCCGTTGGCCGTCAGCGGGAAGTGCGGCAGCCACACGAACGCACCCGGCACCATGTGTTCGGGCAGTTCGCGGGCCAGATGCTGGCGCAGCACGGCGCCGATCTGCCGCCGCTGCAACGCCTGCGCGGGCGAACTTGCGCATTGCGACAAGGTCAATCCGGCCTGCGGCGGCAGCGTCCATTCCGGCAGCGGAACGCCCGGTGCGGCGAACACCGCGCGCAACCGGCCGTCGGCAGCGCCATCCAGCCAGCTCAGCTCCATCTGCCGACCGCTGGCGACCGCGAGTTCGGCCAGCGCCTGCGGGTCGATGCCGGGCTCGACAGCGGCCACCGCACGACGCAATTCACCGACGGTCTTCAATTCGCCGGGCTCGGCCAGCAGCCGTGCGGCGTGCGCATCGGTGGCGACGCGCGCATTCGGAATGCCCGAAAGCGCAACCACGCCCGATTGCCACAGGCGGCGTTCGAGCCTGGCCAGATCCCAGCCGTCGCCCGACCAGTCCGACCACGACAACGCCGTCGTCTGCGCATCGCTGCGCGTGATCACCACGTCGTAACGGAACTTGCTCAGTTCGTTGACGCGACGCGCGTCCTTCGGCAACACCCGTACCGCGCCGATCCGCCCCTGCTGCTGCAGCAGGGCGAACAGGCCCGGATGCACCAGCAGTTCGTTGTCCAGCGCGGCCTGGTGCCAGGCGCCGTAATGCGCGGCGGCCAACGGCGTGGCCGCAGGCGCCGCATGCAGTTCCAGCGACGCGGCGAACGCCGGTTGCAGCGACAGACTGCGCAGGTCGCCCAGGAACAGATGCCCGCCCGGCGCGAGCCGCTGGCAGGCGCGTTCGATCACCAGCTGCAGATACGCCAGACTCGGGAAGTACTGCGCCACCGAGTTGACGACCACCAGATCGAAGTCGCCGGGCAGATCGTCGATCGCATCGGCCGCGCGTTCGAGCAGCTCCACCGAACCCGCCTTCCCGCCCAGCGCATCCAGATGGCTGCGCAGGTAATGCAGGGTGGCCGGCGAGAAGTCGGTGGCGACGTAGTGCTCCACCGACGGCGCGACCCGGAACATCAGCAGGCCGGTGCCGCAGCCCAGTTCCAGCACGCGGCGCGGCTTGAGCGCGAGCAGACGGGCGACAGTGCCGTCGACCCACTCGCGCATGTCCGCCTGCGGCAGATGGCTGCCGTCGTAACGGCTGGTCCAGCCGGCGATGTTGAAGTCGGCCTGGGTGCCTTCGCGCGCCAGTTCCAGCTGCGCGTAGGTGTCTTCGAACACCGTGCGCCACAGCTGCACCGAAGCGCCGGCATCGTCGATGCCGACCTCGTCGGAAGCGGAAGCGGCATCGATCCGCGCCGTGTCCGTCGCGCCGTCGTCCGGCGTGCAGATATAGGCCACCAGACGCTTCGCGCCGCCGCCGTCGTCGCGCGCCACCACCGCCGCTTCGCGCACCCAGGGATGCGTGCGCAGACGGGTTTCGATCTCGCCCAGTTCGATGCGGAAACCGCGTACTTTCACCTGGTGATCGACGCGACCGGCGTATTCCACTTCGCCATCCGCGCGCCAGCGGCCGAGGTCGCCGGTGCGATACATGCGCAGCCCCGGGAAGACCGCGTGCGGATCGGGCAGAAAGCGCTCAGCGGTCGCCGCCGGACAGCGGAAATAGCCGCGCGCCAGCCCTTCGCCCGCGATGTATATCTCGCCCAGCACGCCCACATCCACAGGCCGCAGTTGTTCGTCCAGCACGTACAGCCGGGTGTTCGCCAGCGGTTTGCCGAGAGTGATCTTTTCGCCGGCCGCCAGCGCTTTCACCGTGGAATACGTGGTGTCTTCCGACGGCCCGTAGAGATTGACCACCCGTCGACCGGGTGCGCCCTGCTGCAGCGACAGCACCAGATCCTCGGTGAACGGCTCGCCGGCCAGATTGACCGTGCGCACCGACGCCGGAATCCCGCCCTGCTGCAGCAGACTGCGCGCGGCGGAAGGCACCGTGTTCAACAGCGTGATCGGCCGCGCGGGTTGCAGATGCGGCAGGTCCAGCACATTGCCGGGCACCACCACCACGCTGGCGCCTGCGGCCAGCGGTGCGAACATTTCGTACACCGACAGATCGAAGCAGATCGAGGTGGACGCCAGGGTGCCGGCCAATTCCTCGGCACTGAACACCGACTGCGCCCAAGCCATCAGCACCGCGGCGCTGCGATGGCGGATGACCACCGCCTTCGGCCGGCCGGTGGAACCGGAGGTGTAGATCAGATAGGCGACGTTCTCGCCGTCGACGCGCACCTGCGGCGGGGCATCGGCAGCCGCATCGGATGCGGCATCGAACAGCGTATCGATCTCCACGAACCGGCATCCACGGACCGGGAAACGCGGCGCCAGCGCCGCAGTGGTCAGCACGATCCGCGCGCCGCTGTCTTCGGCCATCGCGCTGACGCGATCGTCCGGATACGCGGGATCCAACGGCACATACGCGCCGCCGGCCTTGAGCACGCCCAGCAGCGCGGCGATCAATTCCGCCGAACGATGCGCGTACACGCCGACCATGGTTTCCGGGCCGACGCCCATCGCGACGAGCGTGTGCGCCAGCGCATTGGCGGCGCGATGCAGGCTGCGATGATCGACGACGCGCTGGCCGTCCACCACCGCCGCCGCGTCGGGCGCGCGCCGGGCACCGATTTCCACCAGCGTGTGCAGGCAATCGGCTTCCGGAGCGACGGCGGGAACCGCGTTCCAGTCCTGCAGAATCTGCCGGCGATGTTCCGTGGCCAGCATCGGCAATTCCGACAATGCCGTCTGCGGCTGCGCGACCATCGCGGTCAGCACCTGCTGCCACTGTTCGAGCATGCGCTGCACGCTGGCCGGGCCCCACAGGTCGGTGTTGTATTCCAGCGCGATGTGCAGGCCGTCGTCGGCATCCTTGACGAAGAACTGCAGATCGAACTTGGCGGTGAACCACTCGTTCGGCAGCGGTTGGATGCGCAGACCGTCGAAGGCTTCGGCCACCGAACTTTCGACGCGGGCCGACTGGAAGACCAGCATCACGCTGAAGATCGGCGAGCGCGCCAGATCGCGCACCGGGTTCAACAGCTCGACCAGACGATCGAACGGGAAATCCTGGTTCGCGTAGGCATCGGTGGCGACGCGACGGGCGCGATGCAGCAGTTCGCCGACATCCGGATCGCCGCTCAGATCGAGGCGCAGCGCCAGCGCGTTGACGAAGAAGCCGACCAGATCGTCGAGCTCACGCGCGGTGCGGCCGGCGATCGGGCTACCGATGATGATGTCGTCCTGGCGCGTGATGCGCTGGAACAGCGCGGCCAGTCCCGACAGCAGCACCATGAACGGCGTGGCGTCGTTGGCGCGGCCGAGTTGCGCCAGCGCATCGGCCAGACCGCGCGGCAGGCGATGGTGCGCGACCGCGCCGCGATACGTCTGCACGGCAGGACGCGGCCGTTCGGTGGGCAGCGACAGCACCGGTAATTCACCGCTGAGGCGATGCAGCCAGTAGGTTTCCTGCCCGGTCAGATGACCCTGATCGAGCAGCGCGTTCTGCCACAGGGTGTAATCCTTGTACTGCACCGGCAGCGGCAGCAGCGGCGCATCGGCGCCGTGCAATGCCGCGTTGTAGATCCGCGCGGCCTGCTGCAGCCACACGCGGATCGACCAGCCGTCGGCGACGATGTGATGGATCACGTAGGACAGCACGTGCCGCGTCGGCGAAAGCACGACCAGGGTCGCGCGCATCAGCGGCGCAACGGTCAGATCGAATGGCTGCGCGCCTTCCTCGGTGCGGATCCGCGCCAGGGCCGACTGCTGTTCCGCAGGCTCCAGCGCCGAAAGATCGATCCTGCGCACCCGCCACGCATCGGGCGGATCGATGATCTGCCGGGGTTCGCCGTCGATTTCGACGAAACGCGTGCGCAGCGATTCCTGCCTGTCGACCACCCGGCGCAATGCATCTTCCAATGCGCCTGCGTCCAGTGCGCCATCGAACGCGATGGCGCCGGGGATGTTGTAGAAGGGATTGCCCGGTTCGAGCTGGGCGAGCAGCCACAAACGCCGCTGCGCCGCCGACATGGCGTAATGCGCCGCTGCGGGCGCCGGACGCAGACTCGGCTGCGCCGGCGGTGCGACCGAGGCTTTCGGACGCATGCGTTCGATCGCATCGCCGTGCCGCGACACCAGATGCTGTGACAGCGCGCGGATCGAACCGAATTCGAAGAACAGCGACAAGGGCACTTCCACGCCCAGGGCTTTCTGCAATGTGCCGCTGGTCTGCATCGCCACCAGCGAATCGGCGCCAAGCGCCGAGAACGACGCCTCGGGCGATGCGCCGACGATGCCCTGCGACGCCAGATCGGCTTCGATCAGGCCAGCGACCCAGGTCTGCGCATCGACCTCGACCACCACGACCGGCGGTGCGGACAGCGCCGTCGCATCCGCGGCCGCCACGGGCGTGGGCAGCGCCCGCGCGACCGGAGCGGACATCGCCGGAGCGGCCGTTACTGAAGCGGCCGTCACCGAAGCAGACATCGATGAGGCAGGCGCCGAGCGGCTGCGACGATCGACCGCGATGACCACTGCGGTGCCGGAACCGCCGTCGGCGGCGCGATCGACTTCGATCACGGTCGCGGCGAAATCGTGTTCGCCCAGCAGCGCGCACCATTGTTCGGACGTCAGCAGCGGATAGTCGCTGCGCCACGCGCTGTCGCGGAACGCCCACCAGCCGTCGAGCAGGCCCACGGTGCAATCGGCGAACGCGTTCGGACGCACCGTTTCCACCAGCAGCAGCATGCCGCCCGGCCGCAGCACGCTGCGGAGATGCCGCAGTGTCTGCGAGATGTCGGCGGTGGCGTGCACGACATTGGCGCCGGCGACCAGATCGAAAGATCCGGCACCGAAACCCTGCTGCACAGGGTCGCGTTCGAGATCCAGCAACGCGGTGCTCAGCGCCGGCCAGTCTCCGAAACGGCTCTGTCCGTGCATGAGGAAACGGCGGCCCACATCGGTGTAGGCGTATTCGCTGGTCGTTCCCTGCAGCACCGGGCGCAGGGCATGCGTGAGCGCGCCGGTGCCGGCGCCGATCTCCAGCACGCGGGCGCAACCGCCCGCCGCCTGCGCCGCACCCGCAACCATCGCGCCCGCACGCAGCAGCGGCGGGAAATGACGGTAGAAGACTTCCAGTTCGTCGACCGAGCCGCCGCTGAACAGCACCTCGACCGGCTGCCGCCGACCGGCCCAGACTTCCGGCAATGCCGCCATGCAACGTTGCAGCATCGCCACCGCGCCCTGCGCGAACGGCCAACGTTCGACGATGCGGAGCGCGTGCGCGGCAGGGTCGTCGTTGGATGCCGCAGCGCCGAGACGGAAACGTCCGTCTTCGGACAGCAGGCGATCGCCGCGCAGGCCGATCTGCAGCAGGCGTCTCAAATGCGCGTGTCGATCCGCGCGCAGCGACAAGCGTTGCGCGATGGCGGCAACATCGCGGCCTTCGATCGACGACAGTGCGCCGGCATCGCGCATCGATTGCGCCACCAGTTCGGCGCACAACTCGTCCAGCTCCGGCTGCAAATATTCATCGACGGCGCCGGACGCGTTGCTGTGCGCGGCAGCGGCCAGACGCGAGACTTTCGCATCGACGGGTTCCGCAGCCTCGACCGGTCGCGCAGGCAGACTCGCGCCCGACGCGATCGCCTTGGGAAGGAAACCCTCGGCGACATTGGCGACCACGGTCTGCGCGCTGTCGCCGTTCCAGATCGCCGCGCCCACCGCCAGCGCCTGCGCGGTGCCCATCGGGAACACGCCTTCGCGCGCCAGGGCGGCGATGGTGCGCTCGTGCGCGACCACGCCGTCTTCGCCCCACAGGCCCCAGTTGATCGTGCAGGCCTGCTGACCGCGTTGCCGCAGCCACGCCGCAAAACCATCCTGGAAGCCATTCGCCGCAGCATGATTGGCCTGACCGGCGTGGCCGGTCACCGCGACCAGCGACGAGAACATCACGAACCGCTGCGGCTGCAGCATGGCGGTATGTTCGTACAGCAGCGCGGAGCCGGCGAGTTTGGCGCGCAGCACTTCATTCCACGCCGTCGGCCCGAGATCGGCCAGTCGCGCATCGCGCAGCACACCGGCGAGATTGAAGACCGTGTCCACGCGCGGACAGAGCCGCGCCAGCTCATCGCCAGCGATGGCCATCGCATCCGGATCCGCGATGTCGGCCAACAACACGTGCACATCGGCGCCGCGCGCATGCAGCGCTTCGACGCGATCGCGCGCATCGTCGCGCAGCTTGCGCCCGATCAGCACGATCCGCTGCGCGCCGTGCGCAGCCAACCATTCGGCCAGCGCCAAGCCAAGTCCGCCCAGACCACCCGCGACGACGCATGCGCCGCTCGCCGCAGCAGGCGCTGCGGGCAAAGACCTGGCGACGATCACCGGCTGCAGGCGTCGCGTTTCGCGCCATGCAGAGAACGCCGTCTCGCGCGTGGCTGCGGCAAGTTCGGCGATCAGGGCGTCGATCGCGAACGCAGACCCATCGCGCAAACCGATATCGACTGCACCCGCCATCCCCGGCGACATTTCCAGCGCAGCGGTGCGCGCGAAACTCCACAGCGCGCACGCGGCGGGCGAGCGGAATTCCTCGGCGTCGCCGGCGGACGTGCCGTGCACGGTCGCCCACAACAGGCGCCGCACCGACAGCGGCTGCGCAAGCACGCCCTGCGCCAGCGACAGCGCACCGGCCAGCAGCGTCTCGGCCTGCGCTGCGGTTTCGCCCGCGCCGCCATCGCCAAGCACGCGGCAGCCGCGCAGATCGAGCAGATCCACCGCGCCATGACGCGCGGCCAGTGTGTGCAGCATCGTCGCGATCCCGTCGGCGCTGGCGATATCCGCCATGCAGCGTCCGGGCGCGGACTCGAGGAATCGCACTCCGGCCGTCACCCGCGTGAATCCGCGACCGGCGGCGGTCAATCGATGACACAGCGCTTCGCCGATCGCGCTGTTCGCGCCGAGCACCAGTACGTGCGATCCCGGATGCGAGTCGGACGACACCGGCAACGACGCGTCCGTCCAGACGATTTCGTGCGCCCACTCGGAAGCGGGCCGCCCGATGCCCGCATCGCGCGATGCGGCGCCAGCAGGCATCGGCAGCCGGTATGTCCGCCGCGCGAAGGGATAGGTCGGCAAACTCACGATGCGCGCACCGGCTGCGGCGAAATACGGCGCCCAGTCGACATCGGCGCCGGCTTCCCAGCGCACGACGGCTTCGCGCAGCCCGGCGTCCGCATCGGCATCGGCGTCCGATACCGCCGACGCGCGCTCGGCATCCAGACGCGCGATCGCATCGCCGGTGTCGATCGCCAGCACGCAGCGGCGCACCGGCATCGGCTCGCGGCCCATGCACAGCGTATAGGCCACGTCCGTGAGATCGAGTTCGGGATGGAGCTGCAGATGCATCTGCAGGCGCTGGCGCATCGCTTCCAGCGCGCGCTCGTCGCGCGCCGACAGACACAGGGGCCATGCGCCGACGGCGCGCTCCCGGGTCGGTTGCCGGACCGGCGCGCCGCGCAGGATCGTATGCGCATTGGTGCCGCCGAAACCGAAGGAACTGATGCCGACATGGCGGGAATGGGATCCGGCCTGAGCGCCTGACACCCATGGCTCGGCCTTCAGTACGGGCCGCAGGGATGCATCGGCGCGCGTCAATTGTTCGTGCGGCAGCGCGATGTTCAAGGTCGCCGGCTGCACGCCATGGCGCAGCGCGAGCACCTGCTTGATCACGCCGGCGATGCCGGCCGCAGCCAGCAGATGGCCGATATTGCTTTTCACCGAGCCGATGCCGCAGCGGGCATCGCCATCGCGCGGACCGAGCACGGTCGACAGCGCGCGCAATTCCACCGGATCGCCGATCGGCGTGCCGGTACCGTGCGCTTCGATGTGATCGATGTCGCCAGGCGCGATACCGGCGCGCGCCAGCGCCTGCCGCAGCACCGCTTCCTGGCCTTCGGGCGTCGGCGCCATGACGCCGATCGAACGCCCGTCGCTGTTGATGGCGGTGCCCGCGATCACCGCGTCGATGCGGTCGCCGTCGGCCAGTGCGCGATCGAGCCGTTTCAGCACGACCAGACCAACGCCCTCACCGGCCACCATGCCATCGGCGCTGCGGTCGAACGCGCGACAGACGCCGCTGGCCGACAATGCGCCCGCCTGTTGCAACAGCTGCAGCATCGTCGGCGACGGCAGCACGTTCACGCCGCCGACCAGGGCCACATCGCACTGCCCGGTCGCCACGTCGGCGCACGCGTAATGCAATGCGACCAGCGACGACGAGCACGCGGTATCCAGCGCCAGCGCCGGGCCCTTGAGATCCAACGCCTGCGATACGCGCGCCGGAATCATGTTCAGTAGATTCGCCGGGAGAAGCTGGCCGTGGCGCAGCAGCGCGGCATCGGCATCGCGGCCGCGCCACGCGATCAATTGTTCGAGGTGCGCGTTGTAGCTGGCGCCGACATACACGCCCACATGGCGTCCGGCCGGCATGCGCGCGCCCATGCATCCGGCGTCTTCCAGCGCAGCATGCGCGGTTTCCAGCAACAGTCGCTGCTGCGGATCCATCAACGTCGCTTCGTCGTCGCCGATGTTGAAGAACCCGGCGGCGAAATCCATCGCATCGTCGAGTTCGCCGATCGGCCAGCGACGCCCGGCCTGCGGCCAGCGGCGCGTCGACATCGGTGCCATCGCGCTGACGCTATCCAGCAGATTGCGCCAGAAATCCTCGACGTTGGATGCGCCGGGAAAACGCGCGGCCATGCCGATGATCGCCACCGGTATCTGTCGTTCGCGCGCAGCCGCAGGCAGCGGCGAGGCTTCCGATTCCGCATGCTCGCCGAGCGCGGCGACGAAGCGCGTCATCTCGCGCACGGTGCGGCATTCCAGCAGCGCTTTCGTACCGAGCCTGCGATCGAGTGCGGATTCCGCCAGTGCGAGCATCTGCACGGCCTTGACCGAGGTGCCGCCGAGCGAGACGAAACTGGCGTCGGGCCCGACATCCGCTTCGGCCAGGCCCAGCGCCTGCGCCCATGCGCGCGCGATCGCCGCCATGGTGGCGTCGTTCGGATCGACGACGCCGACTGCCGCAGGGCGGTTCTCGGCGAAGTGCTGCGCGAGATCCGCGAATTCGCCCAGCAACCACTGCCGCGCGAGCTGATGGCGCTGGATTTTGCCGCTGCTGGTGTGCGGAATGCGTCGCACCGGAATCACCGCGCGCACCGGGTAGCCGAGATAGTCCTCGGCCGCCGCACGCAATTCGTGCAGATATTTCCAGTCCGGATTGTGCGGGCGCGCGACGGCGAACAGCACCACCGACTCGCTGCCATCGACCGGATCGATCGCGCCACAAGCGGTCAAACGGCTTGTTTTCAAGCTAAAAACGCGATTGAGATGCTGTTCGAGATCCGCAGCCATGACGTTGCGGCCGTTGATGAGGATCACATCCTTCAGGCGCCCGGTGATGGTCAGCCTGCCCTCGCGCAGGAAGCCCAGATCTCCGGTGCGCAACCAGCCTTCGGCGTCGAACAATCTTTCCGACTGGGCCGCGCTGTGATAGCCGGAAGTGACGCTGGCGCCGCGGATGCAGATTTCGCCGAGCCTGTTCTCCGGCAGCACGCTGCCGTCTTCGGCGATGATGCGCGCCTGCGCGGTCGCAAGCGGAAAGCCGACGTCGGGGTATTCGATCGCCTCCACACCGGGTTGCGCGTCGCGTGCGACGCCATCGCGCAGCAACGCCTGCCGGTCGAGGCGATGCACGCGCCATGGCTCTCCCATCGGCGGGAATGCGACCGCGACGGTGGCTTCAGCCAGACCGTAGACCGGCATCACCACGTTGCGCGACAGCCCTGCGGACGCGAGCTTTTCGGTGAAGCCCGACAGCGTCTGCACCCAGACCGGCTCGGCGCCATTCATCCATATGTGCACGCACGAGAGATCCATTCCCTCGGGCGTGCGATCGCCGAGTTTTTCCAGCACCTGCCGCATGCTGAAATTCGGCCCACCGACGATCGCGGATCGATGTTCGTGGATCTTGCGCAACCACAGAAGCGGATCGGCGATGAAGTCGACCGCCTCGATCTTCACCTGCGGCGCCATCAACAGCGTCGGCGTCAGGTGGAAAACAATCAACCCCATGTCGTGGTAGTACGGCATCCAGTTGATGAAGCCGTGCGATGGGCGGAATCCGTTGGTCTGCGCCATGTCGCGCACATTGGCGAGCATGTTGGCGTGCGTGAGACGAACGCCTTTCGGCACGCCCGTGGATCCCGAGGAAAACTGCAGATAGGCCAGATCTTCGGGCGATGCGGTGTGCTCGACCGGTGTTCCGCCTTCAGGCAGACGGTCGACGACGAGTATGCGATGCCCGCCTTCCAGCGCAGGCAATCCATCCTCGTAATCCTGCGCCTGATCCGCATCGATCAGGATCGCGGCGCCGGGAAACAAGGACGAGACCGCGCGCATGCGACGCGCGGGCTCCGATTCGCGCAGCCAGCTCACCGTCTTCGGCAACAGCACCGGAACGATGCCACCGAGCACGCACGCCCAGAATGCCTTGATCTGCTGCTGTCCGTCGTCCAACTGCGTCAACAGATGGTCGCCCGGCCGCAAACCGGAAGCCTGCAGACTGGCCAACAGCGCTTGCGCGCGCTCCAGCAACATGGCATACGTCAATCTGGTTTCGCTGCCATCAGCGCAGACGAAAACGAGCTCGACGCCAGCGGATTCGCGTGCCGCGCGATGCAGTACTTCTGACAGAGTCGAAGACATCAGTTCGGTAACCTTGTGCATTCCTTTGGCGCAACCCGACACTCAGCGCACATGATGGCGCTCCGATCGGAGACGAAAAAACCCGACGCAGACAAAAGGCGCCGAGGTGCTGTCAACCGGGATTGAGTAACGGGAGTAGAAACGTCTTAAGCGTTAGTTCGCGTTTTCCATCGCACGACGCAGGCTCAATGGCCTCATGTCGGTCCAGACTTCGTCGATATGCGCAAGACACTCGTCTTTGGTTCCGGTCTTGCCGGTATTTCGCCAACCCAGCGGTAGCTCGCGGTCGGCAGGCCAGATCGAGTATTGCTCTTCGTGGTTCATCACCACGGCGTGAATCCGATTATCACTGTTTTCCATCCGCATCTCCTGATAGCTGATGTATGTCCATTTTCCTATTGGCGAATTCTATCGTGGCGATACAACATAATCAAGTCGAATTCAACCGAATTCCCGGAAAAATGGCCGAAATCGCATTGTTTGAGAATAAGGATCAACAGGATGCCGCGATAGGTTGGAACGGTTTCGACTGAAACCAATAAGCATTTTGTGATGAGCTGCGTATTCTTGGCGATACCGTATCACCCGATTATGACGGTTGATGCTAAGTCGCTTATTCCCAACGGGCATTACAAGGTTTTTCTGGCGACACAATGGATCGACCGACGACAAGGCCCGAAGTTTCGTCTCAATCCATTGTTGAATGTCCCGACGAGACGAAACGGCTGTCGCAGTCTTTTCAGGCTGACCAAAAGTGCACTTCAATCACACGTTTCTGGCAACCGGCGATGCGCTGTCCCACAAGCGACGCGAATACGTTGCCAGTGGATTTCGTCGCCGGGCTTCGGGCGCGTGAAAGGGCGCAGCAACGCGACAGAAACGGTCAGCGATGCCGGAGAGTGACGAAGGATGCCAGTGCATCCTTGATGGCGATCACGGGACAGGACGCCAGAGTCGGCACGTCCGGGTTCACGACGCACTCGTGACGGTAACCGACAGCCTTGCCGCGATGGCTACAATCGCGCGCGGATCAGATCGAGCAGCGCATCCGCCAGCGTGGTCTTCGGCGCAGGCCCAAGCGCATGCGAAGTTTCGGCGTCGATCACCGTCAGCGCATTGTCGTCGCTCTCGAAACCGCAGCCGGCGCGGCCGACCTGATTCGCGGCGATCATGTCCAGCTTCTTGCGCAGCAGTTTGTCGCGGGCGTAATGCTCGACATCGTTGGTCTCGGCAGCGAAACCGACAACCACGTGCGGCCGCTGCGCATGCGCAGCGACTTCGGCGAGCACATCGGGCGTGCGCACCAACTCGACAGTCAGCTGTTCTCCGCCGCCGGCTTGTTCTGTTTTCTTGATCTTGCGGTCGGCGACGACCTGCGGTGTGTAGTCCGCCACCGCGGCCGCGCCGATGTAGATGTCCGCCGGCAATGCGCCGAGCACGGCGTCGCGCATCTGCGCGGCCGAGCGCACGTCGATGCGCTTCACGCCCGCAGGCGTGGACAGACTCACCGGGCCGGCGACCAGCACGACCTCGGCGCCGCGACGCGCAGCCGCAGCAGCGATCGCGAAGCCCATCTTGCCGCTGCTGCGGTTACCGATGAAGCGCACCGGATCCAGATCTTCGAAGGTCGGTCCGGCGCTGATCAGCAACCGACGGCCGGCAAGATCCGCATGCGCTGCGGTATCGGCTGCTAATGCAGCGATCAGGTCGTTGACGATCTCCGGCGGCTCGCGCAGCCGCCCCGGGCCGAATTCTCCGCAGGCCTGGGCGCCATCGTCCGGGCCGATTACCTGCACACCGCGAGAGCGCAGTGTCGCGATATTGGCCTGCGTGGCCGGATGCAGCCACATCCGGTGATTCATCGCCGGCGCCACGGACATCGGCGCGGTCGTGGCGAGACAGAGCGTGCTGACCAGATCGTCGGCCAGCCCGTGCGCGAGTCGGGCGAGGATGTCTGCGGTCGCCGGAGCGACCACCACCCGGTCGGCCCAGCGCGCGAGTTCGATATGGCCCATCGCCGCCTCGGCCGCCTCGTCCCACAGCGACGCGCGAACCGGCACGCCGGACACCGCCTGCAGGCTCGCCGCACCGATGAACCGCTGGGCGTTTTCGGTCATCGCCACCTGCACGTCGGCGCCGGCTTCGCGCAGGCGACGCACCAGTTCCACCGATTTGTACGCGGCGATCCCGCCACATACGCAGAGCAGGATGCGTCGGCCGGTCAGCGTCTGCGCCATGCGGAGATTTCCTACGTTCGAACGAGCCGACAGCTTACCCGATGCCGCAACCTCGACCGACGGTGCGCCGACGCGCCGGGAACGATGCTGTCGATCACCCGACCACCACCGATTCCGACATGCAAATCCGCGACTGGCCCGAAAACGAACGTCCCCGCGAAAAGCTGCTCAAGCATGGGCCGGCCGTGCTCTCGGACGCCGAGCTGCTGGCGATCTTCCTGTGCTCCGGCGTCAAGGGGACGGATGTGGTGACCAGCGCCCGCCACCTGCTCAACAGCCACGGGTCACTGCGCAGCCTGCTGGAGCACACGCCGAAACAGTTGCTGAAACTGCCCGGCATCGGCCCCGCCCGCGCCTGCACGCTGCTGGCGGCGCTGGAGCTGGGCAACCGCCATCTGGCCGCCGGTCTGGCGCGCGGCGACGCCCTCACCGATCCGCAGGCCGCTGGCCGCTATTTTTCGCAGCGCCTGCGCGGGCTGCCGCACGAGGTCTTCGCCGCGATGTTCCTCGACACCCGCCACCGCGCGATCGCCTTCGAGGAACTGTTCCGCGGCACTGTCGACGGCGCCGAAGTGCACCCGCGCGAAGTCGTCCGCCGTGCCCTGGTCCACAACGCCGCCGCGCTGATCGTCGGCCACAACCACCCCAGCGGCAACGGCGAGCCCAGCGCCGCCGACCGCGCGATCACTCTCCGCCTGAAGCAGGCGCTCGGGCTGGTCGAAATCCGCCTGCTGGACCACTTCATCGTCGGCGACGGCGCGCCGGTGTCGCTGGCGGCTCGGGGATGGGTTTGAGGATTTTCCTGTCGTCCATGAAGCGATTGTCATCCCGAGGCGAAGCCGAGGGACCCGTTTTCCAGATGCATCCCTCGAATGCCGGCCATGCTCAACGAACACCATTACCACGTCTACATCATGTCCAGCCGTTCCAGGGCGATCTACATTGGCGTCACCAGCGACTTGATGCGGCGGGTCGCATGCCATCGCTCGGGCACAATCCCCGGCCATACCCGCCGCTACCGGATCACTCGGCTCGTTTACTTCGAGGCGACAAACGACATCCATGCAGCCATCGCCCGCGAAAAACAGCTCAAGGGGTGGCGGCGAGAGAAAAAGGTTCGTCTGATCGAGTCCTGCAATCCGACATGGGAGGATTTGGCTGAGGATTGGCTCGTTACGCCCACTTCAGATCGTTTCCCAAGCCCGGAAAGCCAACCTGAAGGGAATTCTTGAACCGAACAACAGGTCCCTCGGCTTCGCCTCGGGATGACAACATCCGGACACAGTCCATCAGCCCCTCGGCTACAATGCCCAACCCTCAAAAACGCCGCCGCTTTCCGGCGAAAAATCCTCCGTGAAATCCAAGCTCCGGACCCTGATCGATCAGGGCATCGCCAATCTCCGCAGCCAAGGCACGCTGCCCGCCGATCTCGTCGCGCCGGACTTCGTGGTCGAACGCCCGAAGGACCGCAGCCACGGCGATTTCGCCACCAACGCCGCAATGACTCTGGCCAAGCCTGCGCGCAGCAATCCGCGCGCGATCGCGCAGGCGCTGATCGACGCCCTGCCCGCCAACGACGACATCGCCTCGGTCGAGATCGCCGGCCCGGGCTTCCTGAATTTCCGGCTCTCCGCCGCCGCCTGGCAGCGCCAGCTGCGCAGCGTGCACGACCAGGGCGCCGGCTACGGCCGCAACGCCAGCGGCGCCGGCCGCACTGCCGGCGTGGAATACGTCTCCGCCAACCCCACCGGCCCGCTGCACGTCGGCCACGGCCGCGCCGCCGCGATCGGCGACTGCATCGCGCGCGTGCTCGACGCCAACGGCTGGAACGTGAAGCGAGAGTTCTACTACAACGATGCCGGCGTGCAGATCGAGAATCTCGCCAAATCGACGCAGGCGCGCGCCAAGGGTCTGAAGCCCGACGACGAAGGCTGGCCGGAAGACGGCTACCGCGGCGACTACATCGCCGATGTCGCCCAGGCGTATCTCGATGGCATGTCGGTCGAGGTCGATGGCCATACGGTGGTCGGTGCGGGCAATGCCGACGACTTCGATGCGATCCGCCGCTTCGCCGTGGCCTATCTGCGCCGCGAACAGAATCTCGATCTCGCCGCGTTCGGCGTGTCGTTCGATACCTACTTCCTCGAATCCTCGCTGTACCGCGACGCCAAAGTCGAAGAGACCGTGCGCGAGCTCATCGCCCACGGCCACACCTACGAGGAAGGTGGCGCCCTGTGGCTGCGCACCACCGGTTTCGGCGACGACAAGGACCGGGTGATGCGCAAGTCCGACGGCACCTACACCTACTTCGTGCCGGATGTGGCCTATCACCTCAGCAAATGGCAGCGCGGTTACGAACGCGCGATCACCGAACTGGGCGCCGATCACCACGGCTCGCTGATGCGGGTGAAAGCCGGCCTGCAGGCGCTGGACGTCGGCATTCCGCAGGGCTGGCCCGAATACGTGCTGCACCAGATGGTCACGGTGATGCGCGGCGGCGAGGAAGTGAAGCTCTCCAAGCGCGCCGGCAGCTATCTGACGCTGCGCGATCTGATCGACGAGGCGGGCAGCGATGCAGTGCGCTGGTTCCTGATGGCGCGCAAACCCGATTCGCAGCTGGTGTTCGACATCGACCTCGCGCGTTCGCAGTCGCTGGACAATCCGGTGTATTACGTACAGCTGTCGCATGCGCGGATCTGCGGGCTGCTGCGCCAGCTCGATGAGCGTTCGCTGTCGTTCGATCTGCAGTCGGGGCTGTCGCAACCGCTGGATCTCGAAAACCATGCCACCCGCGATCTGCTGACCGATCTCGCGCGCTGGCCGGAGATCGTCTCCGCCGCCGGCAACGATCTCGAACCGCATCTGGTCGCCATCCATCTGGTCGAACTGGCGCAGGCCTTCCAGTCGTACTACAACGACCACCAATTCCTGGTCGACGACGCCGACACCCGCAACGCGCGTCTCGCGCTGGCGCTGGCGACACGTCAGGTGCTGAAGAACGGCCTCGATCTGCTGGGCGTGCATGCGCCGGAGAAAATGTGATGGCGGCGAAACGCGGCAAATCGCAGGCGAAACGCAACGGCGGCGGCAACGGCGGCATGCCCGGCTGGGCATGGCTGGTGATCGGTCTGGCGCTGGGCGTGGGCGTGTTCCTGCTGGCGCCGAAATTCTTCGGCACCGGCGAAGGCTTCTTCCGCGCGACGCCGGGCGCCGACGCGCAGCCGCCGGCGCTGGACGGCATCAGCGACGGCGAACCGATCGTCGGCGACAGCGACACGCCCACCATCACTGCGGACCCTGCGCCCAAAACGCAGGACTACGATTTCTACACCCTGCTGTCGGGCGAAGAGACCGCGCTGAGCGACAGCGAACTGGCCGAACGCGCCCGCGCCGAGGAAGCCGCGCGACAGGCTGCCGAGCCGCCGACGCCGCCAGCCGATCCGGATGCGGCGGACACCGCCGTGCCGCCTGCGATCGATACCCCCACGCCCAAGCCGCCCGCACCGACACCCGCGAACACAGCGACCGCCACGAACGAACCTTCCGACCCGCCGAAGCCGAAGCCCGTCGCCGACAACGACGACGCGCGCTATCTGCTGCAGGCCGGCGCCTTCGCCGCTTCCGGCGACGCCGAGGCGCTGAAGGCGAAGATCGCCTTCCTCGGCCTGAGCGCACGCGTGGAATCGGCGCAGATCAAGGACAAGACCGTCTACCGCGTGCGCATGGGGCCTTATGGCACCGCCACCGAACTGGCCGAAGCCAAGCGCAAACTCTCCGGCGGCGGTCTGCCGGCGATGGCGATCAAGGCGAAATAGCCCCGCACCTCCACTGCCAGAGAATCGCCCATGCCGCTTCGACGCCGGATCTCCGTTTCGCTGCTATCGGTTCAATTGCTGGGCATGCTCGCGATCGTGTCGGTCCTCGCGCCGGTCCTCGCGCAGGACACCGACGCGAAGCGCACCGGCGAACACCGCGCCGTCAACACCGTACCGGCACAACTGCAGCCTGCGGTGACCCGCGCCGAATTCCTCGGCCGCCAGATGTATCTGCACGACCGTGCGGCATGGCTCGCGACCGACGCGATGCTGGCCGAGAAACGCATGCGCCCGCTTAAAGAACGCCTCGGCGGCTGGGTCACCGAACCCTCGGCGCTGGGTGTCCGTGTGATTTTCTTCAGCAACGACGACACCCCGCAGCGACTGTACGAAATCGATGTCGACGAGCGCGAACGCCTCTCCGATCCGGTTCTGGAATCGCCCGAACCGCTGACCGCCGATCACATCGCGCAGCTGCGCGCCCGCGCGCAGGCGCAGCAGCAGTCGTACATGGCCTGCGCGCAGCAGTACAACACGGTGGTCCTGCCCGCCGCCGACGGCATCCACGTGTACATGATGCCCGGCTTCGTCCGGAACGATGTGTACCCGATCGGCGGCTATCATCTGTACCGGTTCGACAGCAGCGGCAGGGATATCCTGTCGTCGCGCAAATTCACCAACGGCTGTCTCGATCTCGACGAATCCGCCGCCGCATCGAAGAAGAGCGACGACGGTTTCGAGCCGATCGGCATGATGTTTTCCCACCTGCTCGACCCGCAGCCGACGGAAGTGCATGTCTTCGTCAGCCTGTACGCGAAGCGCCCGTTCGCGATCACCACCGTCGGCAACGACACGCTGTGGATGATCGACGACGGTCGGATCAGCGTGATCGATTCGATGGCATCGCTGAAGACAGCGCGCGGCCCATCCGACGCGTCGACACTGCCGGCCGACGCGCCGTGAACCGAGTGCGGCCGACCGGATCCCCAGCCCGGACATGGTTGCCGTGACCCTCGCCCACGTCTTCGCTGCGCTATGCATCGTCTGGCCGCTCAGCGAGTTCTGGATCGGCGCCCGCCACCGCTCGGGCAAGCGCAACGAAGTGCGCGACCAGGGCACGCTGCGGTTGCTGATCATCACCATCTACATCTGCGTCGGATGCGCGGTTTGGCTGTCGTACCGAGGCGCATGGGAGGTGCCCTTCGCCTGGAGGCGACCGCTGCTGATCGCCGGCTGCACGCTGATGACGACCGGCATGCTGCTGCGCTGGTGGTCGGTGCGGACGCTGGCGCAGTTCTTCACCATCGTCGTCTCCATCCGCGAAGGCCATCGCCTCATCCGCAGCGGGCCATATCGCCTGCTGCGGCATCCGTCCTACACCGGCGCGCTGATGACGTTCTGGGGCTTCGGCCTTGCGCTGGGCGACTGGTCGTCGCTGCTGGTCGCCGCGCTGCCGGTGACCGCCGCGTTCCTATGGCGGATCCGGATCGAGGAGCGGGTATTGGCCGATGCATTCCCCGAGGACTATCCCGCCTATGCACGCGAGACACGGCGTCTGATTCCTTATCTCTGGTAGCGTCGCACGGTTGCGCCATCGCCTTACAATCCACGCATGACCCAGACCATCCTGATCACCGGCGCCACTTCCGGCTTCGGACGCGCCGCCGCCAAACGGTTCGTCGAAGCCGGCTGGCGCGTCATCGCCACCGGCCGCCGCGCCGAACGCCTCGATGCGCTGGCCGAAGAGATCGGCCGCGACCGCATACACACCGCCGCGTTCGACATCCGCGACGAAGCCGCGATGCGCGCCGCGCTGGATGCGCTTCCGGAAGATTTCCGCGCGATCGACGTGCTGGTGAACAACGCCGGCCTCGCGCTCGGCACCGCGCCCGCACAGCGCGCGGATCTGGCGCAGTGGAGGCAGATGATCGACACCAACGTCACCGCAGTGGTGACGCTGACCCACGCGCTGCTGCCTGGGCTGATCGAACGCAAGGGCGCGATCCTCAACATCGGCTCGGTCGCTGGCAACTATCCGTACACCGGCGGCAACGTCTACGGCGGCACCAAAGCCTTCGTGTCGCAGTTCTCGCTGGGCCTGCGCAGCGACCTGCACGGCACCGGCGTGCGCGTGACCTCGATCGAGCCGGGCATGGCCGAAACCGAATTCACCCTGGTGCGCACGAGCGGCGATCAGAACGCGTCGGAACATCTGTACAAGGGCGCCGACCCGATCACGCCCGACGATATCGCCGAAACGATCTTCTGGATCGCGAACCTGCCGCCGCACCTCAACATCAACCGCATCGAAGTGATGCCGGTGAAACAGTCGTTCGCGGGTTTCGCGGTGCATCGCGACTGAAAAGGAATGGGCGGTCGTCCGCCGCCCATTCCTCCGTTATCCGACTGTATCCGACGCTGCTGCGATCAGGGAATCGGGCAGCCGCATCCACGGTGGCACAGCCTTGCCCGCGTGGAGCAGGTCGCATAGGGCGTTCCCGACGCGAGACAGTTGTCGAATGCGACATCGCACTTGTTGTGGCAGCTGATGCAACTCACCGCACTGGGCTGGAACGTGTTCGCCGATATCGCGAGTCCGGAAGCGAAAGCGAACGCCACTGCGGAAAAGAGCACGATCTTCTTGAGTCTCATCGCAACACTCCTTGTTTACTGTTGCCCGGATCGGGCAACCTCAGGCTACGCCTGCAAAAACAATGCGGTCAATGCGATCTGCAGGCATCGCTCACAGTTCCGTGCTCAGTGGCCGACGGACGGCACCAGAACCAGCGCGTGGCCGTTCAGGCACGCGGCGATGACGGTATCGACCCAAGGCCGATCGACCAGGTACGTGCTGCTGCCGATGTCGTCCGGCGAAGGCACCACATCGGTCTCCAGATCGATCCGCGCCTTGGTGCGATACCAGCCGAGCGCAGCATCGTCGATGCGCATGTCTTCATCGCTGCAGGACGCCGGCCAGTCGACCAGCAGGATCGCGTGCGCTTGCGGCCAGTAGACGCGCACGAACGGGGCGGCGCCTTCGTGTTCGATCGGGCTGATATGCAGCGACTGCGGGCCGCGACCGGCGGCATCATCGACGATCTTCTGCAGCAGCGCGGCAACGCAGCGGAACTGCGGGCGGCGTTCGATCGACATCGAATCCGATGCCGGCCCGGCCTGCGGGGCAGCGATCGCGATCTTCGCCAGCAAAGCGGCGAACGCCGCGAAGACGAACACGATCTTGCGTGTGCAGTGTTTCATTCACCGCTCCAGCAGGGTGTTGTCTGCGCGTTGCTTCACACCAGGATCCGCATGTCGCTGCATCAGCCGCTGGCGCATCCGCAGCCCGGGACGCTCCACCGAATAATGCAGCAAAGCGGCGCCGAGCAGCGAAGCGATGCCATAAACCGCGAATGAGATATAGCTCCGCCCTTCCAGCATCTCGCCCAGACGGTCCTGCACCAACCCATAGATCGGCTTGTGCACCAGATACAGACTGAAAGACACCGCCGCCAGCCAGCCCGCGCCGGGCAGCGCACGACGACCGATCCAACTGCCCGTCTGCGCACCGGCGAACACCAGCATCGCCAGCCCCAACGACAGCACCGGCCAGCCGATGCTGTTGCCGAGCAGGCCGCCGCGTTCGCGGAACAGCCAGAAACTCAGCGTCATCGTCGCCAAGCCTGCCACCAGCACGACATTCGCGCGCGTTGCCGCACGCGTCCAACTGTCCGGACGATACGTCTTCCACACGGCGAGAATCACGCCGGCAAGCAGGCCGTCGAGCCGGTTCCAAGTCGGGTAATAGATATTCTCGACGAACCAGTTGCGGTCGGAGCCCAATGTGTCGAAATGCAGCCACGTGCCGGTGCGCAGCGCGATGCCGAGTGCGACGATGAACACACAGACCGCGACGAAGACCTTCGCCGATGGTCGCCGCAGCAGAGCCAACGCCAGCAGCGGGAACGCAAGGTAGAAATGTTCCTCGACGCACAGCGACCACGCGTGCGAGAACGCGGCGCGGTTCGTGTAGTCGATCGACAGATTCATGAAGAAGCCGACGAACTTCCACCACGGCTCCATGCCCGGCGTTTCGCGGAAATCGGGCCACAGCAGATACAGGGCGAGCACGGCGAAGAACGCCGGCAGGATCCGGAACGCACGGCGCGTGTAGAAATCCCGGAATGAAAATCGACCGCCATCCGCCAGCGGCTTGAGCACCTGCGCGCCGATCAGGAAACCGCTGAGCACGAAAAAAAGATCCACGCCCATCCAGCCATAGCGCGACAGCCACAACCAATCCTTGCCGAGGCCACCAACGAGGTACGAGTGGAAGAGCATCGTCCATACCACCGCGATGGCGCGCAGCAGATCAAGACCGGGCATCCGCATCGAAAACTCCAACAGGGCGCGATACCGGTCCTGCAATCGGAATGACGAGGCGCGTCGCGAAGCGGAAGTCTAATCCGTGTCCGCGCGCCCGGGCGGGCGGCGGACGCGATGTGACATGCGTTACGAGAGCGGCTCGTCGCTCAGGTAGGTATAAGCGGTCAATCCATTTTCCAGCGCTTCGTTCAAGCGCGCCGCTTCGCCCTTGCTCAGGTCCACCGCACCGACCTTGGCGCGATAGATGCGGCGCAGGTCGTCGAGCTTGTAGCCGACGTAATCCAGCATCACGTCGGTGGTGTCACCGCGTCGCTGCTGAGTGACCTTGAAGCCGTCGTCGCCGACGCGCACTTCGATCGCGTCGGTATCGCCGAACAGATTATGGATGTCGCCGAGGATTTCCTGGTACGCGCCGAGCATGAAGAACCCGATGCGATAGCGTTCGCCCGCGCGCAGTCCGTGCAGCGGCAGCGAACTGTCGAGGTCTTCGCTCTCGACGTAGGTGTCGATCTTGCCGTCGGAGTCACAGGTGAGGTCGGCGATCACGCCGCGCCGGTCGGGGCGCTCGTCCAGACGTTCGATCGGCACGATCGGAAACACCTGATCGATCGCCCACACGTCGGGCATCGACTCGAACAGGCTGAAATTGACGAAATACTTGTCGACCAGACGCTCGTTGAGCTCGTCGAGCAGATCACGATGACTCTTCTCGTCGTAGGTCAGACGCGCGCGCACCGCATGGGCGATGGCGTAGAACAGATCGTCCAGCCGCGCGCGCGCGACCAGATCGAGCTGGCCCAATGCGTATAGCGACAGACCCTCACTGTGGTGATGCTGCGCTTCGTGGAAGAGCTCGACCGCCGGCCGGGTGTCGATCTCGGCGTAGATTTCGCGCAGATGGCGGATGGCCGCAGCTTCGTCGTCGTGCGCGGGCGGCACGCGGCCTTCCGGCGCGCGCTCGACCTCGGAAACGTTGGCGACCAGCATCGCGTGATGCGCGGTCATCGCACGGCCGCATTCAGTGACGATGCGCGGCGGCGCGATGCTGTACTGCGCGCAGGCTTCGGCCAGCGGCTGCACGATACTGGCCGCGTACTGGTGGATGCTGTAATTGATCGAACAGTAGCTGCGCGAGCGCGTGCCTTCGTAATCCACGCCCAGTCCGCCGCCGACATCGACGTGGGTGACGGTTGCGCCGAGTTTCGACAGCTCGACGAAATAGCGCGTGGCCTCGCGCATGCCATTGGCGATGTCGCGCACGTTGCTGATCTGCGAACCCATATGGAAATGCAGCAGCCCGAGGCATTCGCCCATGCCCGCATCGCGCAGGGTCTTCCACAGATCCAGCACCTGGCGCGGCGACAGCCCGAACTTGGCCTTGTCGCCGCCGCTGTTCTGCCATTTGCCGGCGCCCAGCGACGCCAGCCGCATGCGCACGCCCAAGCCCGGAGTTACGCCCAGCGCTTTGGCTTCTTCCATCACCAGCGGCAGTTCGGACGGTTTCTCCACGACGATGAAGGTCTGCATGCCGAGCTTGCGACCGATCAGCGCGAGGCGGATGTATTCGCGATCCTTGTAACCGTTGCAGACGATCAGGCCGCCGGGTCGGCTCAGCGCCAGCACCGCCATCAACTCGGGCTTGCTGCCCGCTTCCAGACCGAAGCCTTCGCCCGCATGCGACGCCAGCGTACCGGCGACCGCCGCGTGCTGGTTGACCTTGATCGGATACACCGCCGTGTAACCGCCTGCGTACTCCGCATCCTGCTGCGCCTGCGCGAACGCCGCCTGCAGTTTGCCGAGACGGTCGCCGAGGATCTGCGGAAAGCGCACGAGCAGGGGAAGTTTGGCGCCGCTGGCCTGCGCGGCATCGACGATCTCCGACAGCGCCGCACCCGGCGCCTGCGCGCCGTGCGGATGGACCACGATGCGACCCTGCGCATCGACATCGAAATACCCTTCGGCCCAGTGCGGGATCGAATAGGTCTTGCGGGCGTGGTCGATCGACCAGGCGGTCATGGGCATACATCCGGAGGCGCTGCGGGGACGCGCATTGTAGGGCGGGCTCAAGCCCGCCGCTCGGCTGCCATCGCCGCTCGGCTTCCCAGCCCCGTTCAGCCTCTCCGCCGGTACACCGGCTCCCCGCACAGCCCGCGCACCCGCCGCGCTTCGGCCTTGTGCCCGCTTTCGGTGAACACACTGACGCTGCCCGGCAGACGCAGCGCGGCCACCACCCGCTTCAGGCCCGGCCCCTCGCTGGCGACCGAGCCGCGCCAGGTCACCAGCAGCGCGTAGTGCGCCGGCTCTTCGGCCAGATCGAAGCGTTTGCGCGCCAGCCACGCCTGGCCGACTTGCTCGACCCGCGCCAGCGCTTCGCGCAGACCGTCGAGGGTCGCGGTGTCCAGATCGTGCGCGATCAGATCGTCATCCTCGGCCACGCTGTCGCGAGCTTCCAGCGACTTCGCGCGCTCGGCGAATTCCCCGCGCAGCGCCGCAAGCGCTTCGGCCACGTGCGGCGCGATCGTGCCGTCGCGATCGTAATTGCGGAGCTTCTCGAACACCGGCCGGATCGCACCGGCATCCAGGGTCATCGCCCGGCGCAGATGTTCGACGCCTGCGATATCGTCGGCATCGACCCGCAGCACACCGGCGCGGAAATACGCACTGGCGCTGTCGGGCGCGCGCTCGATCGCACGGTCGTACAGCAGTGCCACGTCGAAATCCGGACGCAGGGTGTCCACCAGTTGCGCATGCTTCAGCGTTTCGGTCGCGTCCCATTCGCCACGGCGTTCCAGCGCGTCCAGACGCTCGCGATCCGCCTTCGCCTCGGCGTACGCGGCCGCCCACGGTTTCCGCGTTTCTTCGCGCCACACCTCGTCCAGCCTGCGTTCGATCTTCGCCAGCGACTCGCCCAGCAGCGACGCGGCAGACACCGTCTGCGTCCGCAACACCGGCGGCGCACCGACCGCCGACACGCGCTGCGGCAGCGTCGGATGGGTGTCGGTGAGATCGTTGTCGCGTTCGGCGCTGGCCAGCAGGCGTGCGATGTCGATCGGCGGCAATTCGCGCAGCGCCGCCGCGAACAGCGCGTTGTACTGCGCCGGCGGCTGCGGCTGGGCGCGCATCCTCGCCTGAAATTTCGGCAGGAAACGGCGCGTGAGCCATTGCGACGCATGCTCCAGACGGATCAGCGCCGACACCCGCGCCGCCTCGCCCGCGACCCGCGCGCTGACCGCGTCCGCCTCGTATTCGTCCTCGCGCGCCAGCACGAAACTGTAGGCGTTGAAATACGGCGCATACCATTCGAAGAACTTCGCGAACAGCCGCGACATCGCGGCGCCGCTGCGCACCATCGCGTCGACCAGCCGGAACCAGCCGATGCGCACGCGGTAGATCCATCCGGAAAAACGTCCGTGACCGCTGCGGAAATGACCGAACTCGTGCGCGATCACCGCCGACAGCTCGGCGCTGTCCAGCAGACGCATCAGCGGCAGGCCAATCACCAGATAGTGTCGATAGCCAGACAGACCGAACAGGCGTGGCAGGCTCGCCGCAGCGGCATTGAGATCGCTGTCGATCACCACCGCCTCCAGCGGCGGCGCGCCTGCCGCAAGACGCAGACGTTCGATCTCTGCCTCCAGCGCGGGCGCGTCGCCGGGCGCGAGGCGATAACCGGATGGCGGATCGAAACGCAACCACAGCGCGCGCACCACCACCACCGCAAACACGCCCTGCGGCAGCAGCACTGCGAACACCCACGGGTCGAACTCGCGCCCGCTGACCAGCAGCGCGATCACGATCCCGACCGGCAGGCCGACCGCGATCAGCAGGATCAGCCCCAGCGCGGCATAGCCCAACGCCGCCAGCAGCGCCACCCGGGCGCGATAGGCCTGCGGCGCCTCGCGGGCCTGCGTCTGCAGCCGTTCGATCAGCGCCTTGTACCGTTGTTCCGAAGCTTTCGCCGCCATCCGCGCCTCCTGTGGCCGGCTATCGTAGCGGAAGCGCTCCGGTACAATTCGCGCCCCAAGACCGCTTCCGGATCCGCCCCGATGACCGCATCCACCTGGCATTACGAAAACTTCGAACCCGCCGGCTCGGCCATCGGCTATCGCATCACCCGGAAACTCGACGAAGTGCAGTCGCCGTTCCAGAAGATCGAGATCTACGGGAGCACCGACTGGGGCAATCTGATGCTGATCGACGGCGCGATGATGCTCACCACCCGCGACAACTTCCTCTATCACGAGATGATGTCGCACCCCGCACTTTTCACGCATGCGGATCCGCAGACGGTGGTGATCATCGGCGGCGGCGACTGCGGCACCTTGCGCGAAGTGCTGAAGCACCCGGGCGTGAAGAATGCCGTGCAGTGCGATATCGACGAACAGGTCACACGCATGTCCGAGAAATGGTTCCCGGAGCTGTGCGATTCCAATCACGACCCGCGCGCCGAACTGCTGTTCGACGACGGCATCGCCTACATGGCGAACTGCGCGCCGGGCAGCCTCGACATCGTGATCGTCGATTCCACCGATCCGGTCGGCCCCGCCGAAGGCCTGTTCAACAAGGCTTTCTACGAAAGCTGTTTCCGCGCGCTGAAGGACGACGGAATCCTCGTGCAGCAGTCGGAATCGCCGCTAGTGCTACTGGAGCTGATCAAGGAAATGCGCACCGAAATGGGCAAGGCCGGCTTCGCCCGATTCCAGACGCTGCCGTTCCCGCAACCCTGCTATCCGACCGGCTGGTGGAGCGCGACCCTGGCGAAGAAGTCCGGTGGCTTCGACTTCCGTGAAGCCGATGCGCGCGCCAAGACGTTCGCATCGAAGTACTACAGCGCCGACATCCACAAAGGCGCATCGACGCTGCCGCCATTCGTGGCCGAGGCCCTGGCAGGCGGTTGAACACGGACGCGACCTGCGTCCGACCCACCGTAGCCATCTGCCGCGCCCCCACCCCAGGGCCCGCATCGCCGCGCTCATCGGCTTCTGCCGACGCAGCCGACCTGCGGGTCCGGTGCGGGCCCGTTCGCGGCGAATAACGCTATCCCAACATCCGCCTCATTCTGGTTTAAGACAGTCAGGTTACAAAGTTTCCTGCTGATCGAGGAAATCCAGCCTATGTCCGTAAGACCGGCGGGGCGCCCGGATCGCGCGGGCGACGGCGGCGTCCGCATCGCCCAGGTGCAGGACACCGCTCTACCCCCGTTTCGCGAACAGTCGGCGGACGCGATATGGCTGTGGACGCACTTGTGGTTGCCGCTGCTGGCGTTCCTGGCAGCGATCGCCTTCATTTCGGCGCTGGAGCTCGACTGGTCGCTGGCCCATCGCATCTACGCCTGGGAAGGCTACCGCTGGACGCTGAAGAAGGCGTTCCTCACCGAAGCCCTGCTACATCGTTCCGGCCGCGATCTGAGCGTCGCCGCCTGGGCTGGCGTGATGGCGGTCTGGCTGATGTCGTTCAAACGCGCATCGCTGCAAACGTGGCGCAGGCCACTCGGCTATCTGCTGCTCTCGGTCCTGATTGCGACCCTGCTGATCTCGTGGATCAAATCCTGGTCGAACGTGGACTGCCCCTGGGACATCGACGGGCTCGGCGGTACGCGCCCCTACATCAGTCTGTTCGAGATCCGCCCGGGCGGATTGCCCGATGGCCGTTGTTTTCCGGCCGGACATGCCAGCGGCGGCTACAGCTGGACAGCGCTCTACTTCTTCTTCCTGATGGCACGCCCGCATCTACGCTGGCGCGGGCTGGGCATCGGCCTGGGCGTCGGCATCCTCTTCGGTATCGGCCAGCAACTGCGCGGCGCGCACTTCCTCTCGCACGACCTGTGGACGGCGATGATTTGCTGGCTGGTCGCACTCGGTCTGTACCGAGTGTTCCAGCGCGGCGAACTACGGGAAAGCCGCCCCGGAAGCGCCGCCGGCTGAAGCCTCAGCAAGATGCGGTTTGCATCGCATTTGCGCGAATGACGATTTCCAACGTCGCGCAAGTCCATCCCCTGTACCATCGGGCTCGACATCGCAGAGATCCGAAGCCATGGCAGGCGGCCCCAACCTCGACCGACTGAACATCGCTTTGCTTGCGGTATCGATGCTGCTCGCCATCCGCTGGCCGTTCGAGACCCTGCTGCTGGCCTACGCCGTGCTCGGCCCGCTGCACTACATGACCGAAATCTCGTGGCTGCACGACCGCAACTACTTTCTTGCGCGCCGCCGCGACATCTGGCCGCTGATGGCCGGTGGGCTGGTGTTGATCATCGCCATCATCGCGTTCGCCGCTGCCGACAAGAGCGCGCTTCATCAGGCGGTCGAGAACGGCGCGCTGTTCTCGATCTTCGGCTTCCCGCTGGTGCTGGCCGCGACCCCGAGCTGGGTCAAGCGCCTGCTCCTGCTCGCGGTGCTGGTGCCCGCCTGTTATCTGCTGGCGCGTACATTCCTGTTCGCGGAATCGCTGGCCGGCTATCTGCCGACCGTGATCCACGTGTATGTCTTCACCGGACTGTTCATGCTGCTGGGCTGGCTGCGCCGGCCAAGCCGCGACAGCGCCGGCGCGGCGATGGCGTTCCTGCTGTGCCCGCTGCTGTGCTGGCTGGCGCCACAGGACTGGAGCGCCGCCGCATCGCCGTGGGCCGAACGCAGCTTCCTCGGCACGCTCAGGGCGATCAACGATCTGATCCTCGGCGACGCCGGCCTGACCTTCGACCGCGCCGAAATCATCGGACACCCGGCCAGCATCCTGATCACCCGCGTACTCGCGCTGGCTTACCTGTACCACTATCTCAACTGGTTCTCGAAGGTCCAGCTGATCGGCTGGGCGCGCATCTCACCCGTGCGCGGCACCGCCATCCTCGCGCTGTGGCTCGGTGCGGTGGGGCTGTACTTCTACGATTATCTGCTCGGCTTCGTGCTGCTGCTGATCCTCAGCTTCATGCACGTGGTGCTGGAGTTTCCGTTGAACCACCGGTCGTTCCGGGAAATCGGGGGATTGCTTAACTCAAAGCGATCGCTATCGAAAGCACATCAGACTTGAATCAAAACTCTGAAATAATGATTAGATCAACAGACGTCACTACCGAGTCAAAGCACCCGGAATGGAGTTTTAGAAACCTTTACCGGAACATCTCCTCCCAGCTCTCTACGCAAGAAATCTCGCGTAGCCGCAGCCGCCAAATCCGCATGTCGCTGAGGCCCAACCCAAACCTCCTCAATAAGTTGCAGCAACTGATCCTTTTCACCCAATGGAAATTTTATGTAGGGCGTAAAAGTTGAATTTTCGCGAAAAAATATTTCAGGCGCCGCTCCGTTGAATCCATAATAAATAAGCCGCCACTCCTCTTCTTCTTTAAAAGCTGGGTGTTTAATTCCAGCACCAATCCAACTCACATCGGTTGCCAATTTTGATGCTATCAAATCATCCGGAATGCTTGAATTCATTTCCAAACATTCAGAAAGTGCTTCTTCAATGAAATTTTTAAATAGTTGCACCATGCGCTCGTGATCATAATCACACGGCATTAACCAGTACCCTGGGGCTAAAACAGATCCTTGTTTTGCATGCCAGAGCTGTGTCGCTCGAAAAACGATGCAGAATCCACCTTCGCCACGGCCGTATCCCCTCCATTGTGAAAGGCTATCGGTTTTTTTCGAAAAGCAACCAACAAACGTGCCTTTGTCAATTTCTATCCGTGGAAAACTTGATGCTTCTTCAAAGCGGCCTTCTAGATATTGATAAAACTGGGAATGACGAGAAGATTTCGACGAAGTAACTAGCGAGCTCAATGCTGACCGCAAAGCGACGCCTGCTTGCTGATGTTCTGTTGCATCATTCAAATATGAAATATTCGTCAGCCGTAAATGACGATTCGTGACGATGCCATGCAAGCCAATCGCATCTGTATAGTGCTGAAGAAAAATATCTTGATTCGTTTTCCAAGGATTCCAATATTCGTCTGAAAACCGACGACTCGCCACCAGCTGATGTTCTGGCAAAAGCATCAAAGCGCATCCCCATCCATCTCGCCGGTGCGGATGCGCACCACGCGCTCCAGATCCCACACGAAGATCTTGCCGTCGCCGATCTTGCCGGTGCCGGCGGCTTTCATGATCGCTTCGACCACGCCGTCGACCTGCTCGTCGACCACCGCGACTTCGAGTTTGATCTTCGGCAGGAAATCGACCACATACTCGGCGCCTCGATACAGCTCGGTGTGGCCTTTCTGGCGCCCGAATCCCTTGACCTCGGTGGCGGTGATGCCGGCGACGCCGGTCTCGGCCAATGCCTCGCGCACGTCGTCGAGTTTGAAGGGTTTGATGATGGCCATGACCATCTTCATGTCGGAGCTCCGGGGCGCGTATTAGGAATGCGGTAGAGGATAACGCGGGGTTGGCGGCTCGGGTCGGACTTTCCCGACGCCCATGCGCGGTTTTCCCCGATGGCGCCAGCCCGATGGGCGCGGGATGCTGGGACCCGCGCTACAATCCACAGGACATGCCCATGATCGACCTCAGCCAGATCGACGACCTCGCCCGCCGCCTCAGCGGCCTGGTGCCCCCAGCGCTGCGCGAGGGTCGTGAGGAAATGCAGGACAACTTCAAGGCCGCGCTGCAGGCAGGCCTGACCAGACTCGATCTGGTCACCCGCGAAGAGTTCGACGTGCAGCGCGCAGTGCTCGCCCGCACCCGGACCCAGCTCGACGAGCTGCGGACGCTGGTCGAGCAACTGGAAACCCAGCTCGCCCAGCGCGACGCCGGCAACACCCGCGATACCCCGCCGCCCCAAGCCTGAGGGCCGCCGCCATGACCCTTGCGCTCGTGCACACCCGTGCACGCACCGGCGTGCGCGCGCCCGCCGTGAAAGTCGAAGTGTTCCTCGCCGGCGGGTTGCCGCGCATGTCCATCGTCGGCCTGCCCGAAGCGGCGGTCCGCGAAGCCAAGGACCGCGTCCGCGCCGCGATCCAGTGCGCGCAGTACGACTTCCCCACCCGCGTCATCACGGTCAATCTCGCACCTGCGGATCTGCCGAAGGACGGCGGACGCTTCGATCTGCCGATCGCCCTCGGCATTCTCGCCGCCAGCGGTCAGATTCCGCTGCAGGCATTGAACGAATACGAATTCCTCGGCGAACTCGGGCTCACCGGCGAACTGCGCAGCATCGACGGCGTGCTGCCGGCGGCGCTGGCCGCTGCCGAGCACGGCCGCAAATTGATCGTGCCTGTCTTCAACGGCGCCGAGGCAGCGCTCGCGTCCGAAGTCGAGGCATATACCGCGCGCACGCTACTGGAAGTCTGCGGCCATCTGTGCGGACACCGATCACTGCCAGCCGCGATCGCACCGGCCAGCGCATACGACTACGGCCCCGACCTGCGCGACGTGCGCGGACAGATGCGGGCACGGCGCGCACTGGAAATTTCCGCCGCTGGCAGCCATCACCTGCTGCTGGTCGGCCCGCCCGGCTGCGGCAAGACCCTGCTCGCCTCGCGCCTGCCCGGCCTGCTGCCCGAAGCCAGCGAAGCCGACGCACTGGAAACCGCCGCCATCGCATCGATCAGCGGACGCGGCCTCGACCCCACCCGCTGGCGCACCCGCCCCTTCCGCAGTCCGCATCACACCGCCAGCGCAGTGGCACTGGTCGGCGGCGGCGCCGAACCGCGCCCCGGCGAAATTTCGCTCGCCCACAACGGCGTGCTGTTTCTCGACGAATTGCCGGAATGGGACCGCCGCGCACTGGAAGTGCTGCGCGAGCCGCTGGAATCGGGAATCGTGACCATTTCACGCGCTGCGAGGCAGAGCGAGTTCCCAGCCCGTTTTCAGCTGGTTGCAGCGATGAACCCGTGCCCTTGTGGCTGGGCCGGCGATCCTTCGGGGCGCTGTCGCTGTCATCCTGAAGCGATCCTGCGCTATCGCGGGAAGATTTCAGGGCCGTTGCTCGAACGTATCGATCTGCATGTGGAAGTGCCGCGATTGCCACCGGCGGAATTGCGGCCCGATGCGCCGCCTGGTGAATCCAGCGATGTTGTGCGTGCGCGTGTGATTCGTGCGCGTGAAGTTCAGAAGCAACGCGCAGGACGTTGCAATGCGCATCTCGATCAATCGGAAACGAATGCGGTGTGTCGGCTTGCGCCGGACGATCAGGCGATGTTGGAGAACGCGATTGATCTGTTGCAGCTGTCGGCGCGTTCGATGCATCGTATTTTGCGGGTGGCGCGGACGATTGCTGATCTTGGTGGTAGTGCGGATATTCTTGGGCCGCATGTGGCTGAAGCGATTGGGTATCGGCGTGGGGAGCGGGCGATAGCGTCACGAGCGACGTGAAGTCATCGGGTGACCTTCCGCCCATCATCGCAACTGAAGAAAGGCCACACTGACCCTTGTTTCTGCCCGCACGTGGCTGAGGCCATCGGGTATCGGCGCGGGAGCGGGCGGTGGCGGCGCGGGTGTCGTGAGCGCACGCCTTGAATTGAGTCAAAAGACAACTCTGACCCCTGCTTACCGGCGGCGAGCGCGAAGCGGATCGTGAGAAAGGTCAGCGGCCCGGCATCTTCGGTGCCGTAGCGGGCACCGACGAACCCGGTGCTCCACAGCACCACGAACAGCCACGGCGCTGCCGCAACCAGCGGCGAGTCGGCGCCGGCGGCGCGAACGCGAGAAGGGCGGGCCGCCGGAGCGACCCGCCCTTCCGAATTCGTATGGTCCGACTCGGTCACATTCTGAGGTCAACCTTCGGCGGCGGTTATGGATGAATGCTGAAGCACACCGTTGCTTTCGCCGAGTTGTTCGACATCAGCGAAACGCACGCCTTCCCGGGCCCAAAATTCCATCCTGCTCCGCCCCAGCCACCAAGCGTCTTCAGATCCATGAAGCCTCCCCAATCACACGAGTACCTCGTCGATGTGGAGTCAGTCCCCTTGAGCACGCCAAACCTGTCGAACTGCTGGTAACGGAACCGCCAGTTACAAACGGTGCCTGAGGCAGAGTTCCACACACCGGACCACTGATTGATTGTGTTGCCGCTCCCCTTCACAGTGCCCGAGTGAATTCCGACTGGGCTGTTGAAAGTCGTTGTACCACTCGCGTCGGCGTTTGCGACGCCGCTCAGAGCGAGCGAGGCAGCCAAGGCGACTACGGCGATGATGATCTTCTTCAATGGTATCTCCATCTTCAAAGGGACTTCCGGTCGTTTCTGATAGTACACTTGAGTTACGGCGGCGGCAAGTACTCGTTCGGCCTTGAGCATCGATCTCGATCGTTCGTTGCTACTATGCCACCTGCCTGCGCAACGCCTTGATCCCGGCCACCTCCTCAGACGTCGGGCCGGCGAGTAGAAAACCGGGGTCAGTGTGGAATGGCACTTACTTAAGGCTTGTCATCCCCGCGAAAGCGGGGATCCAGCGTCTTCCGCTTGGTCGCAAGAGCTTGACGTCACTGGATTCCCGCTTTCGCGGGAATGACGAAATTCAGGATTCGGCGCTTAAGTAAGTGCCATTCGGGTCAGTGTGGACTTTCCCGACCAAAACCAGCAAAACCAGGGTCAGTGTGGACTTTCCCGACAACGCGTAGCGGCCCAGTCCGACAGACCGGCTCACGAGGCAGCATCAGCATGACGGTACTTCTTCCCTGTACTCATTCATGCCATGCCACGCCCAACCAGACTTGATGTGCCCGGAGTGCCGCAGCACGTCATCCAGCGCGGCAACGATAGCCAGCCTTGCTTCTTCGCCGACGCTGACTACCCCCGCTACCGCCAGCGATCTGCGAGAGGTCGCCATGCGTGAAGGCTGCGCGGTGCATGCCTATGTGCTGATGACCAACCATGTCCACCTGCTCGTCACGCCGATGGCAGAAGGCGCGATCAACCGGGTGATGCAATCGCTGGGCCGGCGTTACGTGCGCTACATCAACGACCGATACTGCCGAACCGGCACGCTGTGGGAGGGTCGCTACAAGGCCTGTCTGGTCGAAAACGGCGGCCACCTGATGTGGCGCCATCGTTACATCGAACTCAATCCTCGGATGAGACGCAACGCAACCGGGAAAGGCATTTCTGACCCTAGCTCTTGGCGCATGCACGCATTCAATTCCAGTCATATCACTGTTAAAACGCTGATTCATCAGCGAAAAACGTGGGGAAGCCTCAAACTATGACTCAAATTTTTATGCAAATCTAAAGACTCCTTAGATATTCAATTTTGTCGATGGAGAGGGATCCTTAGAGCCGATAATTAGTTTCATCAGCGGGGGAAGTCAACCTGTTCCCGACATCTTCTCCTATGGAATTTCTAGCGAATTGGCGATAAAAGCGAGTGTTTCTGGTTGTCGAAAATAATTGACATGATGCACGTCGGGATTTGTATTGAAGTCCCAGGTTTTTACGAGCTTTGCGCCAGAAGTACCAAAATCTGTCATCGAATCGGTATCAACTACCAGATCATTCTCGCCTTCAAACACAAGTTGCGCAAAGGTATCAGCAATAGCTGTCTTGCGGAAATAGCGCCAAAATTTCCAACTTTCACTTTTAGGTTCAAAATTAGAGCGCACCGCGAAGTAGTCAACAGCACGTACTGTTGGGCCGGATTTCAACTGCAAGAGCTCGCTGTTGTTGCTGATACGCGCTTGGGCGAACAACCCCGGCACCATCGCCACCGCCGCATCGGCAATTGGCATTTTTGCGGCAGCTCCCGTCACCGACAAAATTACGCGAAGCACAGCCGCAGGCACAAAGAGAAATGGGTTGGCCGTGCCGACCAAACCCATAGTCTTCTCCAATACGACGCCATAATTTGTCAGCAAGTCAAGTCCTCCGCGGATACGCGGACCGGCAGCAAGACTCGTCCCTGCGAGAGGAGATCCAACCAATACTGCGCGCACATGCTGGCCAATGTTAGTGCCAAGCGCTTCCAGCCACCATCTAGTAACCAGCCCGCCTCGACTGTGGGCCACAACATCGACGCTATGCGTACTACCCACCAGCAGGCGAGCGAGATCTAAAGCATTAAGAAGCGGCCCGACGGCTAGAGTCGAATGATCAAACGCCAGTACCTGTGTGTAGTGTTGCTCTGCTCGTGCGAGAAACTGTTGGCCAGGCGCTGTTGCTTTAAATTCGTCGAGGAAATGATCGTTATTTGAAAAAGTACCATGCACCATCAGCAATGTATGACCATCAAATGGGCCAGTCACTTGAATCCAATGACCATTTACTAACTTACGCAACCCGCGCAGAGGAGAAAAACGATTATCGAGCTTCTGAATCAATGCGCTCACACTATCTGGCTCCAGCGCTTCGAATCGCCTCTGAGTGACAATCTCGCCGCTAATAAGTTGACCACCACGGCGACTGCGTCGGCCTGAGAGCGGCTCCATCATAGAACGGTCTCGCCAGTAGAGCACGCCATCTTCCTCTACAAGCGTTAATGTAACCACCAAATTTGTCGCACGTGAACGGCCGCGTCGGCGAAGATCACGAATTCGAGGCTCACTCTCAAAATTATATTCGCTGTCAAATAACCCCATTTCCAGGGAAGACTCATCCAACGCCTTTATCAGAGCCGCATGGCGAACAGCAGCGGAAACGGGTGGCAACGGAGAATACGGAGATGTGAGCATGACGGTTTCTTCAGTGATCCGACTGTATGATTGGTAATGGCGTCACTGGCGGCTCGTTGAGGCGCGCCAACCTGACGTCGAGCAGCGAGTCGAACTCGCGCTTACTTCGCATATTCTCTAATCCGTTCTGCATTGCTATTTCAAAGCTGGTACGGCTTGTTATATCAACTGTCTCTAGCGGTACCAACTCGCCACGCTGAATGCAATTGACGATCTGGGCAAACTGGGTTGGACGGAATAGCCAACTGTATGGATTGACACTGATCGAGCTACCGGATGTCGAGGTGCTGACTGATGCTGCTGAAGCCCCATTGTTGGCAAGCAGGAAATTTTCGTGAGCGCTATGGCTGCGCCAGTATGCAGGAAACGCATGCCCGGTTAGCAAGACCACACAGGGATATACATCTATGTACTCAAGACAGGCCGCCAGCAGCAACGCCAGATCAATGCAAGTACCACGCTTTCCAGATATAACATCCGACGGCGTCCGTAACCGCTGGGTACGCTTGGAATAAGCCGGCGGCGGATTAATATAGGTCAAACCAAAGTCATAACTCAATGCGTACCACAGTGCACGCACTTGCAGATCGACCATATTCATCGTCTCGCCATCTTCGATATCAACCTGTTGGTAGCCATCGAACCCGGCAGATGGATCATCTTGCAATGCCATTAAATAGCGCTGCGCGGCTTCCACCACCCGACTGACTGCGGGGTCACGTGGCAATACGAAAGATGGTAGCCATAAGGATTGCTTGCCATCATCAAGCCACTCATCCACCGGAAGAAGCGTAACCCGTACAGTCTGCTCGTAAACAGTCCGCTCGTTTGCTAAGACGTGCACATACAGCGTGCTTTGCACGCGCTCGCGGAGCGCACGCGCAAGCGATGAAGTCAACGGAAGCTTGACTTTGTCCGCTAAAACTACTGGCTCATTGCCAACCCTAAGCGTTTGACGGAACGGATAGTTGTCGCTGCCCACGTTTAGCTCAACAGTCACTTTAACAAGAGGAGAAGGCCCGTCCCCTCTCTTGTGCAACGTGAATTTACTGAAGAGCGGCAACTCATTGTGCAATAGCGCGTAATTGACATCTCGCTGAATTTCTACACTAACCAGCACCTCATCTTCTAGAACAGCAGGCGAGTTCGTAACGGGATTGATGGAGGGCGGACGGGTCAATGATTCCCTACCCACTCTTGTACCGCGACGGGGGCTGGATGAAAGCTCAGGAATGTCAACTCGCTCTGCAAACGCTGAGGTTGACGACCACAACACGATTCCAGTTCCGTGAAGGTGGCTAATATTATTGTGAAGCGAGCGCCAAGCAGCAGAGAATGCGTCGAACAAATTCCAGTTTGTGCGTCGCCATTCGCGGTAAAGAGCTGCAAAGAAGAACTCTGAAGTCTCGTCGTCGATCTCGTCTTGAAAACCTATCGCTGCGCCTGCGCCACGGGCCACAGCCTCTGCAGCCAGTTCAGCAGCAGAGTTATACAGATTAAAGGCGATTAAGAGTGGCGGCGTGAAGGGCTGAACCAAGGCGCTCGCAAGTGTTGCACCATCAGCGACGGCAAACGGCTTGTGCTCTCCCCGCAATACCAATCCATCTCGTTGATCGTCAAGTCCTAATGTTGAATCTAGAAGTTCGCTTGCTTGATGCGAATCGAATCCTGCGACGTGAATAATGTCAGGTTTTTCCCTGACAATGCGATCCCTAATAGTACGCAGATCCTCATTCAATGAACTTAACACACCGGTCTGCTCGATGCCGAGCGTGCTGGTGACTACATCCCGCTCGGAAGTAAATTCGTACTCCTTCGCGAGCGGACCTGGCGCAGACTCTAGGTATAATAAACTGGATGGCACGCGCGAGGTCGGCTTATTTTTTATATCCACATGCCGGGTAATTGACAGCGGTTCTTCTCGTCCGAGCGCTTTCGTTGCTGCGCTCAGAAGGTATTCCCACGGAATTCGGCGAGCGTATAAGAGCTTCTGCACATCGTCATTCGATGGATATGTGGAAACATCTGCAATACTGACTTCAATGCGCTCCGCTTCGCAAGCACGCCTCAATTTCTCTTTTGGCAGCCTGAGCTGCTGCGTCAATTCTGTTAGCGCATTTTTCGCTTGAATTTCGCGAGTAGTTTTTCGACCCGCCCATCCGCGACGACGCTGCAGCACATAGGTCCAACTAAGGAAGACCGCTTCGAAATCAGCAGACACTGGCAGTGTCGCGATCGTTCCACGCGCATCTTTGATGCGCACGAGAGTCCGCTCCGGCTCTGTAGTAGGCTGCTTCTTTCTAGGCATGACAATCTCCCGAGCACATGCGAATTTTCCAGCCGCATACGTTTATACCTAATCCCGGCAATTCTGGCTTTCAATTAAAAAGCCAAGTCTGAATCAGACTTATATTTTCTGGCAATCTGCTAACAGGATCAGGTTCGCTTCGTTATATTTTTCAGAATTACAAAAAATAGTTTCACCAGTTGCTGCATGATCACGGATCACCGACCGCACTCTGGTTTCGCTCCGCACTCACATCAGCATCACTCCCGTATCATCTCCGCCTCGGCTCACACCCCACTCCGTCCCCATCTCGATCCAGGCGCGGCCCATATCCCGGCTCGCCACGTCTCACCGGCGCTGCACCCGCTGCACGCGCTACGGCACAATTCGCAAACACGCTCGTATCCCGCGACACGCGCAGAGGTGCGATCCGCGACGGGGCAAGACGGTTATTCGGCAGAGCATCGCCGCGAGATGAAGCACCACCGCCACGATGGCGGTGATAACCACCGCGTTTGCGGTCTTGGTGGCAGCCTTCGGCGTTGAGTCCTCCGCCGTGAGCGGAGACATCGCCAACGAAGCACAGTGCGATGGCGGCGAACGCCATCGGTATCGTGGCGCCGTCTGGCGACAATGCTGATGCTTTTCCTGCGCCTGCCTTGGCCATTCAGCATTCCCCCTGTGGAATGTGGTCCGGCTTCAATGATGAAGCGTGATCGAAGTCTCGTAGCTTGGCGATTTGCTTGTCAATCCTTGTCGTGAATCCGCTACCACTAGGGCGCAATGTGAATCGCGTTATCTGTGCCGGAAGCCATTGTTTGCATATGTTCTATCAATCGCAAAGCGAACATCGATTCCCCCTGTCAACGCTTCGAATTCGTGCCGAGCGATAACACGGCGTAGTGCTGCCAAGTCAGGGATCTCAAGCCATCCCATTGCGCAAAAGCGGAGCGTGAGAGCGAAGCTTCTCAGGGAAGATACCGGCAACCAAAGACAAGGACACCCACATCGGGCTGCGCCCACGATTCCATTGGGCAATGTGACGATCGCTAGAAACCACAGCAAAGACTTGGGACACCCATTACTTGATTCGAAAATGAGCCGGCCGCACCCCCGATGCCATTGGGCAATGCGCTGAACGCGAAAAGCCAAAGTGGCGAAACCTGCCTGAGAAGCGGCGGGCGGCATGCTGGGATTCTCCGGATGGTCGGTATGCCAATCTCCGCCGCCGATCTCCGCACGGATATCGCCGCTGGAACGCCAAACACTGCATGCATCTGACATGATCCGCGCATGGACCGGACGCCTCTACTCGTTCTCTTCGCCATCGTCTGCCTACTGCCGACGACGCTCCACGCGCAGGACGCCACGGCCCCGGCGACGCAGGCCCGGTCGGCGGCGGCAAGCCGGGGCCTTCTGTTCGACACGCTGGCCAGCCGGTATGGCGTGCGCGGCGACGACGAAATGGCGGATGGGGCTGCTCAAAAGGCCAGGATCGTCGAACTGACGCACGCGCTGCCTCCGAACGACCCGGTGCGCAGTGCGCGCCTCGATGCCTATCGCTGCATCACCATCATGGATGGCGCCGACGCTTCGCTGGCGCGGGCCGAGACGGGGCTCGCCGGAGCGCTTGCGCAACGCGAGCCTCTGGTGCGGATGGAATACCTGATGTGCAAGGCGTACGCGTTGTTCGACCAGGGCAACCGCACCGACTACATCGTGCCGGTGAACGAAGTGCTGCGACTCGCCGACCGCCAGCAGTATCCACGCCTGCGCTCCGGTGCGCTCTTGCTGCGCTCGTTCCAGGAAAGCGATCAGGGCCGCTACGCGCAGGCGCTGACCACCCTGCGCGAGGTGCTGGCGCTGGATCGGAAGCGCGAAGCGCCGAACGCGGCGCTCCGCACCGAAATCATGATCGCCAATACGTTCATTGATCTCGGCTTCAACGAGCGTGCGATCGCAGTCCTTCGCGCCCTCGAGAAAAGCGCGCACGCAGCAGGCCAATCGGGGCCTCTGCAAATGGTGTTGGAGCGCCTGGGCCAGGCCGAAGAGCAGGCAGGGCGCCTCGATGCCGCGCTTGCGAATTACCGCGAGGCGGCAGCGCTGGCGCGCTCGCAGGGCGGGCACGACAGCCATGCCTCCTTGATGCTTCGGATCGCCCATGTCCATGTGCTGGCCGGTCGTCTGGGCGACGCCAGAGACGCGCGCGAAGAGGCCGATCGTTCGCTGTTCCATAGCGGGTCGACCGAAGCCATGCGCGCGCGGCGCGGCTACCTCGACGCGCGCATCGCACTCGAGTCCGGCGATGCCGGCCGCGCCGCCCTGCTGCTGCCGGACGTGCTCCAGCGCCTGCGCGACGACGATCAGCCGCAACCGCTGGTCGACGCACTCGACGTGCAGGCGCGCGCCTATCGCGAACTCGGCCAGTGGCGCGCGGCGCTGGACGCGCGCGAGGAACAGATCCGGTTGCGCACCCAGCTCGACCAGCGCATGCAGCGCGAACAGGCGCGCGCGCTCGCCGCCGAGCTGGCGTTGAGCCGGGAAACCGCCGACAAGCTGCGCCTGTTGCGGCAAACGGACGTGCAGCGACTCCAGTTGCAAGCCGCGCAGCGCGAGCAGCGCCTGCGACTGATCGCGATCGTGCTGCTGGCGCTGCTGCTCGGCGCGGTGGCGGGCCTGCTGGTGCTGACCCGTCACCGGCTACGTGGCGCGCGCTACGACGCGATGACCGACAGCCTGACCGGCGTCGCCTCGCGGCGCCATCTTCTGGACCATCTCGCACGCATGTTGTCCGACCGGCACGCCGCCGCTCACCCGCTGTCGGTACTCGCCATCGATATCGACCACTTCAAACAGATCAACGATCAGTTCGGCCACGCCGTGGGCGACGAGGCCCTGCGGCGCGTGACCGAGGCCTGCCGGCGCGCGCTGCGTGAAACCGACGAGTTCGGTCGCTTGGGCGGCGAGGAGTTCCTGGCCGTGCTGCGACGAACTTCGCTCGCTCACGCCGAACACCTCGGAAAGCGGTTGTGCGAGGTCGTCGCGGCCTTGACGATGGACGACGTGACGCCCGGCCTGCGCGCCACCATCAGCGTCGGCGTGGCCGAAGCGATGACGAACAATGAAAGCGCCGACAACTTGCTGCTCCGCGCCGACGCCGCGCTCTACGAAGCCAAGCACAGCGGCCGTAACTGCGTCCGGATCGCGACCACGAATTAGGCGGGTTTTCGCGCTACGCGCGCCGGTCGACGCAATCGAAACTCAGCTCGCCACAGCACGCGGCGAAGCGTGCGTTCCTAAACCGCGATCCTCAAGCCTTGGCCTGCCGTCTTGGAACTTGCGAGGGCCACGCTGCCCTCTGTTCAGTTCATAAAGCACAAGGCGCGCCGAAGCACGCCTTGTGTCACTGCAACTGCATGAACGCGTTCTACAAACTCAGAACGTGATGCTCCAGCTGTCGATGCGCCCGACGTCTGCGCGATCATTGTCCCTGACGCGCAACGTCCAAGTGCCATTCAGCTGTTCGGCCGACAGGTTCACCAGATAGGTTCTCAAGATGTTGTCGGTGGGGCCACCGCTTCTGTTGTGCAGGACATATACGCTGTTGTCCGGCGCGATCAGATCGACCTTCAGATCGCCGATGTAGGTGTGGAGAATGTTCACCGATACGAGCGTGTTCCCCGGAGCGGCACCGGTACGACCGGCGACGTTGATCGTACTGTAGACGGTCGTAAGGTCGGGGATGATGACGTCCGTGGTGTTGCTGTAGGTCTGGACAACACTCGCGCCCACGTCGATGGCTTGCGCTTTGGCATGGACCAGTCCGCTGTTATCGGTCACGGTCAATGTGACGGTGTACGTGCCCGCAGTGGCATACGAATGACTCGGATTGACGGCCGTCGATGTGCTGCCATCCCCGAAGTTCCAGGTCCGCGATACGACCGTGCCGTCGGAATCCGACGACGCATCGATGAACGTTGCCGTCGCACCCGAAACGACGAATGTGAAATTCGCGACCGGGGCGATATTGCTCACGTTGAACGACACGGCGGACGAGGTCGCCGTGTTGCCTGCGGCATCGAATGCTTTCGCCTTGAGCGTATGCGCGCCATTGGCGATCGTTTTGGAGTCGAAGACGACTGCGTAAGGCGAGGCGCTGTCGCTGCCGCGCAACACATCATCGATGTAGAACTCGACATTGCTCACGCCGATATCGTCGGTTGCCGTTGCCGAGAGCGTGATCGTGCCTCCCGTACCGGTTTCGCTGGCACTGACCGATGGCGGCGTCGTATCCGGCGCACCCGCAGTCTGCGTTACCCAGATCGGGGCGGACCACAACCGCAAACCATTGGCCTGCGTGATTAGGACGTAGTAGAAGTGCTGGCCAATCGCGGGCGTGAACGCGTAGTCGCCGCTGCCTTCGGTAAGTTGCGTCACCGTGCCGTTGCGACCGGGCACGCCTTCAAAGAACTGCACACGCTGCACCGATTGTCCGCTCGTGCTCGCATAGACCGCCGAGAGCGTGAGTGCGCCGCTGTTGTTGAACGTCTCGCCCATCACATGACCGTTCGCGGTGAGCACCAGCTGTCCGGTCTTGTCTTCGGCCGCGAAGGTGCGCCGCGCACGCAGCGCATCAACGAAGTTGGCTTGACTCAGCACCGTGCCTGTCGGTAGCAGGACGCCGGTGCGATTGGTGAAGCTGAGCCCCCAGTTCGCGCAGTGATTGTCCTGGTTGGTGGCAGGCGCGACTTTGTAACCACGCTCCAACAGGAGGTTCCAAGCGCCGGTGTAGGAACTGCGGCTCGTTTCAGTCTGCGTGGTATTGACCGAGAACGCCGAGCTGTTGAGGATTTCCGTCAGCACCATCACTTCCGCACCGTCGGCGCTGTAGCCCATGCCGGTGCCGCCGACGGCGAACTGCGAGGTCGACGGATGGTTGAACTGACCGATCCAGCCGCGTTGCTTCATCACCGCATACAGCGCGGCGTAATCGTTCTTGGGCGTGGAGACGGCGCCGATGAGTTGACCGTTGCTGTTGCTTTCCCAGCTCGTCAGCCCATCGGGATTGACCAGATTGAGGTGGCCGCCGTTGTTGATCACACCCCATTCCGTGCCGTAGAGCGCGAGAAAGTCAGGATTGGTGGCGTTGAAACTGCTGGCGGCGGTAATGCCGCTGGCGAACAGAGCATTCGCGGTCGCCGGATTGGCAGAGGCATTCGTGCCAGTCGATCCGTCGTACATGTGATTGTGTTCGGAGGCCAGCAGGAAGTCGCCGCCGGCCAGGGTCCGCATCATCGTGTAGGCTTCGGTCGGCCCGAAATCGCCCGCTTGCGGCGACTCGGAACCGTTGCAACTGGCAAGCGCCGTGCCGCCATCGCTGTGATTGGTCTGGCTGTGCAGATTGCCGTAATAGATGGTGTACGGAAGGCTGGCAGGTGCCGCGATGGACCTCGCCGTTACTTTGCCCGCAGGCACCTTGCCAGTCGTGGATACTTTGCGCGCCAGCCTGTCCTGCTCAACGCCAACTGGCAACGCAACTCGCGGCGTGATCTTCGCAGGCGCAACCGCGCCAATCATCACGTCGACGCTCTGTATATGTGCTTCGTCTCCAAATGCGGAGAATGCTTCCGCAATCCGTGTCGCAAGCGGCAATCGCATGTCCGAGCTGATCTGAACCGTCGGTGTGGCACGCAGGCGCAGCGAGTAGTAGCCGGCGGATAACGCGAGATTCTTTTGATCGCGCCCGTTCCACTCGACTTTCACGACGCCATGCTGCCGGGGCAACATCTTGATCCCGTGCCACTGGCGCACGACGCGCCCGTTGGGAGAAACCGCTTCCAATATCCAAGCTGCAGCGGTCACATTGCCAGCGGCGGGGTAATCGAAATACAGCGTGATCGGCCAGCCTCCGGAGACGGGCTTCAGTGGTGCGTGGAGTGTCGCATCGAATTCGTAATGATCCGGATGAGCCAACGACGTTGCATGGGCAGCGCCTGCCCAAACGACCGTCAACGACAACGCCAGCGCCGTACGGCGCCACTTGCAATAATTCATTTCGGAAGCCCCTGATCGTTAGGATATCGAGAAAAAAGCTTCCTAAGGTCTCACACAATCATTACTTTTTTATGCCAGCTTTGCAGATTGATCGGAATTCGTCGGCGGTAGCAACACATGATCAAAGGTCCGCGCGCACAAAAAAACACTCCGCGAGCCTCTTGCACGCCTCCTTCATGATCTGGCTCATAACCTTGCATGTCTGTCAATACCCAGCGTTGCATCCCAAGCACACAAGTGCAGAGCACCAGCTACTCCATTGCCGCAGGAGATGGTCTTGCGCCAAACTTGACGGTGAAACTGTCACCTACAGCATGCCGGTGCCTTCCGAGTTCTGGGCATCATGATCTCAAGCGCTGCTGTGAGCAGGTGACGCCTTCACGCACCGCATCAATATGTGCGAACGATATTTCAGCCGAGCACCAGCATGCAGTAACCGTGTTCGAGATCACTTGAGTTCTCGATTGCGGTAACCACTGCATCAGGATCACCGGTTTGTACCACCTCAGTCGTCACCCCGTTGATGATTGCGTAAATGCTGTAGGTGTCGGCCAGCGACAGGGTGACGATCTTGAATGCTTCGTTGACGATGACGGCCTGCAGATGGATACCGTTGTTGCTGATGGAGAAGATCACCGGGCTGATGGTCGTCGTCTGGAATTCCAGTCGATCGGGGCCGTGCGGCGGGAGTTCCTGCATCTCGAACAGATAGGTGCCTTGGGGCGTGTGTTGCAGAACCCGTGCGAGGAAGCCCGCCGGGCCGGTCACCGTGATCGGCGCCGATGTATACGTGTTGCCTTCGATGACCGTGGTCGCCACCACCGTGCAGGTCTGCGTGTCCGGCACCCGCAGTATCCCACCGGGCGCAACAGGCTGCGTGCGTGCGATGGTCTGCTCACCCTTCTTCACGACGTAGATGGCAGGAAAGCGGGTGTTGTTCCGCAGAATCAGAAGCGGCATCGCAGGCTCCTTGGTGAAAAGCACTGAAGTAGAACTGGGATGAAGAAATAGAACTGGGACGGCCACTATCTCATTGCGCTATTCCTGAAGAGGCCACAAGTATGTCGGAAGGCAGAACGGGACACCCACCAATCTACTTCTCGGCCCATAGCAGGGTCAGCTCACTCTCCAACGCACTGACAGGCTTGCGGCTGCACGCACTAAGTGGACGACCTGCATGCAACGCTTCGAGCCAATTGCCGATCGCCGATCGCCTTGACCGATATGTCCAGTTGCCGGGCAGCCTTGGCCGGACCGATCGGCTCAGCCAGCAGGATCGCTTGGCCTTTAAAATTGTCTGCGTAACGACGACAGGTAATGGGTTGCATGGAAACCTCCAGGGGCGAAGAAAGTATCGCTTCCTGGCGTCCGTTTTTAAGGGACAGATTCAGCCCATGCGTGATGCCTACTGTGAGTGCGAGCCCTCGACCGGCTTATCGAGAAGAACGTTGTCCATGCTCGCTTGCGTTGTCGTTGTCTTCCAACAAATCTGCGGCTCGCCACGACCGCCGCAGGCCGGAATGAGCCCGATGGGCAAAGTGGCAAGTCCCGCGATGGAGTTCGAGCAATTCCCCGAACAATGGCAAGCAGAACACAATTACTAATTAATTAGTTGACAGCTGTTTTGGCTTGTGCCTAGAATGCCCGGGAAACGTAAATGGCGCTTTTATGGCACGTCCTTCTTCACCTACACTCACGGATTCGGAGCGTGCCATCCTTGAGGTGGTTTGGAAGCATGGCCAAGCCTCTGTACGAGAGGTCGCTGAGGAGTTGTCAAAGAAGAGGCCAGTAGCCTATACAACCGTCCTGACAATTTTCAAAATTCTCGAAAAAAAGGGCATGGTCCAATACCATCGGGAAGGTCGCGCTTTCATCTACCGAGCGACAATCAGTCGGAATGAGGCTCGAAAACAGGCGATAGAAAATTTGTTGAAACAGTTTTTCAACGGTTCTCCAGATGTACTCGCACAGCACCTTATCAGCGAGCGCGGCGCGAACGTGATTGACCTGCAGGCGTTGCAGGAGAAAGTGAATGCTTCAACGGGTCAGACCGACGAGTTAGGGACATAGAAATGGACGATCGTTTGACAGAGTCGTTGGCTACAATCGGTATTCACCATCTGTGGCAAGCAGGACTTCTGCTTCTACTAGCTGTCGTAATGCTCCGATTGCGTCCCCTTAACGGTAGTCTACGTTCTTGGGCTTGGCTGTCGGTATTAGTCGTCACCGCCCTGCTGCCGCTTGCAGTGTTCCTGCCCGGCGAATCTCATATAAACATCGCTCCCAGCACATCTGCGGTCTTCGTTGACCGGAGTGAATCACCTCTGGCCGCGCCTGCAGCGAACACTTCCTTGGTTGCCTCTTTGGCCGACCCATGGGTTACGAGCGAGACCGTGACGTCTCTGCTGAAAAGTATCGTTATCTGTATTTGGCTGGTTGGATTCGTCTGGAATTTGATCCGCTTGTGGCAAGGCTGGAGCGCATCGCGTCGCCTTTGGAATACATCGGAGCATGCGCCAGCACTGGAGCGGCTTGTCGCCGCCAACCTACCCGATCATGCATCGATCAATGTTTCTGACAATATCTCATCACCGATGGCTGTCGGACTTTGGCACCCTCACATCCTGGTTCCCCGTAATTTGGCTGCTGAACTTCAGGATACAGCGCTTCGCGATATTCTCCATCACGAGATCGCTCACATCCGACGTCGCGACATCTGGGTGTCACTGCTTGAACGGATAGTCGTCTCGTTCTATTGGTGGAGCCCGTTCCAACGAGCAATCGCTGCAGAGCTAAACCTTGCCCGCGAGATGGCTTGCGACGAATATGCGGCGAATGTCGGTGGCTGCAAGCGTTACGCAAGCTCTCTCCTGAGCGGGGTCGATAAGATGATAATGCACGACCAACGTCTTCTGCTCGCAACCGGGATTTTCAGCACCAGAAAGGACTTGGCGAGACGTATTGAAGGACTGTTGGATATGGATAGCATTCCGAAATCCGGTTACAGGAAGAGCGCTGTGTTGTGCGCATTGGTGTTGGCATCGAGCGTGGCCTTGGCTTTGGCAGCGACACCCAGGATCGACGATACTGTCCAGATCGTCGACAACAACGGTTTCGCAAAGAACGATCCGACGACAGCCGCGTTGATCGAAGCGGTTCAGTCCAACCAGATAGCGGAGGTCCGCAAGTTGGTATCGAACGGTGCGGACATAAACATGGGCGTTTCCGGAGACGGCACGGCGCTCATTGTGGCTGCGAAGAATGGCAACAAGGAAATGGTCGATACATTGCTCGCGATGGGCGCTAACGTCGACCAAGCTTGGAGTGGCGACGGCAATCCACTGATTGCTGCATCGGCGGAAGGGCATGTCGAGATCGTCGCCCGCTTACTTGCTGCTGGTGCCGATGTAAACGCCGTATGCCACATGGACGAGACATCGTTGATAACTGCGAGCCGTCGCGGTCACCTCCCCGTCGTAAAATACCTGGTCGAGAACGGAGGCGATGTGAACCTTGCAGTGCAAGCTGATTTCGACCGCTGGCGTTCGCCGCTGAATCAAGCTAGTGATAGTCAGATCCGCAACTTTCTCATCAGCAAGGGTGCGCGCTCCAACGGCAACAACACGCGCAAGTGAGCGGTAGCGCCAACCCGGCTCAGACGCGCTCCGTCTCGGCGTGATGCAAGACGTTAGATAAGGAGATCGACTTCCAACAACGCAATTGCGACGCCAATGTTAAGGTCCGGTTGCGCTGCTCCAAGACCAGGATTGATCTGGCGCGGACTATCTCATCATCATAGTGACCCCTCGCATTCCCAACAGTCATGACCCCAACGGCTTCGGGTGTATGCAGCCGAAAATAACTAAAGGCATTTATGAGCAACAAAAAGGACGTTATCGCTTGCGTACAAACCTTGCTGCTCGGAGCGGCTTGCGCCGGAGGAACGGCTCACGCGGCGATCGTCGTCGATGGAAAAATCGATGAGCCCGAGTGGGACGCCGCACAAGTCTACAAGGATTTCAAGATCACCGAGCCATATAGTCTTAGCGGTCCGGACGAAGGCAGTAGCACCGAAGCCCGAATGGTATCGACGCAGGATGGCATCGCTGTCGCGTTCATTCTCGAGCAATCCGCAGCGTTCCGGCGCGTGAAGCCTCGTCTGGAACGCGACCGGAACAAATCCGCTGACAACGTCAACTTCGTCATCGATTTTGATAACGACGGACGTTCCGCTTACAGCTTCACCGTTGGCTTGTCGGGCTCAGTGAAAGACGGACTGGTCACCAACGAAAGTTCGTTGGATTTGGACTGGGATACCGACTGGTCGTGGGCAGTCGAGGAAACAGATTTAGGTTGGCAGGTGGAGATACTAATTCCTTGGACCGTCGCGACCATGCGCGACACGGATACTCCAACCCGTAATGTATCGGTGTATTTCAGCCGTGATGTCGGCAGTAACGGTACAGTGCAGGCTTTTCCATCTGTCTCCAAGGAGCGTGGACGTTTCGTCTCTGGATTCCAATCGGTAGAAATTCCGCAATACCGCACTGCACTGTTTCACTACTGGCCATATGCCACTGCCAACCACGATTTCATCAGTGGGAAAACCCGTTATAAAACAGGCGTTGACCTTTTCTGGAAGCCGTCTCCGAATTTTCAACTCAGCGCGACCGTGAATCCTGATTTCGGCCAGGTTGAATCTGACGACCTCGTAGTCAATTTCGATGCGATCGAAACGTTCTTCGGCGACAAGCGCCCGTTCTTCACAGAGAACCAGAGTATCTTCACCCTGACAACGCCTGACTCCGGTCGACTTGTGCATACGCGCCGTATCGGCGGTGATGCAGACGATGGCTCCGGTGCCAGCGATATCAATGCCGCGATCAAACTCAACGGCTCCCTCGGCGCCATGAGCTACGGTGTGCTGGCGGCGAATGAAGACGGGGACGCCGGACGCGATTTCTACGCCGTCCGTCTGCAGCACCCCGTTAGCGAGGGGCTGAGCATGGGCTGGCTTGGAACCTACACGGAACGTCCATTTCTCGATCGCAACGCTACAGTGCATGCGTTTGACGCGACGTGGAAACCCAACTCTGAGTTGATCGTCAATGCACAAGTTCTGGGAAGTTTCATCGACCAGAACGGCAACAGCACGGATGACACAGGCGCATGGACGCGCATCGACTGGACTCCTTCCGACAAGTGGAGTTACGAGCTTGAAGCGACTCATTTCGGCAAGCGGTTGAACTTCAATGATCTCGGTTTCCAGCGCCGAGCGAGTCTCAATGAGCTTGAGGTGACTGCCGAGTACGTCCGTCGCGTCGCCAACGAGAAATCTCGTCTGCGTAGTAGTGTTTGGTCCGCCGAACTCCAGGCCCGCAGTAACGATGCCGGCGATCAACTGCCGACTTTCCTGATCTTCAGCAATAGCTATCGCTATCGTAGCGGCAATTTCCTTTTCCTGACCGTGAACACAGCCAGTTCCGGCTGGGATGACCAAATTTCCCGCGGGAACGGGTTATGGCGAAAATCCAGCAGGAGCGCGGCCGAAGCCCAGTTCGTCAGCCGACGCTTCGGTGAATGGGCGTTCAGCGGCGTCCTGAGCCTGCAACCGCGCGGACTGTCATCCGATCTCTCTACGAACGTCGGCTTGACTGCTAGCTGGTATCCGAGCGAAGTCTTCAACGCACAGCTTGAGCTGTTCCCGGAATGGGGCAATGACTGGCTGATCTGGGAAGGCGGCGTCAATTTTGGCCGTTATTCGCGCCGCAACGATTACGCTAGTCTCAACCTGAGCTGGTTCCCGGGTCGTAAGCACGAGTTGCGGTTGAAGTCGGAATGGATCGCGATCCGAGCTGAGAATGGCGAGCAATATCAGTTGCAGCCCTCCGGCCGGCTGGTCTCGAGCGGGATTGCACGTCCAGACTTTGACATCAACAATTTCGGAGTGCAGGTACGCTACCGTTACCTGCTCGGCCCGCAGTCGGACGTTTTCATAGCTTATTCGCGCGGCGGTTTCTTGCGCCAAGAACGGGAGGCGAGCGGTACCTTCGATCAGCTGGACGAAGCCTTGGACTTACGCGATTCCGATCAGTTGCTTGCCAAGCTCCGCTATCGTTTCTGATGGGATACGGACCTACGGTCGCAGCACTGCGCCTTGGGTGCTCGCCGCCTGCTGCGTCGAGCACCCAGATATTGATGCCTTTGTTCGTATCAGGAGAACAACGCCATGAGATTTTTCGCCATCATTCTTGCAATATTGTCGATCGTACCCCATGTGCATGCAATGGATATCAAGGTCTGCAATCTGAATCCTGATTATGGATACGACGTCAGCACCGATCAGGTACGGATCACTAACACCAAGGGCGAGATTCTGTCGATCTCGAAAGCTGCGATCAGCCTTAACGGCAAGCCCCTTGGCGCCACAGTTAGCCATGAGCATCTCACGCGTTTAGACGCCACGCTGCGGGAGGCTATCCCATCCGCTATTGAAGTCAGCCGATTGTCCTACACCATGTCCCTAGCTGGCCTTTCAAAGGATTTCTACAGTAGGCATCGCGAGGATCGGTGGATTCCTTATATGAAGTCCTACCGCCAGAGACTGCTTGATCGCTTTGATACCGAAGTCAAGTTGCAACCGCGAATCGTGATCACACCGGGGGGGCTGTCCAGGATCGGAAGCGCATTACATGGCGTCAGCAGAACCGGAGTCAGTACGCAAATGCTCCAGTCAATAGCTCCGGCGAAGGATGGCAAGCATTCACTGGAAGAGGAGCTCGCATCGCTGGATGCCTTTGGCAGCGATGGCGCAATGGAGCGGGCGTCGGGCCGCCTTTGTCAGCGCATTCAAGCGCTTAATACCGCCGAGGCCAAAGTGTTGACAGCAGTAGATCTCGCCGGCAGGTTCGACATCGGAGTCATGATCGGCTACTGACATCGCCGTTCTGCATCCTGCGCACACCAAGCTCGTTAGCCCTCCGTATCCGTGCGGGCTGAGGCCTGCAACGATCTTGGTTAGTTTGGAAGGAAGCACTATTTTGCTCGCTTGTCGAATCCACAACAGAATTTGTGAATGACGAACTGGTTTCTCACGCTCTGCGGCAGCGCCGCAGCGCCTTATCGCATGTTCGGTTTTCCGTTTTCAGGCGGCAGTGCTGTTGCCTATGCAGACTGGAAAGCTTGGTTGCGCGACGATATCCATTTCCTCGGCGTGCAACTCCCCGGGCGCGGCATGCGTATGACAGAGCCACTCATTCACAACATGGGTGAGCTGGTGCCGCAACTGATCGACGCGATCGGCCCGCAATTGGATCGACCCTATTTTCTCTATGGCCATAGCAACGGTGCCATGATGGCGTTCCTTGTCGCTAATGGACTGCTCGAACAGGGGATGCCGGCACCCATCGGCATCATGCTTTCAGCAAAGCAATCGCCCACATCGACCATGCCCAGGGAACAAGTAAGCCGGCTTTCCGAGGATGAATTCGTTAAGAAGCTCAAGGCTATCGGCGGTACGCCGAAGGAACTACTCGAAAATCATGACTTGATGGCGATGTGCAGTCCATCGATTCGCGCAGACTTCTCGCTCGGCGAAACTTTCGAGATGCCAATACTGCACTCCTCGCTTTCTCGGGTTCCGGCACTGATCATTGCCGGAGACACGGACGAGATCCCCCTACAGGAGGTTTTCGCATGGACTGATGTTTTACCATGCGGACGAACCGCATCGCTCGTCGGCGGACATTTCTTTATTCAATCCAATTCCGCGTTTCCGAAAATGGTCGAAGCATTTTTGGATGAACATATCCAAGAGCGTGGAAAGCCTCACGCAGCAGCAGTCGTCCAAGTTTGATCTTGGTTGAAGGGCCTTCGGCGGATCGCATCGTTCGAGTCGTCAGTAGAGTCCTGTCTTGACCACACCGGGTGACGCTTCGCCCCGAATCGCACCGAAAAGTTTCGCAAGCTCAGACATCTTCTCGATTGAGGCGAACGACGAGAGCGCTTGGCATCGATCCTGCAATTCACCGATGCCGGAAGCTAGCAGATTCTGTGGTTGCAATGCGCTAGTCGGTCGCCGCCAGTCGAGGTCATAGAGTTCCGGCGCACTCTGGAAAAGGAATACGAAGAAGTCACGCCATGATGGCATCTTCATCTGCAGCACAAGATGCAGGCTTTCGTCGATGTTCTCCGTTGTGTGCCAGTAACCACGTGGCAGGAACAGTACGGATCCAGGTGTCATCTCAATAGTTTGCCATTGCTTCGGGCGCTCCACGGGGCGTGTGGGATCCTTGAGTTGAGGTCGGATATCCGGTCGGCGTTCCGCGCCAGCTTGACCGCTCACTGTGGGCCAATCGATATATTCGTTCGGCGCAACGTGCCACAATTTACGTCCACGTACCTGGACGATGAATATCTCCTGCGGATCCCAATGCCAAGAAAGACCTCTACCTGCGATGGATGCGAATGCGTTGATCTGGGTGGTACCCGGAATCAGACCAAATTCGGCATCAAGTGTGCGCATCCAGCGCTTCGCGGTGTCGGTCGCCAGACGAGACAGATAAATAGTGCAGGCTGAATGATAGAGCTCAACAGCTCTCTCGGGCTTGACATCCATCTCACTGTCCTTGCCCACACGGGTGTAATCGGCCCGAATCGAACCACTTATCGGGGAGCGGACAAGAGTTTCGATGTCGGAGAACTCAGGCTGATCGATCAGTTCAGACAGGCGACTAACGCTACCCTCAAAATGCTGGAAGGTGCCAGGCCACACATCGGATAGAAAAGTCTCCGGGGACAGCGGATGGACTAAGGCAGCGATTCGGTCGTGGTTCGAGAAGCCCTGACCATTCATCCTTTCGAGGGTATCCAAGCTCTGGGTGTCCAAGATTTTATTCTCCTGCGAACTTGAGGTCATTTTGCATTGATTTCAATGGACTGTTCAATCACAGTCCTGGGTCCGACGGGTCCATCCGCAAATGAATGTGTGGATGTTGACGATACGCTGTCACTGGGAATGGACTGGCCACGGATGCTGCCCATTTCAAAATCGACTCGACGGTCGGCGACGCCGAAATAGCGATCGTCGTGGGTTACTGCGATTACCGTCTTTCCCTTGCCTTTCAGCCACGGAATGATTTCATTGTAGAAGACCCCACGATAGTGAGGATCCTGGTCGGCGGCCCATTCATCCAGAACGTAGACATCTTTTTCTTGGGAAATAGCCGAAACAAGCGCCAAACGCTTCTTCTGCCCCTGAGAAAGTCGTACCGTATCAAATTTTCCTCCCGACACTTTGACTGCAGAAGAAAGATTGAAGCGATCGAGCAGTCGAGAGATATCGTCATCGTTTGCGGGCTGGCCTTCGTCGTCCAGCGCTTGACGAAAAAGATAGAACTCGGGAAGTACCATTGCGAATAGCGCACGGTATCCTGGTTTGTCACCAGGCTTCAATGACGTATCGTCGATTACGATCTTGCCGGAAGTCGGCTCGTGGAGACCAAGCAGTATCTTGATAAATGTCGACTTGCCGCTGCCATTACCGCCGGTGATAAACAACACTTCACCTTTTCTGACCTCGAAGTCGACGGGGCCAAGAACAAAAGGTGTCTCGTCTCCATCGTTCGGATATTGGTACTCGATTTTTGAAAAACGGATGGTCAACCAGTTATTCGGTTTATGATGAGACTCTACAGTTTCGGGTTCCGGATCGATTTCGAGACTCTCAATCTTACGGAGAGAAACTTTGGCGTGAGCGAAATGTTGCAAAAGATTCATGACCATCCCGAATGGGCTGGCGCAATATGTGATGATCAAGGTATAGGTCATCAGCACTTCATGATCGCCAAAGCGACGTGAGGCTTCCGTCAATACGCCGAGAAGGAGCAGGATCAATGCGATTGTGATCGCTCGATTCAGATCCCAGTAAAACCTGAAATAGCGCTCTTTCATGCGCAGATCTTGTGCCTTTGGCAGGATCTCGTGTTCCAGATAATGGTTTTTCCGAGCATTATCGACAGTGAGCTGCGCGCTGCCTTCGAGCATTCCTTTGTAACTTTCCATCATCGCGTCATGGCCTTCCCGCATATCGCGGCTGCGACGGGAAAGGCGTGCTATAAGCAACTTCGAGACAAGGAAGGAAATACCTATGGCAGCGGCAAGCACCGCGAACATCTGAGGTGAAAGATAAGCAAGGTAAGAAAAACAGGCTACAAGCATGATCAGATTGAAGACGAATGTCGGCAATTCTGAAAACGTGCTGGCGATGCTGTTCACGTCATTCGTCAGCACATTGTATAGTTTTGAACTTCCTGCCTTTTCCTGCTTTTCAAACGATGTGCCAATAATCCTACGTATCAGCGAGGTCCGTATTTCGTAGATGCCTGTGGCGCTAAGTTTGGAGAGGATGAGCGAGGAACCAGCAGAGACCGCCAGCAGTCCGAGCCACAGGGTGGCATAGATGAGTGGATCGAAAGACAGAAAGCCTGCAAACTTTCGCTGTGAGATCATACCGAACAAGGAAATCGAGATGAATGCATTGGCACAACTGGCGAGTACAGCCAGTGAGAGGAGTTTTCCAAGACGTCTGGTAAAGTAAATGAACATGGTCTCGGGTCCTGGTCAGGCGGATACCGTGGCTGCTGAGAAAGCGATTCGTTTCAGCGAATTTGTGAATATTTCTTGGACACAAGAAATCTCATGAGGAAAGTCGATGTCTTGTTGGATCAGCACTGAAACGCTGTCTTCTCCATTAACTCCGATCGATATACCGATCGGAACTCCAAAATTATCGAGCGCATGAATTCCGGACAATGTTGCTTGACCATGACCAGTGCGTAGGTTGTGAAAATTAACGTAGTTGAAGTAAGCGCCTATAAGTCGGCCATGACCCGCAATGCGTTCAATTCGTCTGAGTGGGAAACGCGAATATGGCTCCATAGCCAGCAGGTAATCCTGTACGGCGGGACTGCGATCGCCACCAGTTCCATCCATCGGGGCTGCCCAGAAAGGCATCAGATTCCAGAACAGCCCCATGGTGCGGAAGGGATCGGATAACAATTCGCTGCGCCCGTTGCTGACAACACCAATCACAACAGACATTCCCAATTCATCGAGAGTGTCAGCGAATGCCGTCAGGTAGAGCGATTTCTGGGTGAGATTATGCTCAAGCCCACGACTCATCAGCGCGCAGACGATGTCAGGATCTATCTCGGCCGTTTCAGCGGTGTAAGCGCGACCAGATACACGCTCCAGTGCGGGTGGCATCTGCGGATATCGGCGAATTTCGCTTTCCCAAAATGCGATCTGATCCGACTCCTGGAGTAGTGCATGCTGCAGAAGGGCGAACTCCTTGCAGACATTAGCACCTTCGCTTCCAGCCATTGGCGTGCTCTCAAGGATGCTACGATAAGCGTCTCCGACCCTGTTCATGAATTCCACATTGCCCCAACCATCCTGGATCGCGTGGTGGTTGGAAACAAGAATTTCAACCGTGTCAGCAGACACCCGATGCACCAGAATCCTCATCAGTGGGGCTGCTGTATCGAACGGATCAAAAGGTGTCTTGCGATCGCGTTCGATAGCTTGGCGGAAGCGTTCATGGCATGCCGCTTCTCCGAGGCCGACGAAGTCCTCGATGCGTAATTCAAGCTGCGCGTCATCGACGACAACTTGGTACCAGTCATCCTCCTCGATGACAAAGCGCGTCCGGAAATTCTGCGCCTTAGCAGCCTCCATCAGCGCACTGGAGAGCGAGTTGATATCGAGATCAGCGCCGCGCAAACGATAACCTTGTTGCGCATGGAATATACCGACGCGCCGAGTATCGGCTGCATAGCTTTCGATCATATAACGTTGCATCTCAGTCGCCGGATAAGCATCAGCATACAAGTCACGAAGACCGGCAGGCGCGGGGTTCGGCAGTTCGTGGCGCAGTGTGCTCGCGTCACCGCTGGCACTACTGTCGATTTTTCCAGCCAGTGCACGAATGGTCTGCAGGCTGAAGATGTCCATAACAGTGAAAGTGTATCCAAGCAAGCCTGCCTCGTACACGATCTGGATGCTGCGGATGGAATCTCCACCGACGGAGAAGAATCGGTCATTGATTCCAACCGCATCGCGACGCAATACCTTGCCCCATATCGACGCGAGCACGCATTCTGTAGCTGTCCTCGGGAGTTCAAAATCATTGACGTTCTGACTGAATTCCGCCATGCGACGAAGCTCCGCGTAATCGAGCTTTCCATTTGGTAGAGATGGATAGTTTTCGACTGGCACGATCCGTGCCGGAATCATGTAATCGGGCAGGTGGCGATGTGCGCCGTCGAGCAGTGAATCAACAATTGTGCCCGGATCGATCTGCACGAAAGTGATCAACTGCGGTGCACGATTGACCGCAGTCACTGCACGCCGGACTCCCGGCATAGACGTGATCACAGCGTTGATTTCGGACAATTCGATTCGATGTCCATTAAGCTTTATCTGCTGGTCTATACGACCGAAATATTCAATACTTCCATCCATCAACACACGTCCAAGATCGCCAGTAAGGTAGTATTGGTCGTCTGAAAATGTCGGAATGAAGACTTTTTCCGCAGTAAGATCGTCGCGCCGGATATAACCCTTGAACAGCCCAGCGCCACCGATACATATTTCACCAATGATGCCGAATCCCGCAGGGCGGCCCAATTTGTCGACGACAACGATCGCAGTATTGTCGATCGGCTTTCCGATTCCTATGGAAAGAGGGTCTTCATGACCACATATCTGATATGTTGAATCGATGCAGCATTCGGTCGGACCGTATAGATTGGACAATCGAGCATTGCTGCACGCGAAAAATTTGTCTTTGAGCGACTTCGTCAACGCTTCACCACCGCAGAAGACGGTTTCGATAGAGTCTATGGAGATGAAAGCGTCATACTCAAGCAGAGTTTCAAGCAGGGATGGCACGAACTGGGCGATGCTGACGCGCTGGGTCTTCATCAGGTCGATCAGGTACGCAAGGTCGTAGGCGCGCTCCTGCCTGAATACGACCATCGTGCCGCCGATCAACATCGGCGCCCAGAATTCCCAGACCGAGGCGTCGAAGTTGGACGAGGTCCGCTGCAGGAAGATATCTTCTTGTTTGAAGTCGAAGCACTCGAGCATCCAGCTCATGTGGTTATACAATGCGCGATGTGGAATGCTGACGCCTTTGGGTTTTCCAGTAGATCCGGAGGTGAACAGAACGTAGGCCAGATCTTCCCCGTCGATGAAAATGTCGAGATCGTGGCACGCATGGCACTCCGCATCTGCTTCCGCTTGACGGATGGAAATGAATAGCGTCGAGACCTTTTCGTTCTCAAAACCTGCACCCACATCGGCTTCTTCATCCGCAAGCACAAGCGCGGGCTGCGCCGTGGCGAGCATGTAGGACAGTCGTTCACGCGGATAGTCCACATCCATGGGCATATAGGCAGCGCCGCATTTCAGGGTTGCCAGCATTGCGACTACATAGTCGCTGGAGCGTGGCACATGCAAGCCGATGATATCGCCACGACCTAAACCACGCGCCCGCAATAGCCTGGCAAGCCGATTCGCACGCTCGTTGAGAGTCCACATAGGGTATGTTGCGCTGTCAATGACAAAACCGCTTCCATTCTCGGCTAGAGTCGTCTGCATCCATCTGACTACGTTCTGTCCAGGATCGATGGGCCTGACCGGCCCATGGCACGCATCGAGCAGGCGCTGGCGGCTTCGGTCGTCCAGCGCCAATCCGAGCACTGCATCGTCCTTCGCCACGATGATGTCGTTTAACAGCGCCAACCATTGTTCCAGAAAGCAATCAGCGCCCTGCATCGATAGGATATCCTCGCTGCAGTCGATCACCAGACGATCTTGATCATGTCGAATCCAGACCGTAGCTCTGCAGCGGAAAGGGTACGTCTCAATCGCGATCGTCTCGATATCGACTAGGAGCGTCTGCGTATCCACCGACTGGAACACATAGGGGGCCGTCTGCCGCGCCGATCCAGGTGGGCTGCATTCCTGATACTCGCGCATTTCGGCCAAGTGGGGTGCGATGTTGTCGCGTACGTCACGGATGAATTGATCGCGGGTTAGAGGGGCGAAAGGCTTCGCTGGCGAAAACGGCAACATTCTTTGCAACGGGCCGAAACTAGCTTCCAATTCTGGAGCTGTCACGCCATCCATGATCCGCGCGATAGGGGGCATGACGTCGCCGTTGCCCAATGCACGCAGCAGCCACAACCAACCGCCGAAATACAGGTCGTCACGATGCAGACCATGTGCTTCCGCAAGTCTGGATAGTGACTGCGACAACGCCAGAGGAACGTTCCTCTGGCGACTCAGCCGGTGGCCGGTAGTGGTCGGTTTGCCGCACTCCAGCGCGATGGAGCTGATCACCTCAGGCATGTCATGCATGCGCCAGAATCTGCGCCCGACCTCGTTTTCTTCGGCGATCGCGACTTCATCAAGCCAAGCGGCCAGATCCGCATATTGGATAGCATCATCTGATCCGGCCCAAGTGCCTTCAGCGACAGCAAACAGTCGACAAAGCGTTCGCACATCCGCCGTAAGAGCATGGACTGACAGTGCGAGATAGCTGCAACCGTTGGGTAGTCTCGCAACGCACGCATCAATTCCGATCTCCGGCAGAGACTGCAGTGCACGTTGCCAGATGCTGTGCTTGTTCTCTGCGACGATATCGTCGGTGAGATGCCGCCAGTCCTCGGTTCTCCATTTCAGCATCGACGGCTCGAAGGGCTCCGGAATATGCACCGGTTCTCGCAACTGAGAATGGCACTGAAACCGTGTGCGCAGAATTTCCTGCTCGGCCATGCAAGTGGCGAGGCGCTGTCGTATACGCTCAGGATCGGCTTCGGCGAGAACCCCGGCGATCGCATGGCAGTGGAGACCATCTACACCCCTCTCAAGATGGAGCCAAGTGGCGCGTTGCGGCGGGGAAAGCGCGAAACCTGCGATAGTTTCGACTGAAATTTCGCTGGAAATCATCAATGCGTTGTCCATATGAGAATCGGTTCATTCACCCGAATAGGGCTGTCCCATTGCAACGACGATTGAACGTTTGCCTCGGAAAGGCCTGCGTCCATGTGCGACTAGCATGTTGTCGAGCAGTATGATATCGCCGCGCTGCCAAGGCGTAGTTAGCGTCGCTTTCTCATAGGCAAGATTGATGTGATCGATGACTGCCTCTTCGATTGGGGTACCATCACCCCAGCAGGTGGCATAAGGCCATTCGTCATAAGCGAACTGCGCTTCGAGACCTCGTCGCAGCGCTTCGTGGAGGCTACTTCCGTGCCAGAACGCAACATGGTTGAACCAGACAGCTTCGCCTGTCATAGGATGGTGGCGAATCGCCTTTCTGACCTGCCTTGTACGGATATGTTCTTCATCAAAAACCTCCAGCTCAATGTCGGCATTGGCGCAGTATTCGCGCACGACTTCGATCTCGTCGGTGTTGTAAGCCTTTCGCCATCCGGGGCCGAGCCCGCTGCCGTAGTTGCGAATCAGCATCCAGTCTTTCTCGGCGAATAGCCGCACAATGTGCGGATCAATGTTGGCCAGCACCCGGCGCACATCAGTCAATGGCGTTTCGCCGCCTTCTTCTGCTGGTGTTTTGCAGGCGAGGCAAATCCTCATCGGCCAATGCTGGATATAGGAAAGTTCATTGTGCTGAGCGATGGTCTGGTCTTCGGGAAACTCGGTCGAGGTGTAGACGCCGTCGCCAAGGTTGGTGCGCGGCGTTGCGCCCTCCATGTAGGGCTGGATCTCGGGGATGGCAACTTTTACAAAGCGCGGGAAATCCACGTCGACATCGACTTCAAAGCCGCGAAGAAGCACGCCACCGTAGGTATGCAGTGCAGTTTCGATCTCATCGCGGTTGCCCGAAATCCACGGCAGCAATTTGACGGATGCGACAGTCGGCGTGAATGTCCGCAGGGTTGTCTGTCCGCCGCTCAGTTCGCCGCTAGTGACGAGTGCGGTCGCAGCGATTGCCTTGCGCGCACCGTGGAATTTCAATTTGAGGGGAGTTCTCTCGTTCGTGGTCATCACTGGTTTTCCTGCTGCTGATTCGTGGAGAGCATCGGTTTACGAATCCGTGGCGCACTCGCCAGACGGCTGCGGAGATCGCGCGTACCCTGACGTCTTCGGTCTTGGAATTGCTCGCGAAGTGTGGAGAGTGCGACCCCAGGATCCTTAGCCGCAGCCTGCAGAACTGTCATGAAATTGGCCTCAATCGACCGAATGGTCTGCTCGTTGAAGTAATCGGCGTTGTATTCCCATTCGCCTTGCAGGCCTTCCGCAGATTCGATCAGTGTGAGCATCAGGTCGAGCTTGCAATGCTTTGCAGTCAACGCAACCTGTCGTCTTTCGATGCCAGCCAACGCATTATCGGTCTGGGTTCGGAAGTTCTGCAGTACGAGCTTAGTCTGGAACAATGGGTGCTGAGTCATCCCTCGCTCCAGGTTAAGACGTGAAACGATTTTTTCAATAGACACATGCTGGTGGCGATAAGCTTCGAGCGTGCGCGCGCGGACTGTGCGGAGCAGTTCCCGGAAAGTCGGTGCGGCTTCGGTTTCGGTAATAATCGCCATCTGCCCGACGAACAATCCGATCAGCCGCTCGGTGACTGTCTGATCGCGTCCAGCGACATCCGTTCCGATCACGGTGCGACCGTAATTGCCATAATCGCAGATGACCAGACCGTAGGCTGCTATGAGCGCCATGAATAGTGACGCATCGTCGCTAACGGCGCTGACATTCAGCGCTTGCACGATATCGGAAGGAACAGAAAACCTGTGCTCACGGAGAGGATATTGCGGCGCGGTGTATCGTGAACCGTCGGTCGGTAGCAGTGGTTGTTCGCGGACGAATGCCAACGTTTCCGCCCAGTAGTCCAATCCCGCCTGCGAATCCGGTGCTTCCGCGCTCGCGAGCAGCCAACGGGTATAGTCGGTGTACTGTACCGGGAGTGGTTCGACGGCCGCATCAGCATCGCCACCGACGATGCCGCGATAGACGCCAGTCACTTGGTCGAAAAGCACCTGCATAGACCAGCCGTCGGCGACGATGTGGTGCATATTGAGAAGCAGTATGTGCATTTCCGGTGCAAGGCGATACAGAATCGCTTTGAAAACAGGGCCATTTTGCAGATTGAAAGGCGTACCGACCTCGGCGGCGAGCATATGCTCGCAAACTGCTTCCGCATCAAACTGATCGATCAGATCAACCATCTCCATCGCCCAGTTCGATGCTGGGTCAATACGCAGACGACCGCCCTGAGCACTGGCGCGATAACGGCTCCTGAGAATATCGTGCGCGATCACCACCCTGGTTAATGCGGTCGACAGCGCACCAGCATCGAGACGCCCGATCAGTCGCGTCGCAACGGAGATGCTGTAGCTCGCACTGTTGCCAAGCAGGTATTCAAACCATAGTCTTTGCTGGGCAAACGACAGCGGATGATCTTCGGCTTCCGCTACTCTATCGATCGGTGTCGCTGCGCGCGCATCGGGTCCTGCCTGATCACGCAGCCACTGGGCTTGCCGGCGGATGCTGGCGTTCGTGAAGAATTCTGCGAACGGCGCATCAATACCGAGCCGCACGCGCACTCTTCCGCATAGCCGCATCAGCAGCAGCGAATTGCCGCCGAGCTCGAAGAAGTTGGCATTTGCACTGGGCTTTTCAACACCAAGGACGTCAGACCAGATCATAGCCAGCGCGGTTTCAAACGGGCCATTCGGCACCTCGTAGACATCATTCTCGATTGCGACGGCATCGGGCGGCGGCAGCTTGCTACGATCCGTTTTTCCGTTTGCGTTGATCGGGATGCGATCGAGAAAGGTGATCGTGGTGGGCACCATATAGGGCGGCAATCGCTTTGACAGTGCAAACTTGAGATGATTCGTTGTGCAGCTTTCACCGACTGCGTCCTGTGCTGGAACCACGTAAGCGGCCAACATCTTGCCTGTCCCGGCAACCTCATGCACGAGGACCACGGCCTCGGCGACCTCCGCCAGAGCGAGCAGCGCATGCTCGATTTCGCCGAGCTCAATGCGGAATCCGCGGATCTTGACGAGATCATCGACGCGCCCAAGGTACTGCAACGTACCGTCTGGCAGCCAGCGTACGATATCGCCGGTACGGTAAAGCGGATCGCCTGAGACCAAGAACGGATTTGGTATGAATTTTTCCGCAGTCAACTCTGAGCGATTCAGATAACCTCGCGACAGGCCATCGCCCCCGGTCAACAGTTCACCGATGGCGCCATAAGGGAGCAGTTCATCGCCACGGCCAACGACATAGCAGGTCGTATTGGCGATGGGGCGACCGATTGGATATCCGATTGCGGAAATCCCCTTGATCTCGTGCGTGGCTGTGAACGTAGTGTTCTCGGTCGGCCCGTACCCATTGATCAGATGGCTGGGTTTTCCTGCTTCGAGAATCCGATCCACCGTCGATCGATCTGCCGGTTCTCCGCCGAACAGCACATGTTTCATTCCGGAGAAGATTCCCGGCTTGACACCGACCACTTGGCCAAGCAGCGACGTCGTCATCCAGATCGCGGTGATACCCAGGTCTGATAGGGCCGACTCCAGCCGGCTGGGATCTAGCAGTGTGTCGGTATCGACGAAACTCAGGCATGCGCCGTTGAGCAGTGCACCCCAGATTTCGAATGTAGAGGCATCGAACGCGCAGTTGGAGGCCTGTGCAACGTTGTCTTGAGGGGTCAGGACTATGTAATCCGTGTTCAACACCAGCCGCAGAATCCCTCGCTGCTCGACCATCACGCCTTTGGGCATGCCCGTCGATCCCGACGTGTACATCACGTAAGCGAGCCGCCGCCCCCCGCAGTGTTGAGGCAATGCAATTTCGTCATCATTCGCGTGGGATTTGCGCGCTCCTGGCGTATCGACGACGACGATACCGCACGTACCGGTATCGAGATTGGCTCGCGTTCTCCGAGTGCACAGCACCAGAACACAGTCGGCGTCCTCGATTACTGTCGCGATCCGTTCCGGCGGCATGGACAGATCGAGCGGTACGTAGGCGCCTCCGGCATGCAAAACAGCAAGCATCGCTACGATCATGTCGATACCGCGATCCATGAAAATGCCGATCCTCGCTTCGTCGTCGATCCCTTGCTCGCGCAGAAATGCTGCCAGACTTCGTACCCGCGCATCGAGCTCGGCATAACTCAGCCTGTGCTCGCCATCCACGAGTGCGATACGGCCAGCATGGCGCCTAACGACTTCGCGGAAGACATGTGGCAGCGATGTTGCCGGATACTCTCGCCGCGTTGCGTTCATGGTTTCTATCAGGCGGATCGCTTCCTGCGGGTCGAGCATGCGCAAAGCGGAAATCGACGCATCCGGTCGCCCGACGATATCCGCCACCAGGCGCAGATACTGATCGGCCATCCTTTGGATAGTGGCATCGTTGAACAGCACCGTACTGTATTCCCAACTCGCTACCACACCTTCATCGGTCTCCGCCACGTTCAACATGAGGTCGAACTTGGCCGTATGCATCGGCATTTCGACCGGGGAAAACGAAAGCCCTTCCATTTTCGCCGAGGTGCTCGCGTTGTTCTGCATCGAGAACACGATCTGCACCAGCGGCGAATATGCGGCGGAACGCTCTGGATTCAGTACGTCGACCAGCACGTCGAATGGAACGCTTTGGTGGTCGTAATCCATGTTGATGGCCGCCGCAGAATCGCACAGCGATTCGCGGAACGAACGGAAAGGATCAATCCGATTCCTGATCACAAGGGTGTTGACAAAAAATCCGATCAACGGCTCAAGCTCGGGCCGCATGCGACCCGCGATCGGCGTACCGAAAACGATGTCGTTCTCGTGGCTCCAGCGCGCAAGCAGGATGGCGAACGCCAGCTGAAGGGCCATGAATATGGAAACGCCCTCTTCGCGGCAAAGTCGGTGCAGCGCTGTGGTATCACGCGTATCCAGCCTGCAGGTTTGCACGGCACCCGCATGGCTCTGCACAGAAGGACGCGGCCGGTCCGTCGGCAGTCCGTGCAGTTGCGGGATGCCCGCAAGACGGATCTTCCAGTATTCCAACTGACGGTCAAATAGGCCCTTATCGAGCCAATCTTTCTGCCAGCGTGCGTAATCGCCGTATTGGACCGATAGATCCTCCAGCTCTGATGGCAGATTCCAAATGCGCGCCCGGTAGGCGCGTACCAATTCACTGATGAGCACACCCGTCGACCAGCCGTCCGATGCGATGTGGTGAATGTTCAGCATCAGGACATGGCTGTCGAGCCCGGTGCAGATCAATGTCGCACGCAGCATAAGATCCTTTTCGAGATCGAAACTTCGGCGGCAGTCATCGGCGATAATGCGATGTACGATCTCGTCCGGCGTCGCACCATCAAGATCGGTTGCATCGATCCGCTCAAGGTGGAAAGTTCGTCCGGGGACGACCCTGCACACGGCATCGCCGGCCTGTTCGAGATAAATCGTTCGCAGTATTTCGTGGCGTTCGATGATCGACGCGAATGCATGTTCCATTGCATCCGCGTCGAGCGGACCATTGATCTGTATCGCAGCGGGCAGGTTGTAGCTGGCGCCAGCGTTGCCCATACGGTCGATCAACCAAAGCCTTTTCTGCGCGTAAGACAGTGGCGGTGTCATGGACAGTTGCCGGGTCATCGGCGATGTCCTGACCGCTGCGGCTTCCTCGCGCCGACGCAGGAAATCGACGATTGCATCGCGGTTTTCACGGATCGACTGTGAAAGCGCCTCGGTGATCGCGCCATGAGGGGCGCGGGTCACGAGCTTCCCCTCCTTCAATTGAAACTGGATGCCCGCTGCGCGCATACGTGCGATCAGCGTATGAAGTTCCTTCATTGTTTACCACTCCAGCTCATCTTCGAGTTGAGCCGGCACGCCTTCTATCGTATCCGGGAGCGCACCCGCGGACGCGATCAGGGTGGACATCTCCCTGATCGTGCGAGCGCGCATGAGTTCTGCCATGGAGAGATCGACATCGAAAGACTGGCCGATACGCATCAACAAACGCGTGAGCAGCAGCGAATGGCCTCCGATGGCGAAAAAATCCGCTTCGACGCTTGAAACCTCACGCCCGAGCACGGATTCCCAAAGAGCCTGCACGCGCCACTCCATCTCATGTGAGGGTGCGACGATATGATCACCGACGTCGATATCTATAGCTGGCAACGCTGCGATATCGATTTTCCGATTCGGCGTCATCGGCAATTCATCCAGATGCATCCACGCTGCCGGCCTCATATAACCCGGTAACCGCGCTTTCGCCGACTCGCGTACTGCCACCAATCCATTCGGACCCGATGCGGGATCTAGCACGACATACGCGGCCAGCTGCACTTCTGCGCCGTCGGTGCGGACAGGGATAACCACGCACTGCTTGACACCGGGGTACGAAGCGATGACCTGACGCACTTCATCCAGTTCAACCCGAAAACCGCGAATCTTCACTTGACCATCGACCCGGCCACAATACTCGATCTGACCATCATCGAGCACCCTGACTAGATCACCAGTGCAATAGAGTCGCGACAGGATTCCCGGCACAGCATCGGCATCAATGAATTTGAGCGCAGTCTGTTCGGGATTATTCAGATAGCCGGGTGAGACGGCCTCTCCGCCGATATGCAGCTCACCTATCACTCCCTGCGGTACTGATGTCATATCCTTGCCGAGCACCCACACAGGGCAATTGTCTAGCGGTCGCCCGATCGGCACACCGGCATGGTCCTGAGGTCTGTGGAGTAACTCTCGGATATCGAAAGTGGTCGCAGTAGCGGTCGTCTCGGTCGGTCCGTAGCTGTTGATCAGGGCGATGCGCTCGCCCCAGCGAGCAAGCCAGCGTTCGGCATGTGCGCGTTGCATTGCTTCTCCACCAACGGTACATAGGCGCAGGCTCAAACCGACGCTATCGCCTGCATCGGGCAGTTCCGCACAGAGGAGGTTCCAGTAGGCGGTCGGCAGTGACAGCAGGTTGATGTCGTACCGATCAATCAGAGCCCAGAATTCCTGCGCGTCCGGCAGGCGCGGTACGCTCCGCAAAATCAGACAGCCTCCGCTGAAAATCGAAAACAGGATCTCTTCTATGAAAATATCGAAGCCTATGTTCGAGATCTGCAGCAGACGTTCTCCCGGTACGATTGCATAACGGCGTTGGATCGCACGCAGGAACGACACGGCATTTCCGTGCTCGATCACGACACCCTTCGGTTTTCCGGTCGACCCGGAGGTATAGATGACATAGGCGATGCTCGCCGCTTTTGGCGAGTCGCTCGCAGCGATCGCCGGTGTCAGATCAGCAGATCGCGCAATGATGTCCGCCAGCCAATGCATCTTGATGCTAGTGGACATGGTCACGGTTCGCCGCTTCGTATCAGCGATGATATGCGCGAGTCCCGACTCTTCGACAATGTCCTGTAACCGCGATGCACTCTGCTCCGGATCGAGCGGTACGAAGACCGCCCCGATTTTGAACAGGGCAAGAAGTGCGATCGTCATCTCCAGAGAAGGCACCACATCAAATCCAACCAGACTGCCATAGGCAATCCCCTCCTGCAGCAACAAGGAGCCCAGCCGCGTGGCCTTTGCATCCAATTCCGCATAGGAAAGCATGATGCCATTCTGTTCGACGGCAGGCGATGACGCACGATTTCGCGCATGCGTTTCGAACTCGCGCAGGAGGCTGTCTTCAGGCATAACGGTAGGCATCGATCCAGACAGCGATGCGATGCATTGCTGATCGAGTGAGCCAAGCACATCGGCGATTCCGTTTACATCATCGGTCATTCGCTCCAGTGCGAGTATCAGACATTCGCGTATGCGGAGCGCGAAGTGATCGTCGATGCGATGGCTGTCATACGCCACATGAAGCTGCCCACGGTTGTCCTTCATGTCGATGACGACGAATGCAACGCCAAGTCCGGTATCGTCGAATTCGAACGCGCGTTTGTCTCGGGTTGCTGCGATACCGATGTCGTGCGCCCCCTCGGTGACCGAGAAATGATTGTAAGTGAAGGTGGTTTCGAAGAGCTCGCGATCTCCCTGCAATCGCTTGATCTCCGAAAACGGGTAATGCCTGCGCGCCCAAATTTCAGCTTCCGCGCGGAAGCAGCGTTGAATCAGTTCTCGCCAGCTTGCACGACGACAATCCAGGCGCAGCGGATGGGTGGAGACGTAGAGTCCGAGCAGGTCGTCGCCGCCCTCGATCTCCGGACGCCCGTGCGTTGTCAAGCCGACGAGAAGATCAAGGTCGCCGCTGAATTCACCCACCACCTTCGCATATGCTGCGAGGAACAGCGATTTGAGCGGAACTCCGAGTGCAGATGCCAGATTGCGGCATCGTGCAAAATAGTCCGGTGGGATTTCCACAGGATGGATCTGCCTAGCGCCACCATCATGACGATTACACTGCAGTTGTGTATACGGCGCTTCTGCGACGTAATCGCTCCAGAAGGCAACCTGTTCCGGATCGGTGATGGCCAGTTTCTCCGCTGCGATGAACTCCCGATAGCGCGAAGGAGGCGCTTTCGCAACTGTCGCGCCACGCTCCAACGCGAAGTACTCCGCCGACAATTGGGTCATGAAACTGGCCAGGGACCAGCCGTCGAGAATTGCGTGGTGCTCCAGCCAGATCAACTCGAAATCAGTATTGGAGACACGATAGATGTGCGCCTGAAACAGCGGCGGCACCATCAGATCCAGCCGATTCGCACGCAAGCGCGCGATTTCTGCGGCTATGTGGTTGTCCTGTTCTTGGGCAGAAAGCGCGCTCAGATCGGTCACGTGCATTGGTACGGTGACTTTCTGATGAACGAGCTGCATCGGCTCCGAATAACCTTCCATGTGAAAGGATGTCCGCAGGATCTCATGAGAATCGATCAGATTGGCGATCGTCCGACGCATCCGTTCGATATCCAGCCCACCACGATAGCGCTGGTTGATGACGTTGTGATAGTGCGAATTGTCCGCGCTGGCTAGGTTATGGTAGACCATACCCTGCTGCAGCCGAGACATCGGATACGCCGCTTCAATACCTGTCGGCAGTCGAGTGCGGTCGTCTTCGCCGATGAGATCGAACGGGCCGACCAGGCCCGGTGCTGCGTCGACGCCTGCAGATCCGCGCTCGGAAACGGTGCGAGCGAGATCAACGATCAAAGGGGAATCGAAGATGTCGGCGACGCTGATAGCCATGCCGGCAGCTCTACCATGCGCAACTAGATTCACCGTCTTCAGCGAGTCGCCTCCAAGCGCGAAGAAATTGTCGTGGATGCCGACCATATCCAGCTTCAGCAGATCAGCGATCAGTGCACAGAGTCTCGTCTCGACTGGTGTCGAAGGGCCAACGTAGGGACGCTGCCAGACATCGGTCGCCGCCGGCTCTGGCAGTCCGGAGCGGTCGATCTTGCCGTTGTTGGTCACGGGCAGTGCGTCGAGTGCGACGGCGTACGATGGCACCATGTATTCCGGAAGGACCGTCGTCAGGTGACGATGTAGATCCTGCTTCCATTCTTCGCCGGCATCATTGGCAAGGACAAGGTAGGCGGCCAGGAATCGGTCATTGCCTTCTCCTTTCACCGCCACCACAGCGTCGCGCACGGTGGAATGATCGATCAGCTTCCGCTCGATGTCTCCAAGCTCCATGCGGAATCCACGCAGCTTCACCTGATCGTCGTTGCGACCGATGTATTCGAGTGCACCAGAATCGAGGCGTCGCGCAAGATCGCCGGTCTTGTACAGACGTTCTCCGGTCGAGAACGGACTGTCGATGAACCGTTCCGCAGTGAGTGCGGGACGATTCAGATATCCACGAGCAATACCGGCGCCACCGACATACAACTCGCCGATCACGCCTTCCAGTACCGGCCTTCGCCTCTCATTCAGAACGTAGAGGTTCAGGTGCTCTAAGGGATCGCCGATGTCACTGATCCCATCGATTGCGTCCTGTTTACGAAGGCGCTTGTATGTGACATGGACCGTAGTTTCGGTGATGCCGTACATATTGACCAGTTCAGGCATATCGTCGCCGTACCGTTCAAACCAGCGGCCGAGCCGTTTTGGCTCCAGCGCTTCGCCGCCGAATACGATGTAGCGCAATGCGCCCACGTCATTCATTGCGAGCAGTTCGGTCATGAGGTTGGAGAAGGCGGTCGGTGTCTGGTTGAGAACTGTTACCCGTTCGGCGAGCACCAGTTCGGCGAGTTCGGCGGGCGAGCGCGAGACCGTATGAGGCACTACCACCAAGCGTCCCCCGTACAGCAGCGCGCCCCAGATTTCCCAGACCGAGAAATCGAAGGCGTAGGAATGAAACAGCATCCAGACGTCCGTTCGCTTGAAAGCGAAGTGACGTTCCGCTGCCAAGAACAGACGCATTACATTGCGATGTTCGACCATCACGCCTTTGGGCTCCCCGGAAGAACCCGAGGTGTAGATGACATACGCGAGGTCCTCACCAGCAGCGCTGGGCAGTGCCGCATCGGTGTCGCCTGTGGTTGCGTCTTCCAGCGCATCCATCAGCAAGATCGCGCCGTCGTAGCTATCGATCTGCGTCCGATATTTCGATTCCGTGATCGTCACCCGAGCACAAGCATCCTTGCGGATGAAATGCTGACGGTCTTCCGGCACCGACGGATCGATCGGCAGGTATGCTCCTCCGGCTTTCAAAACGGCAAGGATGGCGACGATCAGGTCTATGCCGCGATCCAGCGTGATCGCGACAAGGCTGCCCTTTGTCACCCCCATCGCAATCATCGTTCTCGCCAGCACATCAGCCCGTGCATTGAGTGCGCCGTAGGTCGTGCTGCGGTCACCGAAACTGACGGCGATCGCTTCGGGCTGGCGCGCCGCCCATGCCTCAAACCTCCCCTGCAAGTTGGGTGATGCCGCAGCGCGCCTGGCCAGATCCTGCAACCGCTGGCGTTGCTCAGGTCTCAGACTGTCCAGCCGCGCCTTGGCGATGACGTGGTGATCCATCCCGTCAGTGGTTGAAGTCATTTCACGTTACTCCTGGTGATTCTTCGTTTCTGCTTCCAGTACGTCCAACAGCGACAGCAGTTCGTCGTCCGACAGGTCGGGCATCATCGGGACATCCGCCGATTCGAGCTGCGGCACGCGCATGCTCCGGGCGGCTGCGTTGCCAACCTCAATACTGTTGATGGCGTCGTCCAGCATGCCCGTCGGGGCCTCGGCCAACGCTGGCATAGACTTGAGGATTGCAGCGAAACGATCGAGGATTCTGGCGATCTGCGAAGCCGGGAATTCGCCACTCTGATACATCAACCGTAACCCAAGACCTTCGCCAGGCATTACCACGAGTGTCAAGCCTGCGCCTGTACTTTCTTCGCTGCGCAGGTCGACTATGCGCAACGGCCATCCAGCATTGCCTTCTTCGCGAATCCTGTCGACAGGGTAGTTCTCGTAAACGACGACACTGTTGAATACCGCAGCGCGCTGACCGAATGGCAAACGCGACAGGATACTGTTCAACGACAGATGCCCGTACTGCTGTCGTTCGAGATGATTCTGATGGAACTGACGCACCCATGTGTTCAGTGGCATAGCGTGATCCACATTTGCGACCACTGGCAAGGTGTTGATGAACAACCCTACTACGGCATCTGCACCATCCAGATCGGCTGGGCGGCCGGACACTACAGAACCGAAACATACTTGATCGTTCCCTGTATACAAATGCAACAGATACGCCCATCCACATTGCACCAACGTATAGAGCGTCACGCCGGTGGAGCGAGCGAACGCATCCAGTTCTGCGACGGTCGCGCTGTCGATGCTGCACGTCAGCGCTGCGGGTTGCGATAACTGCGAACCACTGCCACTCCCAGGCAGCAGGCATGGCGCATCAATAGCAGATAACTGTCGCTCCCAATACTGCTCGGCAGCCACGACATCCTGTTCACTTAGCCATTGCATATACCGCTTGAAATCGCATTTTCCGGAATCATGAGCGGCGTCGACGCCGATATAGCTGTCGAGGAGCGAGCGTAGCGCCAGTGGCAAGCTCCATCCGTCGATGATCGCGTGATGCGTCGTCCACAGCAGGCGATGCCTGTCGTTCGCGACCCGCCAGATCCTGACCCGACTGAGCGGCGCGACAGCGAGATCGAATCCAACGAGACGATCCGCTGCGATTGCCGACAGGATCTCCGCATCTTGCGCAGCCTCCGATCTTCCTCGCAGATCGTGCATGGTCAGCGGCATGCGAACTGCTTCTGCCGCAAGCAGCAACTGCGCCAAACCACCGCTGCGCACCGGCGTGAACGCGGTGCGAAACACGCCATGAACCACAGGCAGATTTTGCCATGCACGATGCAGACGCACTTCATCCACGTCTCCATGCAGTTCAAAAACAAGCTGATTTACGTAACTGCCCTGGCCGGCATCGCGCAACGATTGCACCAGCATTGCCTGCTGCGACCCTGTCGAGGGGTAGGCATCAACGATGGCAGGCCACTGCCGTCGCCAGTCGGCCAATTCGTCTGCCGACACTTCCAGCAGGCTCAGATCTCCGGGTGTCAGGCCGCGCAAATCCCGCACTGTCCAACACTCCGCCAGACGCGTGATGGCCTCGCCAAACGCTGCCACCAGCCCGTGGATATCGTTTTCCGCGAAATGGTGACGGTTGTATTTGACGCTGAAACGCAAATTTCCGCCCGACACCAATCCATCGAATGCGAGCACCGCATCGCGACGTCGCCGCTCTGAAATGTTGCGTCCCTGTTTTTCTCCAGCGACTGCGAACAATGAACCGGAATTGACGACCTGATCGAACTGTCCGAGATAGTTGAACGTCACCGCATCGGCGCGGAAATCCGTATCGTCGAGGTCCAGGTCGGCATCGGACAGGTATCGGAGCAGCCCGTAGTGATTCCCCTTGGCCGGCATCTTGCGCATGCGGTCTTTGGTGTCCCGCAGCAGCTCCGCCGGGTCATCAGGACAAGCGCCGAAAGATATCGGATAGGCCGCAGTGAACCAGCCCACCGTCTCGCCGATGTCGAGGGACTCCTGCAATGTCGTGCGCCCGTGCGCTTCCATCCAGATTCCAAGCGCGCGTATGTCCCGCCAGTCGCGAAATGCGGCCCGCAGTGCGGCTAACAGCGTCTCGTCCACGGTCATGCCATAAGCACGATGGCAGGTGGTGAGGATCCTTTCGGTCAGCACGCTCGACAGAAGCAGATTCTCGTGCGCCTCATCAGCGATCAGATTCGCGCCAAATCGCGAACGCAGAGCATGGATCGGCACCCGGAGAATGGACTTCCAATAGTCCATTTCTTGGCGCACAGCGCTCGTCCATGCCAATGCTTCCAGCGCCTGCACAGCGCGCTGGAAGGAAGCAGGTTTCGCTGCGAGCACGACCTGGTGGCCTTCAGCACTTTGGCCGTATGCGGTTTCGACATCCTGGAGCAGCACGCGCCAAGACACACCGTCAACGATCAAATGATGGGCCACGATCAGCAGGCGTGCTTCTCCGCCCGGGAGCCGAATACAAGCGAACTTGATCAACGGACCCGTCAGCGAGAGGGAGCACTGGATGCGGCCGGCTTCGCGCTCGATCGCGCTCTCCAAGGAGGTGCCATCGGGCTCAATCTCCACGTGGCACAAGCATTCAGCGGGCGAAACCTCTGTCTCAGGTCGGTACTCCGCACGCCATTCTCCCCGCTCGTCGGCGAAAAAACGTAGACGCAGCACATCGTGGCGGGCATACAGTGCCTCGACTACTGGAAGGAGGCGATCAAAAGCGAAATCGGGCGTGACTCGCAACAACACGGACTGGTTGAAATGATGCCGATCCGTCTCCTCTGCGCCCAGAAACCATCGCTGGATCGGATGCAATCCCTGTGCGCCTCGCGACGGGCCCTCGTCCTGCGACCGGTTGCCGGTATCGACTACCAGACGTGCCATGCATTCGATGGTGGGTTCGAGATAGAACGCTTTGACGGGAAACTTCAACCCCATACGGTTCAGGCTTGAGCTGAGCCGCAACAGAAGGATCGAATCTCCGCCGAGGGAGAAGAAGTCGGTGTCGACAGCGGGTGCTTCGATCTTCAGCGCGTCACGCCAAACAGCCTGGATCCGCTGCTCCATCTTCGTTCGCGGTTGCAGGCCCCCCGCGTCCTGCGGTAATTCGGCCGGCGCCGGAAGTCTGTCCAGATCCACTTTGCCATTCGGCAGTAGCGGAATCCGCTTCAGCGGCATCACCCGCTGTGGAATCATGAAATCGGGTAATCTGCTGGCGAGGAACGCGCGCAACTCGGAGATGTCCAACCCATCTTCGTCGTCCTCCCCCGGCTCGACATACGAAAGCAAGCGGTCGTCGAGGACACGGGAAACCGCCCGCTGAATCAACGAATGCGATTCGAGCACAGCGTCGATCTCGCCGAGTTCTATGCGGTAGCCTCGCAGTTTCACCTGATTGTCGATACGCCCAAGGATCTCGAGTTGGCCGTCACGGCGCCAGCGGACACGATCGCCCGAACGGTACATCCTCGCGCCTGCTTCCGACAGAAAGGGGTCAGGCAAAAATCGTTCAGAGGTGAGATCAGGACGCCGCAGATAGCCTTCGCCTACGCCGTCTCCGCCGATGTGCAATTCGCCCTCGACGCCAATCGGGGTCAGTTGGCCAACGCGGTTGAGCACATACAGGCGTGCATGGCCCGGACTTCGCCCAATCGGAACCGTCGCTTCCTCGATCGTCGGGTCGCAGCGGTAGCAGGTGCTCCAGACGCTGCACTCGGTCGGCCCGTACTCGTTGAATAACGCCGCACGGATGGTCGGATGTGAGAAATGCCTTTCCTTGACCGCCAATGTGAACATCTCAGCGGCGAGAATCACGCACTCGAGGCTGCGGCCGGTCAGCGTCTCGCCGTCGACGAATTCGAGGACGGCGGCATAGACCGACGGCAGCGACAGCATATGACTGATCTTCAGCTTGTCGATCAATTCTGCGATCGCGCCCGCATCGCGACGCTGCACATCATCGCAGAGGCATAGTCGTCCCCCTGCCAGCAGCGTCGCGTAGATCGTGGGTACGGAGGAGTCGAAAGAGATCGAATTGAGCAACAGCGACGCTTTCGGCGGACTGTACAAGGACTCGCGGCTGCGCTGCGAGGCGAGCATCTGCCGTTGGGTGATCACCACGCCCTTAGGTACCCCGGTTGAGCCGGAGGTGTAGATCACGTATGCGGGCGCATCCAGACCTTCGTACGGATCCTTCCGCGCAGGATTCTCCGCCGAGTATGCCGCCAAGATATCGCGCTCGTCAGCCTGCGAGAGATCGATCATCGGGCATGCGGCGGGGATGTCCCGGCAGGCGTGCATGTCGACAATCATCGCTGCAGGCGCGCTATCCGAGAGCATATGCACCAATCGCTCGTCCGGATACTTCGGATCCATCGGCACATATCCCGCGCCGGCTTTCAGCACCGCCAGCATGGCCGCAATCATATCGGGGCCTACGGGCAGGCAGATCGCAACCAGATCTCCCATGGCCACGCCCATCGCGGCGAGCTTGTGCGCCATGCGGTTGGCCCGCGCGTTCAGCTGTCCATAGTCGACGGTCTCTTCACCGAAAATCACCGCGATGGCCGAAGGATCGCGTGCCGAACAAGCCTCGAACAATATGTCGATACGATCCAGCGCTGATGGCCGAGGCAGAAGATGCTGCCATTGGTGCAGAAGTATGTGCGTCTCGTCCGCGGATATCATCGGGAGCGCGAGAAATGGACACTCGGGATTCTCGACGACCGAGGTAAGCAGGAGCTCGTAGTGTTCCGCCATGCGCTCGATCGTTTCACGGTCGAACAGGTCGATGTCGTAGTGCCAATCCGCGAAAAGTCCATCGGGCGACTCGGCTGTGATGAGGGTGAGATCGAATCTCGCCGATACCGTTTCTTCGACACGTTCCAATTCCAGTCCATCAAGCGAGAACGAACCTCGCTCGTAGTTCTGCAGCGCAAACAGGATCTGGAACAGCGGAGCATGATTGCGGGAACGTGAGGGCACCAGTTCGTCGACCAACATCTCAAATGGCACATGCTGGTGTTCGAATGCGGTGAGCGCCATCTCACGAGTCCGCGCCAAAAGTCTGGTGAAGCTCGGATTACCAGTGAGATCGGTTCGCAGCAGAAGTGTGTTGACGAAAAATCCGATCAGCGGCTCCAGCGCCTTGTGTTGGCGTCCCGCGATAGGCGTTCCCATGACGAGATCTTCGCTGTTGCTCCAACGCGCCAGAAGCAACGCGAATGCGCACTGCAACGTCATGAACAGCGTCGCATTCTGCGACTGCGCGAGATCGCGCACACGTTGAAGCAATGCTGGGCCGATCTTGCGCCGAATCATTGCGCCGACATGCAAAGGCGCGAGTGGGCGCGGGCGATCCAGCGGCAGAGTGTGTACAGGTGGAATCCCGGCCAGACGCTCCCGCCAGAATGCAAGCTCCACTCCCAACACGTCACCGACGAGCCAGCCTCGCTGCCAAGCGGCGAAATCGGCATACTGCATCGGCAACGGCTGGAGCGATGGTTCACGCCCTGCGGATATCGCGCGGTAGAGTTCGCCGAACTCCTTGACCAGCAGCACCTCGGACCAGCCGTCGGAAACGATGTGATGGACGTTGAACAGCAGCAGATGCCGACGCTCGCCCAGCACGGCCAGGGTGACGCGGACAGGAAGGTCTGCTGCCAGATCGAACGGCTTCAGCGCATCATCGCGGACCAATTCGCGCTGGCGCTGATCGCGCATTTCCGGCGTCAGTCGCGACAGATCGACTTTGCGAATCGCGACCGTGGCATCCTCGCGCACGATCTGCACGGGCTCGTCGTCGATCTCTCGGAACACTGTGCGCAACGACTCGTGCCGTTGGACGAGTCCATCAAGCGCCGCCTGCAGTGCATCAAGATCGAGATAGCCGTTGAGGATGAAGGGCGACGGCATGTTGTACTGCGCACTTCCACCGCCCAGACGGTCGATCATCCACAGACGGCGCTGCTGGAACGACGCCGGGATCGGTCGGCTGCGGTCTGCGTGGAGCAGTTCTGGATACCGCAAGCCTGTGGCGGCTGCGGCTTCGACCAGCAACGCAAGTCCATTGATGTTCGGCCGTTCAAACAGGCCGTTCAGCGACACCTCTGCACCGAAGGAATCACGGATATCGGCGAGCATACGCGTAGCGAGCAGTGAATGACCACCGAGTTCGAAGAAATTGTCTTCGATACCGATGCGGTCAAGTTTGAAGATTTCGCCCCACAGCTTGGCAAGTCTGCACTGAAGATCGGTCGTCGCATCGATGAACGGCGTGCTGAGCTTAGGCCTAGGATGCAATATCTTCGCAAGAGCAGTCGCTCGGGGTGCCTCGGCCGGCCGCATGGTGCTGGACGAACCATCGCGTGCGTGCGCACTGATCTGATCATAACGAGTGGCTGCGAAGGGGTAGGTCGGCACCGCCACATACGGTCCTACGGTGACCTCATCGAACGCCGACCAATCAGGATCGATGCCCGCGGCATACAACAGACCGATCAAGCGCAGCAACACCGCATCGTCGTCTTCGACCTGTTGCGCGTGACGGATACTCTGCAAACACAGGTTATCCGGCGTAAAAGCGGCGTGTTGACTGACGAATGTGGACAGCGCATTGCCTGGACCGATCTCGACGAATGTTCGAGGCCCATCTTTCAGTAGTGCATCGATCGCATCGGCGAATCGGACACTCTCACGCAGATGCCGACACCAGTAGTCCGGATCAGTAGCCTGTATCGGTTGCACAGGCGCGCCAGTGACGTTGGAGAAATAAGTCATGTTCGGCGCATGGCGCGGCGTCGCGGCGACTCGCATCCTGAACTCAGGAAGCGCAGGCTCCATCATCCGCGAATGATAGGCATGTGATGTCTTCAACCGGACACAGTGGATACCTTGTTCCGCAAGCCTCGATTCAAATCCAGCAATGGCATCCATGTCACCGGCCACCACCACCAGTGAAGTGCTATTGATGGCCGCCAGCTCCAGACCATCGCGCAGATAAGGCCGCACATCCGCCTCGGACAGGCGAACGCCCAGCATCGCCCCCGACTCCGCTTTTGCCATGAGGCGACCACGTTCGCGCACCAGCGCCAGCGCGTCGCCCAGCGCAAAGACACCAGCAAGACAAGCCGCTACGTACTCGCCGAGGCTGTGACCCACCATCGCCGTAGGCTGTATTCCACGTTTCATCAACGTTTTTGCCAGCGCGTACTCGACCACGAACAGCAGCGGTTGCGTCACATCTGTGCGAGAGACCTCCTTGTCACGTTCCAGCGAGGACGATCCGGTCAAAAGTGTTCGCAGCACCTGCGCATCCAACGTCGGCAAATGCTCCAGGCATTCCTCCACGAAGCCGCGATAGACCAGATCGCGTTCGTACAGGATTCGGGTCATGCCCGGGTACTGCGCGCCCTGCCCGCTGAACATGAATACGATGTCGCCACTCGCACGCGCGGACTCGCATTGACTGGCAGCAACGTCCTCCAACTTCGCTCGCAGCGACGCGTGCGAATCAGCAACGACATAGTCGCGGCATCGGTAATGGCGGCGCTTGCGCTGCAATGTCAGCGCCAAAGCATCGATCGCAAACGTCGGTAGCTCAACCGCCATGGCCAATTTCGCCGCAAAAGCGCGCAGTGCATCCGGGGTCTTCGCAGATAGCGGAAAAAGCCTGTGAACGCCAAGATCGCTAGTCTGCGTTCGTCGCTCGATGTACTCCTCAACAATTACGTGCACATTGGTACCACCAATACCGAATGAACTCACACCGCCGCGTAGCGGCCGGTCGTCCCTGTGCATCCTTGTCAATTCAGCATTGATCTTGAACTTACTGCCGCCTAGATCCATCATCGGATTGGGCGTGCGGAAATGCAGCGATGGTGGCAACACACCATGTTCCAATGCCATCACCGCTTTGATGAAGCCGATCACGCCAGCAGCAGTATCCAGATGCCCAATATTTGACTTGACCGATCCGAGCAGACACGCATCGTCGCGCTTGATGTCGCCATAAGCTTGGCCCAATGCCTCGATTTCGATTGGATCGCCAATGCGGGTGGCTGTGCCGTGGCATTCGACGAAATCGATCCCGGTCGCATCGATCTCGGCGAGTTCCATGGCAGTGCTTACCACACGGCTCTGCCCGGAGACTGATGGTGCGGTGTAGCCGACCTTGTCGTTACCGTCGTTGTTGATCGCCGACGATTTCAGTACAGCATGGATTTGGTTACCGTCGGCGATGGCATCGCCCAGTCGCTTCAGGGCGACGATGCCAACGCCTTGCCCTGGCACGGTACCCTTTGCTTCTGCGTCGAACGGACGGCAATGGCCGTCAGGCGACTGGATCATTCCTTCGTGGTACGTGTATCCCTTGAGGATCGGCGAGACGCAGGCGCCACCGGCGAGTGCAATGTCGCAATCGCCGCTGAGCAAGGCTTGGGCCGCCATATGGATCGCCACCAAAGATGTGGAGCAGGTCGTTTCGATACCGATCGCAGGACCTTTCAGATTCAGCCGATAAGCGATACGAGTGTTGAAGAACTCTCGCTGATACAACATCTTCAGATCGTAGATCTCGCCGATGTTGTCGCCTACATGTCGCGAAACAGCGCGCAGCCAGTGCATGTTCTGCGAGGAGCCCGCATATAGTCCGATCGCGCTGCTGTCGACCTGCGGATCACAACCTGCGGCCTCCAGCGCTTCCCAGCAGCATTCATGCAGCAACCGCAGCTGCGGGTCCATGAACTCGGCTTCTCGCGGCCTGTAATCGAAGAAGTCCGCATCGAACTCGAACCTGCCGTCTAGATAACCGGCCGCCTTGACATAGTTGGGATTAGCGATCTCCTGCGCGGACACGCCGTTGTGAAGCAGGCCCTCATCGTCGATAGGCCGAATCAGCTCCTCGCCACGGCACAGCCGATCGAAAAATTCTTTCGGCGACGTGGCGCATGGAAGCCTCAGCGCCATTCCGATAACCGCGATTTCCAGGCCGTTTGAATGAGCGCTCTTCATCATGCGTCCCGCTTCGCCAAGCGCTGCGACAATCTACTTTTGCTTCTTTTCTCGTGATTATTCGACGGCCTGTCAGGTGATGTTTTCGATGCGATGTATTTCGCCATCGCCCGAATTGTGGGGTGCTCGAAGTAACTCACGACACCGATTTCGGCGCCTAGTTTCAAATTGGTCTTTCCGGCGATCGCGATCATGTGCACCGAACTTCCGCCGATTTCAAAGAAATTTCGCTCAACGCTGACGCGCTCGCGACCGAGCACTTCTTTCCACACCGATGTCAGCAGTTCTTCGATCGGCCCGTCGGGATCGATGTGCACGCTGCCGTGTTCGTCCCAAACGGGTTCTGGCAGCCGCTTGCGATCCACCTTGTTATTGGCTGACAATGGCATGGCATCAAGCACCACGCAGTGCGACGGCACCATGTAGTTCGGCAGTATCGTCGACAGATGCGCGCGCAGTTCGGCTGGCCAGTCCTTGAGCAATCCATGCGAGGCTTTTTCCAACGTGATGTAGGCCACCAGCTGCTGCACCTGCGTAGGATCCCGCTGGACCGTCACCACGGCCTCGGCCACGTATGGGCTGCGAGCCAGTACCGCTTCGATCTCCCCCAGCTCGATACGGAAACCACGGAGCTTGATCTGCGAATCCTTACGCCCGATGAATTCGATGTTGCCATCCGGCATATAGCGACCGATATCTCCAGTCTTGTAGAGACGATCGCCAAGCAAATCGTGCTGCACGTAACTCGCTGCGGTGCGTTCTGCATCCCCATAATATTCGCGCGCGACGCCGATTCCTCCGATGTGCAGCTCGCCCGCCACGCCAACCGGGCACGTCGCAAGATCGTCGGTGAGCACGTAGAACCGCTGGTTAGCGAGAGGTTTGCCGTAAGGCACACTCTTGCGACCGCAGGTATCCTCAACAATAGGGTAGCTGATTGACCAGATCGAACCTTCGGTCGCACCGCCTAGGCTGTGCACCTCAACATCGGGGAACACAGCGAAGATTCGCGCCGGCAACGACGGCGGGATCCAGTCACCACTCATCATCACCACCCGCAGGGCGCCGCTACCGCAGCGTTCGCGCCATTCGTATTGGGCGGTGAGCAGTTCGGCGGAAGCGGGGACCGAGTCCCAAATACTCACGCGATAGCGTTCGACCAGATCGGCCCAGTGCGCTGGGTCTTTCTGCCGCTCATCGTCCGGGCAGACGATGCAGCCACCGGCGGCCAGCAAGCCGAAGATGTCGTACACCGAAAGATCGAAGCTCAACGCCGATACCGCAAGAACCGCATCCGAGCTGCCCACGCCATAACGTTGATTGATGTCGAGAATGGTGTTTGTCGCCGACCGGTGCTCAATCGCCACGCCCTTCGGCTTGCCGGTGGAGCCGGAAGTGAAGATCACATACGCGAGTTGATCCGGTGTCTGTACCGGCACGAACTCCGCCAGTACCTCTGCCGCACGCTTGGCAGGCAGGGGCACAATCGTCGACAGATCGATTACAGGCACGCGCTGATCGAGTTCGCCCACAAGCGCCTCGTGCGAGACCAGGAGACTCGCATTGCCCTGAGCGAGGACCTGATCGATACGGTTCGCCGGCCACGCTGTCTCAAGCGGCAGATATGCACCGCCCGCCATCAGGATGCCCAACGTCGCGATCACCTGGCTGCGGCCTCTTGGCAGCAACACGCCCATCAAGGATTCCGAAGTGATGGCATATGGACGCAAGCGTTCCGCCAGGGCCGCCGCTTGGGCGAACAACTCCCCGTAGCTGAGATCCCCCTGATTGTCGACCACTGCCAACGCGTCAGGGCAGGCTCTGACCTGATCGACGAACAGCGCATGCAGGCACTGCTCGTAAGGCAATGCCACCGCTGTGTCGTTCCACTCACGCAGGATCTTGTTCGCTTCGGAATCAGGAAGCAGGTTCAATGCTTGCAGGCGCGTCGACATATCCACGGCGATCCAGTGGAGTATCTGTTCATAGCCATCCGCCATGCGAGCAATGGTGTCCGCTTCAAACAGGTCGGTGTTGTAGTTCCAACTCAAGTCCAGACCGGCATCCGTTTCGTTCGCGTTGAGTAGCAGATCGAACTTGGCGACGACCATCGACCGCTCGACAGGCGACATCCGCAGCGTCGGCAGTTCAAATGCCGTTTGCTCCTGATTTTGCAGCACGAACATGATCTGGAACAGAGTTGGATGACTAATGCTTCGCTCTGGATTAAGTGCTTCGACGAGCATATCGAACGGAACTTGCTGGTGAGAAAAAGCAGCAAGTACATTCTCGCGCGTGCGGCGCAGGATTTCATCAAAGCATGGATTTCCGCTCAGATCCGATCTCAGGATCAGCGTGTTGAGGAAGAAACCAATCAGAGCCTCGACACTTTCGTCGTAGCGTCCTGCGACCGGCGTGCCGATGACGATATCGTGCTCGTTGCTCCAGCGTGCGATCAGCGCTGACAGCGCTGACAGCAAGATCATGAACAATGTGACATCGTGACTGCCAATCAACCGTTTCAGGGCCGCGAGCGACTTCGGATCGAGCCTGCGCTGGATCACCGCGCCATTGTAGGTCTGGCGGATCGGACGTGGCTTGTCCAGCGGAAGACTATGCACATGCGGTAGAGCCGCCAGATGCCGTCTCCAGTAATCCACTTCCGGGGCCAGCACTTCATTGGCCAGCGCGCGCCTTTGCCAATACGCGAAATCGCCGTACTGCACTGGTAGTGGTTTCATCACCGGATTTTCACCAGCGGAGAACGCTCGATAGGCTGTCACGAACTCACGAATCAGCACGCTCACCGACCAACCATCGGAAGCGATGTGATGCATGTTGAAAATCAGCACGTAATTATCCGGCGACAGCTTCAACAACTGCGCACGAAGCATCAAATCACGATCGAGTGCGAATGGGCGCCGCGCATCGCTGCGGATTGCCCGCTCGACGGCTTCTTCGCGGCTCTCCTGTGCAATACCACTGAGGTCCGAGACCGGCAGAGGCATCGATACTTCTGCGTGCACACGTTGCACGGGACGTCCGTTGATCTCAGCGTATGTGGTACGAAGCACTTCGTGGCGCTGCACGATCAAATCCAGGCTGCGTCGGCAGGCCTCTTCGTCGAATACGCCGCACAGCTCGAATGCCGCAGGCATGTTGTATTGCGGGCTGCCGCCCTCAAGGCGATCGATCAACCATAACCGATGCTGTGAAAACGACAACGGCAGCGACTCACGATCGTCTACCCGGGTGATCTGCGGCAGCGCGCGTTTGCGCTCGCTACGGTCGATGAGCGCCGCGACCTGTGCGATCGTCGGTTGTTCGAAGAATTCTGCAAGCGGCAACTCGACGCCGAACGATTCGCGGATAGCGCTGATCACCCGGATCGCTAGCAGCGAATGACCACCCAATGCGAAGAAGTTGCCGTTCACCGGCAATTCCGATCGAGACAGGATACGCGACCAGACTGTCGCCAGTGCCTGCTCCGTTGGAGACGAAGGACGCGGATTTTCCGTCGCACCACCGAAAAGGCAAGGTTCCGGCAGAGCCGCGACATCCAGCTTGCCGTTGCGCGTCAGCGGCAATGTCTGCAGCAACACGCAAGCAGTCGGCAGCATGTATTCGGGCAAAGATCGGCGGCAATGCTCGATCACCGCTTCCATCTCTGGTGCTGTTCCGGTAGACACCAGATACGCGACAAGCGAATCGGTCTTAGCAGACAACCTCACCGCAGCTTCGACAATGCCTGGATAAGACAGCAGTACGTGCTCGATCTCGCCGAGTTCGATGCGATAGCCGCGCAATTTGATCTGGGTGTCGCGACGATGCAGGTACATCAATCTGCCGTCGCTGGACCAGCGCACAACATCGCCGGAACGGTAATATCGCTGTTTCTCACCAGAAAAACACAGATCCACGAATTTCTCGGCGGTCAACGTGTCACGGTTGAGATAACCACGGGCAACGCCCGCACCACCGATGCAACATTCTCCGATGGCACCTGGCGGCACGAGCTGCAGACGTTCGTCAAGCACTCGCACGCGCACGTTCGGCAGCGGCTTCCCGATGGTCGGCACGGTGCCTGGTTCGATGCGCGCCCATGTGGCGTCAACTGTGGTTTCCGTCGGTCCATACACGTTCATGGCGACACGTCCACACCGAGCCATGGCTTGCGCGATGTCTTCCCATTGTGCGGCGTTGATGGCTTCGCCACCAATCACCAAGTTCGGAAGTGCGACCCCTTGGAACTGGGCTTCCTGCATGAGGATGTCGAGCAGGCTTGGCGTGCAGTCAAGCACATCAATGGCATGCCTGTGCAGATAGTTGATAAGCCGCTTCGGCGAAGTGCGAATATTTTCCGAAAGCACATGCAGCTCGCTGCCGACGGCAAGCTGAGTGACCGCTTGTAGCGCGGCATCGAACATGAGCGGTGCGTTCCATGCCCAGCGTAGCGGGGCATCGATTCCATTCTCGCGCAGCACCAGATCAAGGCCATTGCCCAAATTCGACAAACTTCCGTGATTGATCATCACGCCTTTTGGTTGCCCCGTAGTGCCTGACGTGTAGATCACGTATGCCAGTCCGTCCGCTCGGGAAAGATCGGCCTGATCGGCATACTCCGCGAGCCAGTTTCCATCATCGGCAGCAGAATCGAGAATCAGCAGATCGATCTTCGAGAGGTCGAAACGATCAGCTGCTACTTTCGTCACCAGTACCCAGTTCGCGGCTGTATCTTCGACGATGAACGCCAGGCGTTCCTGCGGTGTGCTCGGATCCATCGGCACGAAGGCTGCACCTGCCTGCCAGATGCCAAGCACAGCGATCAGCTGTTCGATGGATCGTCCGCAGCATACGCAAACGCTCTCTCCGGGACGAACGCCCAGATCGACGAGATAGCCGGCGAGCCGGTCCGCGCGTGCCGCGAGCTCAGCGTAGGTCAACGTCATATCGCCGTAGCGTATGGCGATCTGGTTCGGCTGCGCATTCGCCGATTCACGGAAACGGTGCAGGATTGTGCCGCTATCGAAGGGCACGTCGATCGAGCTCGCAAATCTGTCAAGTGCTCGCTGCTGCACTGGACCCACGAGCGGCAACAGCCCGATATCGGTCTGCGGTGCGTTGACGATGCCAGCAAGGAGAATCTCGAAACTTTCCGCCCACGCAAGTATCGTCGATGCTTCGAACAAGTCGCTGTTGTAGACCCAGTTGAAGTCGATTCCGTCGCCGCGCTCCGTCGCGCTGAGCATGAGGTCGAATTTGGCAGAAACCTCGTCCCGCGAAACCTCGTCGATGGATAATCCGGGCAGAGTCAGCGTACCAACTTCCATATTTTGCAGTACGAACCACAGCTGAAACAACGGAAGATGGCTCGCGCTACGAGCCGGGTTGAGTAGCTCAACCAGCATATCGAACGGCAATTGCTGGTGCTCGTATGCATTCAATGTCATCTCGCGCGCTTCGGCGAGGTACTGCGTGAACGACCCTCTTTCCGGAATAACGTTTCGGATCACCACGGTGTTGACGAAGCAGCCGACTAACGATTCGAACGCCTGACGTTCGCGACCCGCAACTGGCGTTCCAACGACCACATCGCGTTCGGCACTGATCCTGGACAACAACAGCGCGTACGTCGACTGCAGCAACATAAACAGTGAAACGTCATTCGCTCGCGCGAGTGCGTTGAGAGAACGCGCCAGCGATGGCATTACGCGACTACGGAGCACAGCGCCACGTGTCGTCATTCGCGCCGGACGTGGCTTGTCCAGTGGCAGGGAGTGAAGCTGAGGCAAGTCGCCGAGCTGTCTGCTCCAGTAAGACTGCATGGCTTCGCGCCGTTGCGGCGACAGGTATTCGCGCTGCCAAGCGGCATAGTCAGCATATTGCACCGGCAACGTCGGCAACGATGCGGCGACGCCTTCATGTGCGGCGCGATAAAGTGCCGCAAGATCTCGGATCAGGATGCCGACCGACCAGCCGTCAGATGCTATGTGATGCATGTTGAACAGCAGACGGTATTCGTCTTCTGTGAGCCTCAATACGACGACACGGAACACTGGCCCTTCCGCCAGATCGAATGGCGCCCTCGTTGCAACGTCGATCAGAGCGGATGCGCGCTCGTCGCGTTCGTGGCCCAGCAGCGTCACGAGGTCTTGAAATTCGACCATTACGCCCGCTTCGCTTTCGATCACTTGCGTCGCGATACCGTCGACCTCACGGTAGCGTGTACGCATGATTTCATGTCGCTGAACCAGTGCGTCGACCGCAGCCTGCATTGCCTTCAAATCGAGCTCGCCCCGAAGCTCGAACAACGCTGGCATGTTGTATTGACTGCTTTGTCCTTCGATACGGTCGATGAACCACAGACGCTGTTGCGCATACGAGGCCGGTATCGCGCTGTCGCGCGCCACCGTTGGAATCACCGTTGCAGACGTCTCTGTGGAGAAGCCGAAATCAGCTACCGCGCCGTCGGCCGCCGAGAGCGACGATATCCACTCCGCTAGCGCGCGAATCGTGCTGCGTTGAAAGACTTCACGAATAGGAATGACAATACCGGTCTGCGCCTCGAAAGCACTCGCCATGCGGATCGCCAACAGCGAGTTGCCACCGAGCGCGAAGAAGTCGTCAAGGACGCCTACACGGTCGAGCCGCAGCAGATCTAGCCATATCTCCGCGAGTCTGGTCTCCAGCGGCGTCTCCGGGGCGGTGAAATCGACATCGGTGAAATTCCAAGCTTGCGGTGCCGGCAGCGCACGGCGATCGATCTTGCCGTTCGCGGTGACCGGAAGTGCGTGCAAGTGTACGAAGGCGGCAGGTACCATATAGCGGGGCAAGGCATCGGCTGCATGGCGCCGAAGCGCCTCGCGGAATGCAGGCAAGTCGGCATCATGCTGATTTTCAGCAGTAAAATAAGCGATCAGTATTCGCTCGCCCTCATCGCGCACAACCACGCATACTTCGGCGATACCGGCGAAGCACAGCAGGCAGCGCTTTATTTCTTCCAGCTCGACGCGATAGCCGCGGATCTTCACTTGGTCATCCGACCGACCGATGTATTGCAACGTGCCATCTGCGCGCCAACGCACGAGATCGCCCGTGCGGTAAAAGCGTTCGTTGCTCTGCGCATCGTTGATAAAGGCTTCGGCAGTCAACTCAGGGTTTCGCCAATATCCGAGCGACAGTCCCAGCCCACCAACGAGTAGTTCGCCGATACCGCCCACCGGCAAGGACTGGCCGTGAGCATCGGCCACGCGGACATGCGTACCGGCAATCGGACAACCTATGGGAACTGCGCGATCGACTGGCCAGTCCATGGCAATCGTGTGACAGCAGGTGAAGGTCGTGTTCTCGGTCGGCCCGTAGCCGTTGATGACACGAACGTCCGGTAGACGATCCTGAAGACGACGTACCGCGTGCGGCGATACCACATCGCCACCGGCAAGCACTTGGCGTAGATTGGGGAGGCTGCTGTCGAGTTGTGTCGTCCATTGTTCAAACAATGCTGCGGTCAGCCACATGCTGTCGACGGCGTAAGCATTCAGGAATGCGGTGAGTTCCTTGAGATCAAGGTCTATGTCGGGATAGATCGCTAGCGTGCCTCCGTTGAGCAAGGCACCCCAAATCTCCAGAGTCGATGCATCGAACGCAACAGATGCCAACTGCAACATCACCGTTTCGCGGCCATGGGACATGAAATCACCGTTCGAGAGCCGCTGTATCGCACGCTGCGGCACGACAACGCCCTTCGGCATGCCGGTCGAACCAGAGGTGTACATCAGATAGGCTGGGCGTTCCGGATCCTCTGGCGGTGCCATATATTCGGATCTAGGCGCTGCGTGCAGCCCTTCGATGGTCGTCTTGCGTCCAGGGCATGTCTCGACGCTGCTCTGCAGCGTACTGGCATAGACCATGAGCGCAGCGTCGCTGTCGCGCAGGATGCGCTCGATTCTTGATGCAGGATATGCAGTGTCGATCGGCACGTAAGCCGCGCCAAGGCGAATGATGCCGAGCAGGCAGACGATCAGGTCGATACTGCGCGGTAGTAGGACGACTACACGGTCTCCTGCGCAGACACCCAAGGCGGCAAGTCGACCCGCCATTGCATCGGCGGTATCCGCAAGCTCGGCATATGTCATGCGGCGATCCGGATGGATCAACGCCGGATGGTTCGGATTCGCTTTCGCATGCTCTGCGAAGCGGTCGAACAGATTATCTCGATACGCACCAGCATCGCCACCGGAGGCATATACGGCGATAAAGCGATGATCTGCCTCCGTCAGCAGGTCGAAACGACCTATCGCACATGCAGGATCGAGCAGCACCGATGACAGCATGGCATTGAACTGAGCCGCGAGTCTAGCGATGGAAGCGGGTTCAAAGAGCGCCGTCGCGTACTGCCATACGAAACGAAGCCCCTGCGCAGACTCTATTACCGACAGCATAAGATCGAACTTCGACTCGATATGGTCGCGTTCTACCCGCTCAGCGACAACGTCGAGCAGAACGATCTGCCGGGGCTCGGCTTCCTTCAAACCGAACGCGATCTGAAAGATCGAATGCAGACCGAGGCTACGGTCTGGATTGAGCGCCTCGACAAGCGCTTCAAACGGAAAATGCTGATGACCCAGCGCGCGCCCCACGCGCTCATGGTTCTCGGTGATGTAGGCAGAGAGTGTTTGCGCGTGGTCGATGCGATGCCGCAGGGGCACGAGATTTGCGAATAGCCCGACCATTGATTCGACATCCGCGTGCGTGCGTCCTGAAACAGCCGTACCGATTACGACGTCGTCGACGCCGCCGATGCGCGCGATGAACAGCGCAAACAGGCTCTCAAGCACTACGAACAGCGTGGTGTCGGTTTTGCTAGCAAGAGAACGCAGACCATCGAGCGCTTCGGCATCAAGCATTTCGGTATGTTCTGCACCAGCATGATCCGATATCGCCGGGCGCTGCATATCGAGAATGAGCGGGTGAGATTGCGGTGCATTTAAGAGTTCATTCCGCCAGTAATCCGCAGATAGCGTAAAGCGCTCGTTGTCGATAATGGCGTACTGCCATTCTGCGTAGTCACGATAACGGATCGGCAGTCTTGCCAGTGCGGTGCCGAACCCTCTCACTTGCATGGCGTAGGCGTCGCGGAGTTCGCTGACGAGAAGATCTATCGACCAGCCATCGCATGCAATGTGGTGAATATTAAGCGCCAGAACAGCGGCGTCCTGGCCCAACTGTATCAGAGTGGCACGCAGCAGCACGCCACTACCGAGATCGAAGCGATGACCTGCTTCATTTCGCAGATGCTCGCGGAGCATCGCTTCACGCACTGACTCAGGGTGAACGCTGTAATCGGCAACGGTCAGCGGAAGCATCCACGCATGGTCGCAAGCCTGTCGCATTTCTCCATCCTGCTCGAAGAAGCGCGTGCGCAGGGCATCGTGACGTTCAACGAGAATGCGAAGTGCTGCTCCGAGAGCTTCAGTGTCAAGAGGCCCACGCAGTCGATATGCCGCAACCATGTTGTAATGCGAGCTGCCTTCTTCGATGCGATCAACCAACCATATCTGGCGCTGGCCGTAAGACAACCGCGCAGGCGCCTCAGATTCGATGCGTCGGATCGGCGGAAGCACATCGGCAGAACCGGTGCGCCGAGTGTCGATGTGCTCGGCCAGATCGCGCAATACAGGGTGATCGAAGATCGCCGACAAGGCCAGCTCGGCCCATAACCGGCTGCGAACACGGTTGAGCATCCGCGTAGCTAGCAGCGAATGCCCACCAATCTCGAAGAAATTGTCGCTCGGCACAACCACAGGTCGTACCAACAGCTCTGACCAGATGCGCTGCAGTTCGCGCCCGGTCGCGGTCAGCACCATTTCGCCCCGGTCTGCATGTACTGCGGGCAATGCGCACGCATCGATATTGCCAGCGCTATCGAAGACCATCCTGTCGAGGACAACGATACTGTCCGGCAACTGATGCTGCGGCAAAGAATGCTTCAGGTTCTGCTGAATTGTCTGGGCGTCATCTTCGGCGACAACGTAGGCCTCCAGGCGACCGTCATCGCCAGAACCGGCGTTGAAACGCACTGCCGCAGCCGAAACATCAGGAAGATCGAGCAGTGCTTGTTCGATGTCGCGAGGGTCGACTCGGAATCCACGGCATACGACCTCGCTGTCGAATCGACCGCCATAGACGAGTTCGCCGCGATGGTCGATGTGCGCGCGCAGGCCGGTCAGGCGGATGTGGCGTGCCGATTCTGTTGAGACGCGATCCTCGTCATCGATGTCCTCGACCAGTACCAATTCGCCATTTGCACCGAGCGGCGCTTCGACATCGCCCTGCGACAGTATCGCCCGCGTACCGAGTGGCGGCCGCCCCAGCAGCATCGCATCAGCATCATCACTGGATTGCACATCGCGCGTCAGGCAACACACGCCAGCGGAGTCGAATGTCACGCATGCGACGATGCGGCAACCTGCGCTACGTGCATTTTCAACGAATCGATGTGCCAAGCGCGGCGGGCGCTCGGCATCGACAACGAACAGATGGCCGCAAGACCATGGGACTTGATTATGGACGACGAAAGCGCGCAAGCGTTGCGGATCAAGTGCGACGACATTGATATCACGATCACCGAAGGCATCAGTTGAGAGAGCAACATCATCTCTGCAGTCGACTGCAGGAAGATGCAACGTCCCACCGCCTGCAACCGAGAGAAGCATGGCAAGATCGCAGAAGGATCCCGTTGCGGCCGGTATCCACGCATACCCAAGCGCAGTCGCCAGCGCATGGCGATCGCGCAGCGTGGCAGCGCATGCCGCCATTTCGTCGTGTGAGACAAACCTCAATGCCGTTGAAACCTGCGCATCGGGCATGGACAGAATCAACGCGCAATCGGCAGCCTCTGCCACGACGGCCGCGTCATCCTCCGCAGCATAATCGATCAACCAGTCGTCTTCTCGCAGGCCATCGAGCAACACGATCTCCAAATTCCGCAAGGCCATCGTTACTGCATGGTTCGGCGTGGCCAGAACCAGTACCGGATCGGATCCGGCGACGATGGCCGCGACCCGTTCGGGTGTCGTATGCGGGTTGATCGGCACGCACGCTGCACCGAGTTTCCATGTGGCCAGCATCGCAGTCAGCGACTCGATCGATGCTTCCGCGCAGATGCCGATGCGACTGCCGCGCACAACCCCGAGCTCCATCATCAGCGCACCCAGGCGCTGCGCACGGGCAGCGATCCATGCATAACTCCATAAAGCGCTGTCAGTCGTCAACGCCGCACGGTCTGGATTATGCGCAAGCGTCTGTGACCAGACCTCGGGCAGCAGCGACGGCATGTTAGATGGCGAAACCCCCGCTGAAACATCGCCGGTCTTGAAAGCAACACCGAAAATCCGTGTTTCCGGCGCATAGCACAGCGCGGCGACAAGTTGTTCAAAATGATCAGCGAACTGTTCGATGGCAGCAGCATCGAACAGGTTGCTGTCGTATTCCCATTCCATGGAAATGCGCTCATTCCTGCGCTCAATCTCAAGCTTCAGATCGTAGCGTCCGTGCTCCCTTTCCACCGTGGCGATCTGAGCATCCACTCCATTGAGGTCGAGCGTCACCTGGCGCTGCTCATGTAGCGAGAACCAGAGTTGATATACGGGCGCAAGATGCGCACTACGTCTTACCTTGAGTTCATCAACGAGCATGTCGAACGGTACATCTTGATTCGACAAAACGAACTGCATGTTGCGCTTCGCTATTTCAACAACATCATCAAAAGTGCAATCTACCGGAAGACTGTTTCGCAAAACCACTGTATTGGAAAAATAGCCCGTGATCGTTTCAAACTCCGCGCGCACGCGATTAGCGACGGGCATTCCGAACACCACGTCCGGTGTTCCGCCAAGTCTGTAGATAAGGATCGAATACAGTGCTGCGGACACATTGAAAAGTGTTGTCTCACACGTCCTTGCAGCATGAATCAGCGCGCTGGCGAGATTCTCGCTCAGCTCGCGACGCACATGAGCGACTGCACCTCGTGCTTCGGCCGACCGCGGTCTGTCGTACGGCAGCGAGTGCAACCGCGGGGCATCGCCGAGCGATGTCCGCCAAGCCTTCAGTTTCGACGCCAGTGTCTCGCCCTGCAACCGACTTCGTTCCCAGCGAGCATAATCGATGTACTGGTAGGGCAGCGCCATCATATCCGGCGATTTTCCAGCAGAGAACGAATTGTATAAGGTACTGAAATCGTTAATAAGAATACCTTGCGACCACGCATCTGATGTGATGTGGTGGGTCACAAGAAGCAGCGTATGCAGCTGCGGGGAGTGGACATACAGCGTTGCACGGATCAGCGTATCGTTCGCGAGGTCAAAGGGGGCTGCGGCAGCGACACGCATCAATGCGTCCAGATTCTCATCATCGCCCAGCGTGACAAGAATGCATTCGACGTTGACATCCGAGCGCACACGCTGCCATGGCGCGCCGTCGATTTCGACGAATGAGGTGCGCAGGCTTTCGTGCCTTTGCACCAAGGCTTGGAGTGCGGCCTCAAGGGCGCAGTGATCGAGGGAGCCCTTCAATGTCAGCGCGACCGCGCCGTTGTATGCACCCTCCGCGCCCCCGTCTCGGCTTGCCAGCTGCTGCAGAAACCACAGTCTTTGCTGGTTGAACGACGGCAGTTGAAGCTCACCGCGCTCCGCGGGATTGATCGCGTCGAATGCATGATCGCTTCCATAACTCGCCCCCGATGACAGCAGCTTGATCAGGGCAGACTTGTGCTCCCTGACCAGTTGCAGCATCTGATCGTCGATAGCGTCCTTGTTGCCAACCAGCTTTAGCCGATCACCATCCAGTCGAAAATCGACTGCACGCGCGCGACAGTAGGAAATAACGTCGATGATGCTCATTGCAACCGCTCCAGGAAGGTGATGCCGTCAATCCGACCAACTACGTGCTTCGGCCATTGCGACCAGAACCTTGCGGGCACCTTCATAAGGATCACGTCCGTGCGAATACAACATGTTGTCGAGCAACATCAGATCACCGTTTCTCCACGGGAATGCGATCTTCTCCCGCTCGTATACTGCGCGGATATCGTCCAGCGCGTCCTCCTCCAGCGGCTCGCCGTCGCCGTAATAGGCGTGCCTCGGAAGATCCTCCTCACCGAAGCTCTGCAGAAGCGCCTTACGGTTTTCATCGGTATGGTTTGAAACATGGAACAAATGCGCCTGATTGAACCATACGATGTCTCTGGTGTGCGGGTGCGTCGCGACTGCAGGGCAACGTTGCCGGGTCCTCAGGTGACCCTCACTGATCCAGTTGTATTCGATGCCGTGGCGTTCACAATATGCATTGACCTCTGCGCGGGTTTCGACTTGGAAAACCTCCTGCCACGGAAGCCCGACACTATTGTAGTTGCGGACATAGATCACGCCCTTGCGTTCAAACTTTTCGCGGATATCCTGCGGAATACTCCGATATACAGTACGGCTGTCGGCGATCGGCGTCGCTCCGCCTTCCGTTGCGGCGATCAGACACAGGAATGCGATCTTCATCGGCCATTCGTGCGAATAAGCATTTTCGTTATGCTGTGGAATGCTTTCTTCTTTTGGATATTCAGTCGAAGTGTAGATATTGCCTTTGAGCTCCGTTCTCGGCGTGGAGCGGTTGCTGTAGGAAAGCAGCTTGTCACCTAGAAGCGTCGAAGCGATGCTGGCGAACTGTCCGCTGCTGATCACATTCAGCCCGCGGATGAGCACCGCGCCTTCGCGCTCAACCTGCGCATTGATCGTGATTCGGTGCTCGCGCATCCAATCGATCAGCTTTACGCCATTGAGGTTAAGTGGATACGTGATGGCATCCAATTTTTCCTGGCTGCAATAGACACTCGTTTTCATTTGCATATTCTCAAATTTCCACTTCGACAGCATTAGCGTCCAGTGGATGCGGAGCATTGGCCGCGACAATGGTGTCGACCAGCGCAGATAGTGATCGTGTGGAATGGTTTTCCATGAGCACATGCACCGGTAGGCGCAGACCCATGCGCAAGTTCAGTTCGTTTGCCAGTCTCGTGACCAGAAGCGAATTGCCGCCAACATCGAAGAAGCGTTGCTCCACCGATAACCTTTCGCACCGCAACAGTTCACTCATGATCCTGTGGATGGAGGCTTCGGTCGCTGTCTTTGGCGCCTGATACGCATCTTCGGTACGAAGTTCGGCATGCGAGGCCAAAGCGCGGCGGTCGGGCTTGCCGTTGCCCAGCAATGGCATCCTGTCCAATCTCACGATGCGCTTCGGCAGCATGTAATCCGGAAGCGTGCGCGCAAGCTCCCGCATCGTCTCGGCTACTTCAAAATCATCCGCCACGACGAAACTGACCAGCACGCTTTGTCCGGCCTGGTCGAGATGAACGATCGTAACGCTCTGTGTCATGTTCGGAACCCGCAGCAGGCATGCGTCGATCTCCGCGAGCTCGATCCGGAAGCCGCGAATCTTGACCTGATCGTCGAAGCGACCTCCGAACTCGATCAGACCTTCCGTATTCAGACGGGCGCGATCGCCAGTGCGGTAATGCCGCGTCGGCACTCCATCGGCACCCAATGTGACGCTGAATACTTCCGCAGTAAGCGTTTCGTTCCGGTTGTAGCCGAGACTGATCGCCGGACCGGAAACGACCAACTCACCCCATGCGCCGCGAGGCAGTATTTCCTCGCCATCCATGATGCGCACCGTCTCGCCCGGCAGCGGCAACCCCAAAGGCGAAGTGTTTGGAATACGGTTCAGATCGATTTCGTGGGTAATACAACCAATGGTCGCCTCGGTCGGACCGTAGTGATTGATCACACGGCAGCTGTTCTGCAGACAGATGCTTCTGATCGTCTCGAGCACTTCCCTGTGCAGGACTTCGCCACCAAAGATCAGTAATCGCTTCGGCACCGGTGCTTCATACAGTTCATCATCACATAGCGCGGCGAAATGCCCCGGCGTAATTTTCATGACATCGATATCGTGATTGCGCACGCAACGGCTGACGGCAGCGCCATCAAGCATCATCGCGGCGTCCATCAGCTGCAGACAACCGCCGTGCCATAAGCCGAGATAGAGTGTTGTATTGCCCAGATCGGTGTGAAACGCAGAATTCACAGCGTATCGACGACAGCCATCGAAACCATAGCGCGATGTCATCGCGGCGACGTAGTGCGCAAGATTGCCGCGCGTGACGCGCACACCCTTGGGCATGCCAGTCGATCCGGAGGTGTAGATCATATACGCCACGGCGTCCGTGGAGATCACCGCAACTTCTGGTGCCGCGTCATCGTGATCTTGCAACCAGTCATCGGACAACACGTCGTCGAGGAGAACCACATCCAGATTCCCGAATGCTGTCTGGGATGCGAATGCCGAATCGGTAACCAACACACCAGCCTGCGCATCCTCCAGCATGAAAGTCATGCGCTCGGCCGGCAACTTGGCATCGAGCGGCAGATATGCGGCGCCCAACGACTGGATGGCGAGGAGTGCAATGACACCGCCGATGGTGCGATCGGCACAGACGGCGACGCAGTCGCCCCGTCGGACACCACACTCGGCCAAGAGGCCCGACAATCGTCTTACGCGTTGCGCCAATTGTTCATATGTCAGCGTGCGGTTGCCGTCGCTGACTGCAGGCGTATCGGGCTGCATGCGGGCATGCAAGAACATGCGTCCGGCGATACTTTCGCGTGGATCGTAGGGGAGTGGCATCGGGGTGCTGCAGACACTGGCATCGAGACCAAGTCGTTGCGGCAAGGATGTGATCGGAACCCGGATCAGTTTTTGCAGATCAGATAGCAACCGCGTATACGCATCGAGCATCCTCACCATGCTGGCCTGCTCGAAGAGTTCTTCGGCATATTGCCATTCGACCCTAAGACCATTTTCCGCCTGGATCGCGGACACCATCAGGTCGAATTTGATGTTCGCTTCGTCCGGAGGCATGTAGGCGGTATCGACACCGCTCAGAGTTAGTGAAGCTGGCTCCTGCGGTTGCAACACGAACCATAACTGGAAAAGTGGGTTGATGCTGCGCGACTGCACGGGCGACAGCGCCTTCAGTATGTGCGCGAACGGCACGTGGTGGTAGCGCAACAGATCGACCCAGTCGTGGTGGTTGGTAGCAGCGACATCAGCCAAGGTATGTTGGCCGTCATAGCGAGTGCGTACCACCACTGTGTTGATAAAACAGCCAATCGTACTGTACAGATCGCTATGGGCGCGGCCACTCACCGGTGTTCCGACAAGCACGTCGCGTTGCCGGCTGAATTCACCGACGATAACGGCGAACGCCGTTTGCAGCAATCCAAACAAGGACAGCTGTTCGGCCGACGCCAACGCGTACAACGCTTGCGAAGCTGTCGCATCCAGCGTCGCGCGCAATATCCGACCTCGATGACTCGGCTTGTCCGGTCGCGGTTTGTCCAGGGACAGTTCGTGAACTGTCGGCGCACCTTCCAGTCGAAGGCGCCACTGGCGCACCGCTCCGGGAAAGATGTCTGCATCTGCCACCCGCCGTTGATAGCTCGCGAAATCCGCATAACTCAGCCGAAGTTCGGGCAATTCTGCAACTGGCCCGCCTGTATATTCGCGATAGAGCGCAGTCAATTCTCGCTGCAGAATTTCGAGCGACCAGCCGTCGATCGCGATGTGGTGAAAAGTCAGCAGAAATACATGGTCCCGAGGCGCGAGGGTCAACACGGCAGCACGGATCGGGAGTGACGACTCCAGTGCGAACGATGTCGTGTATTCGGCGCGGATGGCATCGGTCACTATTACATCCCGCAAAGCGGGATCGATCACCGTAAGATCGCGGCAAGAAAGACTGAACTTCGGCGAATTGACGGAGGTCAAGACCGCGCTTTCAGCACTTTCCAGGACGCGACATGACAGTGACCGGTGACGCTCGACGATTCTCTGCAGTGCTGCTTCGAGGGCGTTGGTATCCAACGAACCGCGCAGTCGGAACGCCCCCGGTACGTTGTACTCATGGCTGCCGCCATTCAGTTGGTGGCTGAGCCATATTTGTTGTTGCACGAACGACATCGGAAACATGTCATCGGCGTTACAACCGCAGACAATTCCCGGGCGCAGCATGCCTGTTTCCGTTGCCCGCTCGATCAACGTCGCCTGTTCGCGGACGGTCGGGTATTTCAACAATTCGCCGAGGGAAAGTTCGATTCCGAAGAGCTCATTGATCTCTGAGAGGATATGCATCGCCGATAAAGAATGACCCCCGTTGGCGAAGAAGTCGCTTTCAGCGTCGATCGTTGCACCAGGAAGAGCGACGGACCACAGGCGCAGCACTTCTCGCTCGAGCTCGTTCATGCTCGTCGTGAAAGGCATCTGCACAACCGTTCCACAATCCATACGACGCAGCGACGACCGATCGACTTTGCCGTTGGCGTTGAGCGGCATCTCGTCGAGAACGACGAATCGCGAAGGAACCATGTATTCAGGCAATCGTTCGCGTAGGAATCGTGCTGCCCGCTCCAACAGTGCCGTCGGGTCGCTATCGACAGCGGGGCGTATGTAAGCACGCAGCGATTTGTCGACTGCCGCCTCGCCGATTACCACTACCGTTGCTTCAGCTATCTCAGGCAACTCGCGCAGTCGGATTTCTATTTCCTCCAGCTCAATGCGGAAGCCACGGATCTTTACCTGCTGATCGATGCGGCCGAGATAGTCGAGCTGTCCATCTTCGCGCCAGCGGACCATATCTCCGGTCTTGTAGATTCTGCCGCGGATTTCCGGCGTCGGATCGATCACGAACTTCCGTTCATCCGAAGCATGCAGGCCGTAGTACCCGAGCGCGAGCCCGGCACCACCCACCCACAGCTCGCCGGGCTCGCCGAATGGCGACACACGGCCGGTGGCGTCAACCACATAAGCTGTGGATGCGTTCACGGGTTTACCGATCGGAATCGACTGTACACCGTCGCATTTTTCGGACACGACTCCGCAGGCGCTGAAGACCCCATTCTCGGTCGGACCATAACCGTTGACGAAGATGATGCTGCTGCTCATCTGTTGCAGTCGGCGCACGGCTCGCGGCGGCACGACATCACCCCCAGCAAGCACATATTTCAGGCTGCCCGGTACGGACGATGTTCGGTCGACCCAGCGGTCGAACAACCCGGCTGTGAGCCACATCGTATTCACGCGATGTGTATCTATCGTGCGGTTCAGCACATCGAGGTCCGTGATGCCTTGTTCCATCAGGACCAGGGTTCCTCCATTCAGCAGCGCGCCCCAGATCTCGAACGTGGAAACGTCGAAGGCAAGATTTGCAGCTTGCAGCATCACTGTTTCCGAACTCAGCACCATGAAGTTCGGTGCATCCACCAACCGGATCACGGCGGAATGCGGTACGACCACTCCCTTAGGTGTCCCCGTGGAGCCAGAGGTGTAGATGATCCAGGCTGCCAGCTCTGTCAATGGCAAAGGGACAGCAGACGCCCGTATGTCATGTACCACTGCATTCTGCGTAGCGGTACTTGCAGCGCCAGTTTCGTCTACATCGACGCACTGACAGCCCAACGCGGCGATCGCAATGCGCCCTGCGGAATCGACTAGAACCCATTCCGGCGATGCGTCTTCAAGCATCACACGCAGGCGCTCCAGTGGTGTGCGGAGGTCCAACGGCACGAACGGCCGATGCAATATCAGCGCCGCAAGCATGGATATGATTACATGCGCGTTGGGCTGCATGCACAGTGCCAGCGGTCTGGAAGGGTTTGTGCTCTTCGCAGCCAACCGGACTGCGAGTTCTTTAGCGCTTGCACACACCTCCGCATAGGTCAGCTCAATTGCGTCGGAGCGGAGGGCCACGGCATCAGGACTGCGCTCACAGACCGCCTCGAAGCGCTGCCAGAGATCCTCTTCGCCGTATTCGTGCGCCCCGGATGTACCGAGGTCATGCATCAGCCATCTCTTTTCGCCCGGCGGCACCAGCGCGAGCCGGTTCCATGCCATCGTAGTGTCGTGCATGCATTGGTCGACGATCCACTCGATGCGGTCGAGCATGAGCTCGGCTTCACGGCGTGAGAAAAATGCCTCGTTGACATCGACCTGCAATTGCACGGGCTGATGTTCGCCGAAGTCACAGATATTGAGAGAGAACGGCACCTGCGACCATCGGTTGGCAAGGTAATGGCTTTCGGTCGAAAGATGACGGTTGTCAGTACGATAGTCGAGCTTGAGGTAGTTGAACTGCAAGTCGAACAGCCGTGCCGTGCGTGGACCGGCCTCACCAGCGACTCGCGCTGCTTCGGCGATGGACTGACTACGCGTGCAGCGGGCCATGGCGCGTTTGACCATCGCCATCATCGCTACTATTCCCGCGTCGAGAGGAAGGGATAAGCGGCACAGACTGACGCCGACATAACTTCCGATGACTTGTTTCTCTGCACCTCGACGGTTGTGCGCAGGCAGCCCGATCAGCAGTTCATTACGCAATTTGAGGGATGCGAAATACACGCACATCGCTGACAGCAGCAAGTGATGCAGCTGGAATCCGTGGCTCGCAGCGAAATCCACCAAGTCGCGCGTGCGTGTCACCTCCAGGTCGCGGATTATGCGCACGCTCGGGTACAGTTCACGGACGGAAATTCGGGGTTCGAGTACCGGTTTCAGCAGCATTTCATCGAGATATTGCCGCCCGAAATCGACGCTTCTGCCGCGTTCACGCCGCGTTCGTTCTGAAAGACTTTCAAGGAATCGTAAATGCGGTGTTTCCGGCATCTCTCCCCGACCTGTACGGGCCAGGTAGTTGGCGACCAATCTGCGAATCCACAGTCCGTAACCCCAACCATCGATGACCAGATGGTGAGACACCGTGCAATACCAGGATTCAGCATCAGAGACGCGGATCAATGCCGAGACATGAAGTGATTCTGCATCAAGCTTGAAGACCCGTGTGAACTCGTGTTCGAGCCATCCTTCCGCAGCGCGATGCGGTTCTTCCAGAGAGCTGAAATCCAGGATTTTCAGTGTCGGCTGCGCTTCGTCCAGATACTGTTGTGGCTTGCCATCGAACACGCTGAAACGCAGACGCAGGGCTTCATGCTGCGCGACTTCGTCCGCATGTGCGTCTTTGAACTTCTGCACGTCCACCGCTTCGTGCAGGACGACGTATCCACCTATGTTGTAATGCGGAATGCCCTGGTGGATGCTCTGATCGAGAAATATGTCGAGCTGAGCCTTGGAGAGGTCGAACAAAGTATTCTTCGTGGCCATAAATTTCCGTTGACCTGCCGTAGTGATTGCATCTTCGATGACCGAGCACGCCACTTTTGATGCCACTCATTCCCGGTTTTTAGCAACATTTAGGCGCAAGACGTAACGCGTTTTTCCTGGCAGCAGAGGCAGCGTTTTACCTTGCTGCCATTCGCGATGACCCTTCCCGTAATACGGGGTCATCGGGTTTCCAGCCTGCCCCGACGGCATCGTCAGCACCCCATCACGCTCATGCCCGGGTGTAACGACGAGACGCATCGCCGGTCCGAAGGATTGCGATTGTGCGAGGATCGTATTGCTGTCGCCGTTCATCGCCGCTGATGGCATATCGAGCCATTTTCCGATCAAAGGCAGGCTGCGGCTGAGCGGGTGTCGGATTTCGGACATATTGGCATCGCCCCATACCGCACGCGCAAGATGGCCTTCATACTTGCTTTTGTACGCTACGTACACTCTCTCCGAGAGCACCTGGCGCAGGTAAGCTTGCCAGTCGGGATGCCCTCTTGGGACCAGCCCTGAAGGCTGTTTGGACAATATCCGCCACAGCGGCGTTTCCCAGTTCGGCGCTACCTCGTACCATTCCAGCCCGGACTCATTCCTGAGGATGTCACTCAGCACCAACGGCATGACGTCTTCCGCCACTTCGTCGCGGAACCTGCGAACGATCCGATAAGCAGCCGAGTCAGCACTAGCACGTCCCCGCCAAGCGGCAAGCACGGTCGCGAGCTCGGCTTTCTCGGGTGAGTCGGCCATGCTGGCCACGATGTCGGTCGCCAATCTGTGCCAGCGTCGCATCATCGGCGCGCTGTCATCCAGTTGCATCCCATGCATTTCACGCACATCAGCGCGGTCGATACCCGAAAGCCGCGCATGTATCTGTTTTGCACGGACACCCAAAGCGAAATCCGACGCAATGCCGATCTTGCGCCAACCATCGCCGCCGACGATGCGGTTGTTGGCCGTCCACAGGAAATCATGGCTGGTAGTCGTCTGTACGGGATATTCAGTTGCGGGTAGCCAGCCATCCCAACCAACGCTGTTGGTCCATTGCTCCGGCTCTGCGCCCGCAAAACCGACACGACGCGGTATGCGCCCTGCGATCGTCCAAGCGGCATTGCCATGCGTATCCGCCACCAGAATGTTCATGTGTGGCATGCCAGCTTCGGCAGCGACACGCAGCGCGTCCTCAATCTTCCGGATGCGCAATAGCGGCCACAATCCCAACGTATGGCCTTCGGCGTGATGGGCGACCCATTCCATGGCGTAGAGGGCGTCCGCGTCTTCAGCGATGATCGGGCCGTGCGCGGACTCGCGCAAATCGATGTCAACCGCACTGCCGTGCCGAACCGCAATTGTTTCTCGAACGGTCAGCAACTCATTGCCGACACCGTTCTTCGGCAATCTCACCAGATCGCTCCAATCACCGTTCGCGTTAGTCAACCCCCACGCGATGCTGCCATTGCTGCCTGCAACAATCATCGGCATTCCAGGTACGGTAACGCCGGCGATGATCGATGTATCGGCACCTAGCTTGATTGCGACACGATAGAAGGTATTCGGCTGCTGCAAGGGCAAATGCATGTCATTGGCAAGCACTGCGCGACCATCCATGCCGCGGCGGCCCGAAACGACCCAACTGTTGCTGCCCACGATGTTGTCCATGAGTGTCGCGCGGCGGAGGTGATTCTCGGGCATCGGCTTACCCGAATCCACCACAGGCCGTGACGGCTTACCCAGCAGATGCGGAAGAGTCGCTGCTGGCGCGGGGTCATCAGCGTCAGCCGGCACGATGGGATCGTCCCACTCCGTACGGGAAGCCTGGATGAAATCGGCAAATTCGACATCGTAATGACGAATAAGCATTTGCCGGACGATTTCCGGATGTGATTCTTGCCCCCCCTGCAGCAACAGGTACATCGCCATGTTCACGAGCAGGGTGTCTTCTTCCTCCCAATTCGACGGCGTGGTGAACAGCAACGAGTATTCAAATGGAGCCGCGCCAAGGTGACTCAGTCCAGCGTTTACACCCGAGGTATACCTACGCAATATCGAGCGCTGCTCGAGTGGCATGCGACCCACAAAGGCCTTGGCCCGCGCACGGAAACGATGAACACGCGCAGTCTTGTCGGACTCCAACGCAACGTGTCCCAGCAGGGCCGACAGTTCTCCGGCCGCTTTCCTGCGGCTGAGATCCATCTGAAAAAAGCGTTCCTGACCGTGCAGGAAGCCTAGCGCAAATGCCGCATCGTCGAGATCGACAGCCTGAATCAGTGGCGAACCGTTGGCGTCGCGACGGATCACTACATCTTTGCCCAAACCGTCCAGCTCGACCGCGCCCTCGAGCAGGGGGCGACTATTCAATGTGTTTACGTATAAAGAGGTCAGCAGTGCAATGCCGGCTGCAATAATGGCCAACGCCAATAGGGTCGTATATTTGAGGATGCGCTTGCGCACAGAACTTCCTGCTCTTTCCATTCCAATGCCTCACAGTGTGAAGGCACGTGGGTGGGTTCCATGAACAACAGTACCGTCGCTTCCCGCTTGAGCGCACGTTTACGGAAGTTAGCGCGTATTCAAAGAATTACTTACGCGCAGTCCAGAACAAATTCACCGACGCACCAAAAAACTGTAACCCTGAACCCCTTGTTTCACAAGAAGCTATCACACTTTTATTGTCTTTGAATACTCGGAACCTTCACAATATTTGTTGCCTTTTGATATTCGGAGTCTTTTCCGGCCATATATCGGCCTAAACACGGCTCTGGCGAGAGTCGCCCTTGGAAGCCGCTTAAAATCTAACGAGGGCCAGCCTGAGAAATGCCAGGCGGACGAATTGCAGGCTTGTGTTGAGATTGATTTTGCTTCCCCCGAATTTAGGACATACGTCTAAACAGCCGGGGACAGGCCAAACTCATGTGGACTGGAATAGCCCAAGGTCGAGTGGAGCCCTCTTCGATTGCAGTCCACCTCGATGTACTCGAACACATTTGCTGATGCTTGCTCGCGTATGGCAAAAAACGTTAGCCATGGATCGCTTCGACTTTCAAGCCGTGATTCCTGCTCTCCATAACCGCGCTGTCGTAACAGTTGCTCTTGATGCTCATGCTCGCGATCAGCCCATGCGTCTTGAGCACAGCACGACGCTTGCGCGAACAGTATTGGCTGCCAATGTCGTGTGATATGACCACTCCTCATGGCCGCTTTCTCTGGAACAGCGCCATCCGCAACGCATTGCACACCAGTGTGTCTGTCATTCGCTCGGGCATAGACCAGCCCCTGACGTTTCACCGTCTTTCGTGCTGCGATGCTGAGCCGTTTTGAAGCGTGGCAACGCCTTGGGATGACAATGGGATGTCTAGTCGTTCGCACAGCAGTCGCGCGAGCGTCAGCAACGAGAGCTCTCGCTTCGCGCACGTTGTGGATCGAAGCAATCCCTCACTCTCCGCGACTTGAACGATGTGCCACAGCAGGTATGCCGCAAGGGTGCCGATGAGCAACAACGCCTGCAGGCGCAGCGCACTTGGTGAGCGACTGATCGGCGAACACATGCCGAACACCGGTGACTTGGTGTCGCGAAATTCTCTTTGATCTGCATGCGTCGGGCTTACAGCACGACGATCTCGTCTGCGCGCAGATCACGCAGGTTCATCGAGTGTGCCAGCACCCAGGGCTCGCGCGCACTGCGCCGTGAGGCTACATCCGACCTCGGTGTCGGCTTGCTTCCAAGTCGGCCGTACCGAACTCGCACGACCGGTGATCCCGTAACGGAGGAAAAACCGGTCATGCACGCGCTGTTTTCCCTGCATGCTAAGCTCAACGCGTTGTTCTGAGAAAGTATTTCAGAGCGAAACCGCAGGGAAACGTCAGGAGAGCATCCACTATTCATTGGCCATGCGCCGTGCCTGGGAGACGAGAATGACCAAGCCTGTCAGACAAACTGCCAACAGCTTCTCGGTGTTTTCTGAGCTGTAGGCATCCTGCTCTCGAACGATCGTCGCAATGAGCGGGCAACCCCTCCATGCACCGCATGAAAGAACACAGATAATATTTCAGCCAATCACAAGCATGTAAACCACACATACGAGATCACTCGTATCTTCGATGACGGTGGTCACCGCATCAGCATCATCAATCTGCATCTCCTCGGTAGTCACTGCATTGATGATCGCGCACATGCTGTAAGTACCGACCAGCGACAGAGTGACGACCTTGGAGGCATCATTCACGACGATAGTCTGCAGATGGCGCCGTGAAGGCTGATGGTGAAAGTGACCGGGCTGATGGTCGTCGTCTGGAATTCCAGCTGATCGGGTCCGCGCGGCGGGATTACCTGCCTGTCGAACAGGCAGATAGCTTGGAGTGCATGCTGCAGGGCTTTTTGCGATGAAGCCTGCCGATCCGGTCGCCGTGATCGATATCGATGTGTATGTGTTGCCTTCGATGGCGGTGGTCTCCAACACACGGCGGGTCTGCGTGCCCGGAACCTGCAGTACCCACCGGGTGCGACAGACGGCGTGCGCGTAATGGTCCGCAGGCCTTTCTTCACGACGTAGGCGGGAAGCCGGGTGTTGTTGCGCAGGGTGAGAAACGACATCACAAGCTGCATGGGGGCGATGGGGCCGAAGGCGCGCGGACTCTCGCGACGCGCTTGCAGCGTCGGCATACGCGACTTGTTGGGGTAGTGCTGGCACTGCAGGCGTGGCGTATGCTTCGGACTATCCAACATCGGCACGACACGATGACGCAATCCCACGGCAGCTGTCTCTGCGGCGATGTCCGCTTCGATGTGACATGGCCCAGTCGGTGGGTGGCGCACTGCCACTGCACGATGTGCCAGCGCGCGCACGGCGCGGCCTTCGTGACCTGGTTCGGCATGGACAACGATCGCGCACGCATCGACGACGACGCCGGTTCGTTGCGCTGGTACGCGTCATCGCCGGGCGCCGAGCGCGGCTTCTGCACGCGCTGCGGCAGTTCTCTTTTCTTTCGCTCCGAGCGCTGGCCCGGCGAGCTTCACATCGCGCTGGCGAATCTGGATGGCGACGCCGACCGCGCGCCGATGGCGCACGTGTTCTGGGAGACGCATGTGGAGTGGGCCGGGGTGGACCCGGAGGACGGTCTGCCGAGGAAAACCGCGCCCGAATCCGATTGAACGACGGCTGGCATGAGGCCAGCCATCGGATTCATTGCTGCAAGGATCGGCTCAGTTGCCGTTGCAATCGTCGCACTTGAACGGCGAACGCAGGCTTTGCTGCGAGCCTTCACGAACTTCGCGCTGCTCTTTGGCAGTCACGCACACCGACTTCACGCGGTGGGAACCGACGGTCCGCGTGTTCTCGCAGATCATCCTTTCGTCTTCGGCTTTGGTCACTGCAGCCTTGATCCATTCGAGGTCGTTGAAAACGACGACGCGCTGATCCGGTGCGAGTTCGTCGAAATTCTGCAGACCGCCGAGGATCTGCAGCACCCGATCCTGGCGCTGCGTCAACACCTGACGATCGGCCTTGCTCATGTCCTTGAACGCGCCCTTGCCCGCGACCACTTGAGAACGCAGTTGGGTCTGCTGGGTCAGGATGTCGCTGACGATGAGTTGTTGGGGATCGGCTGCGGCCAGCGCGAGCGCGCTGGCGGACAGCAATACGGCGGACAGCAGGAACGTCTTCATCGGGATGACTTTCATCAAAGAACTCCTGGATTGTGGGTATCGAACTGGATAGTGAAGGAAGGGAGCGAAAAAGCCTGCCTTGGCGGCGCACCCGGACTCATGCACATCGGGCCACTAAGATGTACACCGGCCAGTCGTTTTTTTCCAGTGGGACGTCACCTGCGCTTCCGAGTGCCTGAGTGCGCATGCGTGGCGCAGGCGAAGACAGGATCGTAACGGCTCCGATACGGCCGCTGTGTCCGTCGTGATGCGGCCTGGCCGCCAAACGCCGGGCCGCGTTCAAACCGCAGCCCATGCACTCGCCAGCGCGATCTTGCCGCCCGGACCGACGTATCTTCGGCGACGGTCGGGCAAGACAACGGCGTGGCGGCGACGAACGCCGTCGAAAGCAATATGCGCATGGTCGAATGGGTGCATGGAGGAGTAGACCCTCCATCGGATCCTATCTCCCGGATTTTCCGACCATGACCTTCGTCATGGTCGGAACCGGGCATCACGCGGCGTGCGCGGACGCCGCTGTGATGGCTGCGATCAGGCAGCGGCCGCCGGCTGCTCGTGGAACTGCTCTTCCTCGGTCGAACCCTTCAGCGCGACGGTCGAAGATTTGCCGCCCTGGATGGTCTGGGTGACGCTGTCGAAATAGCCGGTGCCCACTTCGCGCTGGTGTTTGACTGCGGTGAAGCCGCGATCAGCCGCCGCGAATTCAGCTTCCTGAAGCTCGACGAAGGCGCTCATCTGGCGACGCGCATAGCCGTAGGCCAGATTGAACATCGAGTAGTTCAGGGCGTGGAAGCCGGCCAGGGTGATGAACTGGAACTTGTAGCCGTAGCTGGCGATTTCCTTCTGGAACTTCGCGATGGTGGCGTCGTCCAGATTCTTCTTCCAGTTGAAGCTCGGCGAGCAGTTGTAGGCCAGCAGCTTGCCCGGGAACTTCGCATGGATGGCTTCGGCGAACTTGCGCGCGAACTCCAGATCCGGCTTGCCGGTTTCGCACCACACCAGATCGGCGTACGGGGCATAGGCCAGACCGCGACTGATCGCCTGGTCCAGACCGTTGTTGGTCTTGTAGAAACCTTCGACCGTACGCTCGCCGGTGCAGAACGGGCGATCGTTGTCGTCGACATCGCTGGTCAGCAGATCGGCGGCTTCGGCGTCGGTGCGCGCGACGATCAGCGTCGGCACGCCCATCACGTCGGCGGCGAGGCGCGCGGCGACCAGTTTCTCGACGGCTTCGCGGGTCGGCACCAGCACCTTGCCGCCCATGTGCCCGCACTTCTTGACGCTGGCGAGCTGGTCCTCGAAGTGCACGCCGGCCGCACCGGCTTCGATCATAGCTTTCATCAGCTCGAACGCATTGAGCACGCCGCCGAAACCGGCTTCGGCATCGGCCACGATCGGCTGCATGAAATCGATATCGCCGGTGCCTTCGGCGCACTGGATCTGATCGGCGCGCAGCAGCGTGTTGTTGATGCGCTTCACGACCTGCGGCACCGAGTTCGCGGGATACAGCGACTGGTCGGGATACATCTCACCGGCGATGTTGGCGTCGGCCGCGACCTGCCAGCCGCTGAGGTAAATCGCCTTGAGCCCGGCCTTGACCTGCTGCATCGCCTGGTTGCCGGTCATCGCGCCGAGCGCATTGACGAAGTCTTCGGTCTGCAGCGATTTCCAGAGTTTTTCCGAGCCGATCTTCGCGATCGAATGCTCCACCGGCACCGTGCCGCGAAGGCGCACGACTTCCTCGGCGCTGTACGGGCGGGTCACACCGGCCCAGCGCGGGTTGTTGTTCCAGTCCAGCTTCAGTTGTTCGGCGGTGGGCAGCGTGGTCTTCATGGCGATATTCCTGTGGGGAAGAATGTGTTTCGTTCGATTTTGTAGGAGCGGCTTCAGCCGCGATGCTCTTGATCTTGTGGGAGGGGCTTCAGCCCCGAAGCTTTTGATCCTGCTGAAGCGGCTTCAGCCGCGAAGCTGTTCATAAGCCGGAAGTGTCAAAAAATCCGCAAGCACATCCCGATGCGTTAGCTCCGACAGCAACGCAATGGCATCGCCGATCCGCGCCGCACCGATCACCGCAGCATCCGCCGCGAGCCTCGAAGGCAGCCCGATCAACGCGCGTTCCAGCAGCGCGAAATCCACCGGCGTGCCGTCGGCCAGTTGCAGCGGCTCACGGCCGTCGTCCGCGAAGTGCAGCCATTGCCACAGCTGCGCGCGCGAGATCTCGGCGGTGGCGGCGTCTTCCATCATCCCGTGGATCGGCACGCAGCCATTGCCGTCGAGCCACGCCGCGAGATAGCGCACGCAGACTTCGACATTGCCGAAGAAACCGGCTTCGGTGATCGTGCCCAACGAGGGGCGCAGCAGATGCTCGGCGGTGACGTTCACATCCTCGCGACGCACATCGTGCTGGTGCGGACCCGGCATGCGCGCATCGAAAATGCCGCGCGCCAATTCGATCAAGCCCGGATGCGCGACCCAGGTGCCGTCGTGGCCGGCAGAGGCTTCGCGCAGTTTGTCGGCTTCGACGCGCGCGAATGCTGCGGCATTGGCTTCGGGATCGCGCGGGTTGGGAATCTGCGCCGCCATGCCGCCCATCGCATGCGCGCCGCGACGGTGGCAGGTCTTGATCAGCAGTTCCGAATACGCCTTCAGGAACGACTGGGTCATCGTCACCTGGCCGCGCTCGGGCAGCACCCGGTCGCGATGCGCGCGCAGGGTCTTGATGTAGGAAAAAATGTAGTCCCAGCGACCGCAGTTCAGGCCGACGATGCGGCTGCGCAGCGCATGCAGGATTTCGTCCATCTCGAACGCCGCCGGCAACGTCTCGATCAGCACGGTCACCTTCATCGCGCCCTGCGGCAGGTTGAGCAGCACTTCGATTTCGTCCAGCACCGCATTCCACAGCGCGGCTTCTTCCATGCACTGCAGTTTCGGCAGATAGAAATACGGGCCGCGATCCTTGGCTGTCAGCGCACCGGCGTTGTGGAACGCGAACAATCCGAGATCGAACAGACTGCCGGACATCGGTGCGCCATCGACGACGACGTGCTTCTCGTCGAGATGCCAGCCGCGCGGACGCACCAGCAATACCGCGCGCTCGGCTTCCGGCTTCAGCCGGTACTGCTTGCCGTTGTCGCCATCGAATTCGAGCGTGCCGGCCACCGCATCGCGCATCGCGTGCTGGCCCTGGATCAGGTTCGCCCAGGTCGGCGCGGTTGAATCCTCGAAGTCGGCCATGTAACAGCTGGCGCCCGAGTTCAAAGCGTTGATGACCATCTTCGGATCGACCGGGCCGGTGATCTCGACCCGACGGTCCAGCAACGCGGCCGGGATCGGCGCCACCCGCCAGTCGCCTTCGCGGATCGCACGGGTGTCGTCGCGGAAGGCCGGGAGCGCGCCGGCATCGAACTCGGCCTGCCGCACCTGTCGCGCCGCCAGCCGCAGCTGGCGCTGGGGCTCGAAGCGACGGTGCAGATGGGCCAGGAAGGTCAGCGCGGCGGGCGTGAGCAGGGCGTCCTGACCGGTCGCGGTGCCGGCGATCTCGATGCCGGTCGGTGTTTCGGGGGCCTCAGCGTGGGGCTTGAGGACGGCGGACATGGACAACTCCAACGCTTGCGTGGGGAGCTCACCATCCGCCCGGCTTCTTTATTTGACAACTGAGTTTTAGCAATGCTAATCATAAGTTTGACTTATACGTAGCTTTCGACGAAAGTCGTAATCGTGCTACCGCTATCGCAACTCATTGATTTTCATATGCGATGGCGGACGACCCACCGCGCACCCTGGCTTCTCTCCTACATGGATTCAGCCCAGCATGGCCGACGACACCGCCCCCAGCCCCCGTTTCGCCTACAAAGCCGACCGTCTGAAGCCGCTGCGGGCGTTCTGTCAGGTCGCCCGCCTGGGCTCGGTCTCGCGCGCAGCGGGCGCGCTCTATGTCAGCCAGCCGGCGGTCACCCTGCAGCTGCAGGCGCTGGAGCGCGAACTGGGGGTCAAGCTGTTCGAGCGCGCCGGCCGGCGGCTCACCCCGACCCGCGAAGGCGACGCCCTGTACGCGCTGGCGCGGCCGCTGGTGGAGGGCATCGACCACCTGCCGGCCGCCTTCCGCGAACAGATCAGCGGCTTGGATGCCGGCGAACTGCACGTCGCCGCCGGCAGCTCCACCATCCTCTATCTGCTGCCGAAGATCGTGGAGGCCTACCGCCAGAAGCACCCCGAGGTGCGGCTGATCCTGCACAACGTCACCGGCGCCGGCGGCCTGGACCTGCTGCGCTCGGACGAAGTCGATCTCGCGGTGGGCTCGATGCTCGACGTGCCCGGCGACCTCGACTACGTCCCGGTCTACCGCTTCGAGCCGATGCTGATCACCCCGCCCGAACACCCGCTGGCCGGCAAAGCCGAACTCAAACTCGACGACCTCTCGCCCTACGGCCTGATCCTGCCGCCGCAGCGCCTCACCACCTACCGACTCGTCGACCTGGTGTTCCAGCAGAACCGCGTGCCCTACACCGTCGCCCTGGAAGTCGGCGGCTGGGAAGTCATCAAGCAGTATGTGGCGATGGGTCTTGGCATCAGCATCGTCACCGCCATCTGCCTCACCGACGCCGACCGCACCCGCCTCGCCGCGCGATCGCTGGCGAAATATTTTCCGTCGCGGAGTTATGGGGTGGTGGTGAGGAAGGGGAAATATCTTTCGCAGCAGGCGCGGGATTTCATCGAGTTGATTCAGCCGCAGATGTTGATGCCGAGGGGGTATGACGAGACTGGGCATTCGGAGAGGTGAGGCGTCGCTGATACATTTGAATGGCCAAGGTTTGTAGGGTGGTGGTGAGCGCAGCGAACCCCACCATTTTTGCTCACCGAGCCCTGCGCGCTTCACCATTCAAATTGAAGATCGCACAAGAAGCAACTGCGATCATCCGCGGGCCCGATTTGCTCGGGCCCACGGCAATATCTCAACAGCAGGGTCAACCCTCTATTCCAATCCAAGTACCGCCATGATCCGTTCGAGCCAACTCCTGCGTTCTGCACTTTCCACCTCGGCGACAGGCTCAAGCGACTCCCCATACTCCGGCTGCGCATTGTCCGGGAGACTCGCCATGGCCGCGGCGGTCAATGTTGTGACGCTGTAGTCAGGCGTCATCGACGCACCGGTAACGATGCCCAGATCGCCGACATGCGTATAACCCGGGAACACAACGCCCAGCCTATTGTTCTGCATTCGCCGCATCAGAATTTCGCTGAACACCTGTCGGTAATCGGTCTTGACCGGAACATCACCATCCGACGTAAGGTCAGCAGCACTGAGATCCGTCGACGGCCCGTAGAACCTGCGGCCATTGACCGCGCCGCCCAGGATCAGCACCGGGTTACCGTAGCCGTGATCGGTACCGCCGCTGTCGTTGCCCTTGACGCGACGGCCGAATTCGGACTGTACGATCACAGTGACGCGCCCCAGTTTTCCGTATTGTTCGAGCTGCTTGTAGAACGCATACAGACCTTCCGTCAGCACCTTCACATTCTCATCGAATCTGTTCATGGTCTGGCTGGTATGGGTGTCCCAACCACCAATATTGAGGGTGGCGTAACGCAAGCCCAAGCCTTTATCGATACTCTGCGCAACTGTCCATAACTGGTCGGCGAATTCCGTCTTTGGCCATTTCGTACCTGCTGTATCCGTCGGATCGATGGCAGTTGTTGGGATGGGAAGATATTGCTGATCTTTGATCAGCAGCATCGCGGCAGCAGTTGCTTGCCCACCTTTTTCCGCTTGCGCCAATCCGCCGCACATGTTTGGCATTTTTGCCAACAGCGCAGTATTCCACTGATTCGTGTCATCAAGCAGCATCGCGTTGGGCGAAGCCATCCCAACGACGTCTTCGGAACCAGCCACATTTCTCGGACTGTTCAGAGTGACGGCAAGCAATGGCAGCGCGTTGGGGCTGAGTGGAGTCTGAGTACTGAATGCCCGGGTCAGCCAGCCTGTCTGGGAAGTTTTTGCGCCGGGCGTGCCCAGATCCAGATAAAGCTGCGTATTGAAATGACTGCGATCCCCAAGGCCGGGCATGCCGCAACAATTCACGATGGCCAGGCGGCCTTGTTCCCAAATATTCTTCAAACCCGTTGCGGCAGGGTGCAACCCATATCCAGTCGGAGTGAAATTGTCCGAACTCAACAGGCGCAGCAATGGTGGCGCATCGGGAACTGTTGATGGCAGCTGTATCGCTTGCCGTGCCGCTACATAATTTTTCCTGGCCGTGGTTTCAGGGCTGATCTGGTTGTCTGGCACCACCAGACTCAAGCCGTCCATACCACCGCGCAGGAAAACCAGCACCACCGTATCGTAGCTATTCTCGGCACCCATCGCCGTCTGCGCAAAAAAAAGCGATGGGCCTGCAACGCCAACGGCCGCTGCAGCCGCACTGCTTTTCAGAAACTCCCGGCGATCCATCTTCAAGTCATTCATGTGTGATTCTCCTCAGCGGCTCATGAATTCTGGCGACATCAGGATCATGGACACCATCGCCCTGATTCGATCCTGGCACTTGTCATTCCTCGGATCCGACGTATCTGGAGCATTCGAATCCGGAATAACGAATGTGGCGCGATCGCCGTTCTGCACCAGAAATTCGATCAAGGCCTGCCGATGACTTTCTTTTGGCAGATATCCGAGTAGGCGCCTGCACCAGAAATTGACCAGCACTGGAGCACGCCAATTTTCGACGCCGACCTGTTCTCGGGATATCTTCAGGATCGGCAATACGGAGGTGCTCTCGTCACCGCTGATCCAGCTCTTTCCCGGCAACCAGCTCAGCATCCGCCACAGGGCCGCCATGCTGTTCGTCGCGAGCCACGGCCGCTGTATGTCGGGATAACCGTTCGGCGCCGTCCATTCGTAAACTCCATGGCCTGTCAGCGAGAGACGAGTGGTCAAGTCGTATTCGAGCGACGCATTGTTCGCCCCCGGCAAAGACCACTTCGGTTCCCATTCGCTACCAACGGCCCTGAAAGCCGCAACCACAATCTCGAACGGGCGACGGACCTTTTGCTGCCAACTGGACTGCAAATCAGCAGACAGCAGGATGTGACGCAATGTGATTTTGATCTGATCCGGATTTTGCCAGTTGTCCCGGAAGATTTTCGATGCGCTGCCGAGAAGCGGAAGGTCGGCAGGCACAATATCCGTCACGAAATATCGAATCAGTTTCGTGCAGATAAACCGCGCTGTTCCGGGATGCTGCGCCAGAAGATCCAGCAGATCTTCGCCATCCTGCTGCCCCCTGTTGGCGGCGAAAATCCGGCCAACGATCTTTTTTTCGGTCTTGTCGTGCATATTGTCGCTGTAATTGAAAGCAGCACCCGGACGAACAGCTATCGTCCATCCGGTCAGTGCTTTCGCGGCGGCAAGGACATCCGCCTCGACGTATCCCTTTGCAACGCTGGCGTCTTCCGGGTCCACAGGAACATTTGCCTGTGGAATATTACCCATATAGCGGTCAGCACCCAACGTATGCAGCTCCAGGAGCTCTCTGCCGAAATTCTCGTTTGGCGCTGTTTTTGAACTGGTGTAGTTATCCAGGTAAAACATCATCGCGGTACTTTTGGTGACCGCGCCCAGCAACGCCCTGAAATTTCCGAACGCATTCTTCCTGACAACGTCATTCGTATAGGATGCGAACGACGATGCCGCCCCCCCTTCCTTGTAGTAGACATTGAAGTGGTCGTGCCAGAAGGCGACCGTTTTTTCGAATAATTGACGTTTCGTATATACCGCACGCACCAATGCCGCCAGCTGCGTCTGTGTCGCGGGGGTCTCGCCATATTTGACATTCACATTGTTGTTGAGCCTGTACTTGGTCCATTGTTCCTGCAGGGACATATACAATGCATCGTAGACACCATCGCCGTTCGCATCCGTTGCACCGAGAATGGCTTCGACTCTGGCATCTAGAATTTCTTCAGGTTTAAGCTGCTGGTCGACAAACGCCGTCAGCCGGGCAATGCCCGATGCACCAAGCGCGTTGAAATCGACGACCGCGTTCTGGGTGAGTCCATAGGTGAGATGATTCAATACGCGCACCGAAAATCCGGGCATCACCATCGGATCGGTATCGGCATAGGCCGTCACTCCGGGCTCCATTGACCCAACCCCAATGTCGGACGCCTTACTCTTTGGTCCCTGCGATAGCGGCTTTCCGCCCCCGCGATCATTCCCCTGTACTGTTTTTTGCTGTTGCTCCTGCAACAATCGACTCATGACTTCCTTCTCCAGTTGATTGAAAATCCATCGATGCCTGATCATCTTCTCGATCTGGCACACAGGCAGGCCATAAAAGGCCTGCGGGTGACAGCATATCGCAGGTCTTTTCGCAACAACATTCATCGTCGTCCTTCACAGATGTCATTTTCATGGCAAGGCCGCAAGCTCGTATGGCAGGTTTCAACCCGCCATCAACGAAGCGACAAGCTGCAACCAATATTCGTCCTGACCGTGAATATCAATCCGCACCATGAATTTGATATCGCCGGGTGCGTCGCCTCAATGGCGGGTTAAAACCCGCCCTACGCTGCTACGCTTCTATCCACGGTGGTAATGTGCAGCCGATGACGATTCGACGCGGAGGCTGCCATGCATACGGATACCGCTTCCTACAACGCGGCGCTTGAGCCGGGCGATCGCGAGGTCTGCGATCTGCTGGCGCAGGAGATCCGGCGACATCTGCCGGAGGCGGAGAACAAGATCTGGCACGGGCATCCGGTGTGGTTTCTGGACGGCAATCCGGTGGTCGGCTACAGCAAACTGAAGCACGCTGTCCGCCTGCTGTTCTGGAGCGGGCAGTCGTTCGGGGAAGACGGGCTGGCGAAGGAAGGCAGCTTCCAGGCCGCCGAGGCGCGGTTCACCGCCGCCGAACAGATCGACACCGCCGCGCTCGCGCGCTGGATGGCGAAGGCGCGCGACATCCAGTGGGACTACAAGAATCTCGTGCGCCGCAAGGGGCGTCTGGAACGCTTGAAATGATCGCCATGATCGCCTTGCAACTACCGCAGGGTGCATAAGCGAAGCGTCATGCACCTTCGTCTACCGATACGGTGCATGACGCCTTCGCCCTACGGCCTGCATCATTCAACGCATGCGTCGGCCGAGACGATCAGGGACAGACGATGCTCTGGTCCCGATACGCATAACCGTTGCTCTGGCCCCATGAATACGAAAACTCTCCGCATGAGACATATTGCCCTTTGACGATACCGGTCGGCTTGTCGTAATAGGTGCGCAGCGTGCCGTACGGCGGCGGAAGCACGATGGCAAGCACAGCGGCCGAGTACAGGGTGGTGAAGCAGACGAACATGGCGATCTGCAAGCGACGTTTCATGAGGGATTCCTTTTCCGTGGGCGGCCACATCGGCCGCCAGCCGAATCTAGCATGGTTGCGGCACGTCGCAGGTGATGCGCTCGACACGGCGCGCCCTGCTCCTGCCGATCCGCGAAAACAGTGCCTCGCATGCCAGGCTGACGCGATGCCGCGACGTCGTCGCGGTAGGATGCGCTGTAAACGATCAAGCAAGAGCGTCCATGGACACCAAACAACCGGAACCAGCCGACAACAATCCTTTCGCGGGCTTGTGGTCCGGCCCCAATGGGTTGCGTCACGTGCTGGCCGTCTTCGTGCCGGCCCTGCTATGCGCCTTGGCCTTGCAATGGGCCACCGAGCGTTACACGGTCGCTCCAATCTGCGCCGACTATGGCGAGAAGCTCGGCCTGACGTATCAGGGGGCCGATGCCAGACACGCCAACGACGTCTACACATCGGTGTGCCGCTATCGCAAGCCCGATGGCAGCGAAGACACCATCTCCACCTCCACGGTGTTTCCTTTTCTGACCGGTCTGTGGGTGAGCTTTGCGCTCGACCTCAAGATGACTGTGCTTGCTTTACTCGCACTGTCGATACTGGTTGATGTGGGTTTGAAAAAACTGCGGCCTTCGCGCAAGAAAAAACGCCACAAGCCGTAACCCTCAATGCACGAAGGTTGCGCGACGATGCCCTGGGCGCTTTTGTATTCCGGGATTCAATATGCGGACGCCGCCATCAGCGGCGCCCGCACTTCCGCACCGCAGTGGGTGCATCGATACTCGGCCCTGTCGGGACTCAACCTTGCCCGGACACCGGGATGATGCCGCGCTTGTCGACTTCATCGCGGGTCTTGTCGAAACGATCCTGCTGGTCCTTCGTCAGCACGCGGCCGCTACCGATAATCTCGGTCCACATGGCGTGGTCTTTCTTCACTCGATCGTCGCTCCACGAGCTTCTGTCTTCTGTCGGCATTCCGTTCTCCCTGTAGTGGTTTGATCACGTCCAAACGATCTCCAGCCCACGCATGCCGCTCCGGCATGCGCCCGGGGACCCCCTGTCCGCAGCGGATACAACGCAAGACGCGCCGGGATTCGGCCAGCCTATGGACAGCCGGGATGGTGGGTTCGCTGCGCTCGCCGCCATCCTGCGAGATTGCCATCGCGACTTGCGTCGCTCCTACAAACCGATGCGATCAGAACCACTCGGCCTGCATATCGAATGCGCTCGGCTCGGCATCGCGCACCAGACGCGCGGCGTGTTCGATCAGCGGCACTTCGGTGGCGAAGAAGAAACGGCAGGCCTGCACCTTTCCGGTATAGAAACCGCGATCGTCGCCGGTGGCGTCGGGCAGCGCTTTCTGCGCGATCGTCGCCTGCTGCAGCCACAGCCAGCCGATGGTGAGGTGGCCGAGCGCGGTCATGTAGTGCGAGGCATTGGCGAGCGCGAGGCGCGCTTCGCCTGCGGCCATGCGCTTGCCGGCGGCGCGGGTGGCGTCGATGGCGTGTTTGGCGGCGATGGCCAACTGATCGGCGAGCGGTTTCAATGTGTCATCCGCGCCGGCTTCGATGCAGGTCTGGGCGATTTTGGCCATCAGCAGTTTCAGCGCGGCGCCGTCCTGCATCATCGATTTGCGGCCGAGCAGATCCAGCGCCTGGATACCGTTGGTGCCTTCGTGGATCGGGTTGATGCGGTTGTCGCGGTAATTCTGTTCGACCGGGTATTCGCGGGTGAAGCCGTAACCGCCGAGCACCTGCACCGCGAGTTCGTTGGCCTTGAGCGAATAGTCCGAGCCCCAGGCTTTGACGATCGGGGTCAACAGCTCCAGCAGCAGATGGCTGTCGCGCTGCACGACTTCGTCGGTGTCGCGTGCGTGGTCGACCAGCATCGAGGCGTAGTAGCAGAGCAGCTCGGCGCCTTCGACATAGCACTTCTGCTGCAGCAGCATGCGGCGCACATCGGCGTGTTCGATGATCGCCACCGGCGGCGAGGTCGGATCCTTCTGGTCGGGATGCCGGCCCTGTTTGCGTTCTTTAGCGTATTGCAGCGAATAGAGATAACCGGCGAGCCCCTGCAGCACCGCGCCCATGCCGACGCCGATGCGCTCCTCGTTCATCATGTGGAACATGGCGACGAGACCCTGATGCGGTTCGCCGACCAGTTCAGCGTAGCAGTCGCCGGCTTCGCCGAATTTCAGGAAGGTGTTGACGCTGCCGCGCTGGCCCATCTTGTGGTTGAGGCCGGCGAGACGCACGTCGTTGCGCTCGCCGCGACTGCCGTCTGCGTTCACGCGCCAACGCGGCACGATGAACAGGCTGATGCCGCGCACGCCGGCCGGTGCGCCGACGATCTTCGCCAGCACCAGATGAATGATGTTCTCGCCGAGTTCGTGATCGCCTGCGGAGATCCACATCTTCGCGCCGGTGAGGCGATAGCTGCCGTCGGCCTGCGGTTCGGCGCTGGTCTTGATGTCGGCCAGCGACGAGCCCGCATGCGGCTCGGACAGACACATCGTGCCGAAATAGCGGCCTTCGATGATCGGCTTCATGTACAGGCGCTTCTGCTCGGGCGTGGCGTATTCGGCAAGCAGATTGGACGCGCCGCGCGCCAGCGCCGGGTAGGCGATCGTGCCGGGATTCGCGGCAGAGAACATCGAGTCGCAGGCCTGCGCGATCACGAACGGCAATTGCATGCCGCCGGCTTCGTAGTCGGCGAGCGCGGCGGCGAAGCCGGCGTCGTTGTAGGCCTGCACCGCTTCGCCGATCTCGGGGATCAGCACGACCTTGCCGTCGACCATCTGCGGTTCGTTGAGATCGGACTTGCGGTTGTGCGGCAGGAATTTCTCCAGCGCGATCTGGTGCGCCAGATCCAGCGCCGCGCCGAAAGTGTCGCGATTATGATCAGCGAAACGCGGATACGCGCAGAGGCGATCGACGCCGAGCACTTCGTAGAGCATGAAGTCGAGATTGCGGCGGTTGCTCAGGGGGCTGGCGCTCATCGTGCTGTCCGTGTTCCGGTCGATATGGAATCGCCACAGACTAGCCGATCGGCCGCATCAGCGCAGCGCGCCGGATCGCCGCAGCCCTGTCCGCGTCAGGCAAGGCGCCGGCGGTCACCGAGACTCTGCGCCCCCTTTGGACGATACTTTTCGCGAGCACGACGGAGGTGCTCGATTCAGCGCCTCAGCTGGCTTTCTTGATGGCTTTTTGCAGCAGTTTCGGATCGAAGATGATCGAGCCGCCGTCGTTGAGATAGCTCAGCTTCAATTCCCGGAAGCCCTGCGCCACCTCGGCGGCCGTGCAGCCGGACGCCTTCTCGAAGTAATGCTCCGGCAGATCCTGCGAATGGACGCGATGTTCCATCTGCTGGTCGTGCGCTGCCTGTAATAGAGCCTGCGCCAGGGCGCCCAGCTTTTTGGGGTCCATCTGTTCGGTCATGATCGATCCTTGTTGAAGTCATTACGAAAGCAATGCTTGGTCCGGTCAAACGGCAAAGTCCGATAGCACCGGCCACGCTTGGGCGGCTCAGCGTACCCGTCGCTTCAACTCCGCGATCAGCTGCGACACCTCGGAAGGCGCGAGCTTCGCGAAGCGCTCCGGCAGCAGACTGCGGCGCGAGGATTCCTGCACCGCGAGCAACTCCATCAGCTGGATGGTGTCGGTGTGCTGCGGCGGGATGAAATCGGCGATGGCCTGCTGCAGATGCGCGACCGACAGCGCGGCGTCGGCTTCGCGCGCGAGGTCCAGCGCGAGCAGCGCGATGGCTTCGAGGTCGGCGTTGGAATATCCGTCGAGTGCGTCCAGCGCTTCGACCAACGCAGCGTCGGCGTCGGCTGGCAGCGGTGCGCCGCCGCGCTTGAGGATGGCGCGGACCACGTGCATGCGGTCGGCGCCGTTGTCGGCGTAGAAGAACGGAATCTTGCGGTCGAGACGACCCGGACGCTTGATGTCGACATCGAGTTTGTCGGGGCGGTTGGTCATCAGGATCGTCAGCACGTGGCCGCGATTGTCGGTGTCGGACATGAAGTCCTTGATCCGCGCGATCACCCGCGACGAGGTGCCGCCGTCGGTTTCGCCGCCCTCGCCGCTGCCGAAGCTGCGGTCGCCTTCGTCGATGACCAGCGCGATCGGGCTCATCGCGCGGATGATCTTGAGCACGCGTTCAAGATTGGATTCGGTCGAGCCCACCCACTTCGAGCGGAAGTTCTTCAGCACCACGCCCGGCAGCCCGGCTTCTTTCAGAAATGCCTTGATGACGAAGGTCTTGCCCACACCCATCGGTCCGACCGCGAGCAGGCCCATCGGCGCGAGCCGGCGGTCGCCGGTCTTGATGGTCGCCGCGATCTTCATCAGCTCCTGCTTGATCTGGTCGTAGCCGCCGACCGCATCGAGGCCGTAGGTCGGATCGAGGAATTCGATGAGATCGCCGCAGGAACGCTGGATGATCTCGCACTTGCGGGTGCCGATGATGCGCAGCATGGCATCGACCGGATCGTCCTTCTGCTCGGCCGGCGTAGTCGCGCGGCCGAGAATCAGGAACGCGATTTCCTCGCGGGTCTTGCCGGCGGTCACGCCCGCGTACATGTCGGCGCGCTGCTTGGCGTCGGGCGCGTCGCCGAGCAATTGCAGCGCCAGCGCCTTGCGCTCTTCTTCGGACAGACCGGCGGCCGGTTGTTCGGCCACGATGCTGTCGATCTCCAGCAGACGCAGGCCGGCGGTGTGCTTGGCGACCAGCGCCTGCTGTTCGGGCGACATGTGCGGCGCAGATTGCGCGACCAGCCGCGCGCGCGCGGCTTCGTCGGGAAACGGCACTTCGATCGCGGCGATGCGCGGATTGGTGTTGAGCGAAGGATGCAGCTCGGACAGCGACGCGCAGATCAGCACGACGATGTGGTTGCGCTGCAGCAGCAGGCCGCTGAGCGACCAGTCGTGGAGGATTTCCAGCAGCCCGCGTTCGTCGGTGCTGAGGAAGGTGGTCTCCGCGTTCGGGACCAGATCGCCGGCATGCGGCAGCACCAGCGCAACGCCCTCGCCCGCCCGCATCCGTGTTTCCAGATGGCCGATGTTTTCCAGCAGCGTCTCGCCGAGTTCCAGCACCTTGCCGTTCACGCCGTACTGCTTCAGCCCGGCATGGCGCAGCGCGAGTTCGTAGCGCTGCGGCTTGGCCGCCAGCACCACGGCGTGCAGGAATTCGACGAACGGCTGCAGCTTGCCGTCGTGGGCAATGGCGTCGTGGACGTTGCCGTGGACCAGAAACAGCCCGGCCTCGCCCGCGAGATAGCGGCGCTTGAGTTCGTCGGCCCAGGGCGGCAGCGCGATGCTGTTGAGGGTGGTCATGGTGTGTCCGTGGATGCGATCAGCGACGTGGGTCGAGCGATATTTCTGTCATCCCGAATCCGGCGAAGCCGGTGAGGGACCTGCTTTCACGATGTGCGGAAGAAGCAGGTCCCTCGCCATGCTCGCGATGACAGCTGGGAATCAGAGCGTGCGATCCGCGTTGGCCTGACCCGCGCGTTCCTTCTTCAATGCGTCGAGCTTGGCGCGGGCGGTGGACTTGCTGCTGCCGGCCTTCAGCGCCTTGAGGCGCACATCGAGATCGGACTCGCGCAGTTCGTCGCCGAGCTTGGCCTTGGCGATGGTGTCCTTGATCCCGGTGCGCACGTTCTCGAGCGCGCGCAGTTCGGCGTCGACCGACAGGCCTTCGAGCTGATCGTTGATGCGGGTGCGCGCCTGCGCGCTCTGCATCTTGGCCAGCATGCGGTCCTTCTCGGTCTTGAGCTTGGCGATCTCGCCCTTGACCTCGGTCAGCGCAGTCTTGGCGGTGTCCACATCCTTCTCGGCGGCGGCCAGTTCGGCTTCGAGCGAGGCGATCTCGGCGTCGACGGCTTCCTTGCGCTCGATCAGTTCCACCGCGAGGTCGTCCTGATTCGTCGCCATCGCTTCTTCCAGCATGGCGCTCAGTTCCCGCTGCTGCGCCTGCGACTTCTGCAGGCGGTCGGCGGCGTCCTCGCGCAGGCGGATCAGGCCGGCGGTGGCGTTCTTGAGCTTGTTGTATTTCTCGATCATGGTGTTGATCGCGTTTTCGTAGGCGATCTCCGGGTGCTGCTGTTCCAGCCCGCTCACGAACAGCGACATGAAGCCGCGCACGAGATTGCCGAGGCGGGTGAAGAGGTTGAGGCTCATGAGGGTCTCCTGGAGGAATGGGTCATCGCGCGATGATCATGACGGTCGACGATGTTGATGCTCGACGATGGTCTGCGGTCATGGCGTCGTACGGGTGGATTGTTTCGCGGCTTTGGCTTGCGCGGCGTTGCCCTGCCGGCTGCCGGCTGCCGCGCCGGTTTGAAAATAGTGGCTGTCCAGATCGTTCTGCGACAGCTCCAGTTCGATGTCTTCTTCCAGCTGCAGCCGCGACAGCGATTCGCCCAGTTTGGAACCGAGCACGCTGGAATACGGGCTGGCGACGACCATCTGGTAGATCTCTTCGACCTGGTCGGGCAGCGACACCAGCGCCGCTTCGATCGACATCCGTCGCGCGACCAGTCCGTCGTGGCGCTGCTTGACCGCGAAATAATCGTCGCGGGCCATCTTCATGTGGCGATAGCGCGGGTCGGCGGGATCCACTTCGGCCAGCGCCTTTTCGGCGTCGCGCAGGCGGCGGTCGACGGTGGCTTCCTCGCCGCTGCGCAGGCGATCCTTGATCGTCGCTTCGGCCAGCCACAGCGCCAGATAATCGACCGAGGCCTTGTCGACGCGTTCGGCGTCGTCGTAGGAGAGCTGGCTCTGCTCTTCGCCGGCGATCCGGTACAGCACTGTCGCGCGTTCGACGATGGCCTGGTATTTCTGCCACATCGCCATGCCCTGCACCCGCTCCATTCCGCCGTGCAGCAGGAAGATTTCCTGCTGCAGCTGCGCGCGGCGCTGGTCGATGGCGGCGCGGCGCGCGCTGCGGTCGACCTTGCTGCGGAAGGTCGGCAAGTCCGGAATCACCAGTGCGGTCAGCACCTGCACCGCGCCCAGCACCACCAGCGCGCCGATCGCACCGGCGCCGCCTGCGGGAATCGACGCGACCGCCGCCGCCAGCCCGCCGCCGAGCAGGGTGATGACGTTGGTCTGGCTGGAGAGCCAGGCGCGCAGATAGCTGACGGATTTGGGCGGTTGTTTCATTTCAGTCGATCAGGTCGTCGCGATCACACGCTCACGCGGACGTTGCCCTTGCCCGCCGCCTGATGCAGCCGGCTGAGGATGCGCTGTTCCAGCGCCGCCGCTTCGGGCATGCGCAGCCAGCCGCTGTCGCGCGGCTTGGGCGTGGCGATCTCGAAATCGTCGGCGATCCGCGCCGGCTGCGTCGACAGCACCACGACGCGATCGCCGAGCAGCAGCGCCTCGGTCACGTCGTGGGTGACGAACACGATCAGGCACGGATATTCCTGATACAACTTCACCAGCAGTTTCTGCATTTCCTCGCGGGTCTGCGCGTCGAGCGCGCCGAAGGGCTCGTCCATCAGCAGGATCCGCGGGCGCAGCATCAGCGAACGCGCCAGCGCGATGCGCTGGTTCTGGCCGCCGGAGAGTTGGCTGGGCAGCAGCTTGGCCTTGTCGGCCAGCCCCACCGCTTCGAGCATGTGCATGACCTTGTCGTGGCGCTCGGCGGACGGAATGCGGTCGCGCCACAGCTTCAGACGGAACGGAAACGCGACGTTGTCGTAGACGTTCAGATCGGGGCGGTTGGCGTAGCGCTGGAACACCATCACCGCATCGTCGTGGGCGTCGGTGCAGGCCACGCCGTCGATGCTGATGCTGCCGCTGGTGGGCATGTTGGTGTTCTGCGGACGCACGCCGCCCATCATGTACAGCAGCGTGCTTTTGCCGCAGCCCGACGGGCCGAGCAGCATGTTGATGCTGGGCCCGGTGAAACGCAGGGTGAGATCGTCGACGACGCGGTTCACGCCGCCTTCGGGACGCGGATATTCCTGGACGATGCGGTCGAGGGCGATGACCGCCGGCGCCGCAGACGCAGTGGCTGCGGTGTCGCTCATGCGTGCTCGCTCATGCTTGGGTCTCCCACGGATACAGATGGCGCTTGATCGCACGCATCAGCTGATAGGTGATCAGCGCCAGCGCGATGATGACGGCGATGCCGGCGAACACCTGGTCCATCGCGCTGAAGCGGCGCGCGTTCTGGATCAGCTGGCCGAGACCGACTTTCGCGTTCACGTATTCGGCGACGGTGATATAGGTCCACATCACCGAGACGCTGACGATGATGGCGTCGGCGATGCGCGGCATCGCGATCGGCACCACCGCGTGACGGATGCATTCCCACGGCGACGCGCCGAGATCGCGCGCGCCGGTCCAGTAGCTTTGCGGCACCGCCTGGATGGCATCGCGCACCATCGGCACCAGATAGACCACCGCGCCGAGGAACAGGAACGTGACCTTCATGGTTTCGCCGATGCCCAGCCACATCACCAGGATCGGCAACAGCGCGACCACCGGCGCCGAACGGAACGGATCGATCAGCGGCGACAGCAATGCGTTCAACTTCGGCGAGGCGCCCATGAAGATGCCCAGCGGCACGCCGATCAGCACCACCAGCACGCCGGCCGCAGCGACGCGGCCGACCGACCACAGCGTGGCGTCGAACAACAGGCTCTTGCCGTCGCTCCAGATCAGGTAGCCCAGCGCTTTCACCACCGAGATCGGCGACGGCAGTTTGTTGGCGCTGATCCAGCCGCTCGCGCTCAACGCGAACCAGACCAGCAGCACCACCGCAACACCGGCGATGCCCAACTGCCGCCGCATACCGCCGGGCAATGCGGCGTAGGGGTTCCAGCCGTTGGCCATTACTCGCGGGCCCCGAACACCGCAATGCGGGTCGAACGGTTCATTTCGCGGCAACCATCCAGACCCACGCCTTCCGAGCCCGGATTGTTCTCATCGCACAGCGGCTTGTTGGAACCGTTGCCGACGATCTTGAAGCGCTCGCGCGGGAATTCCCACTGCCTGGCGAGGTAATCCACCACCGCCTCGGCGCGCGCCTGCGACAGGCGGTTGTTGATCGCGGCGTTGCCGGTGCTGTCGGTGTTGCCGCTGATCTCGAAGTACGCGCTGCCGTTGTTCTCGATGAACGGCACCATGTCGGTGTCGATGATCTTCTCGGCGCGCTTGGTCAACGCCGCTTGCCCGGTGTTGAAGTTGACGATCACCGGCTTGGTCACCGTGGCCGGCGCCTGCACCGCTTCCTCGCGGGCTGCAGTGGTGTAGGTTTCGACCTGTTTGGCTTCAGCCTGCGCAGCGGTGCTGGCGTCGTAAAGCGTACGGATGAAGCGGGTGTCGAAGCTGTCCTGCGGGGCGATCACCGGCGACTTCGGATTGGCCAGCGCACCGGCGGCGCGGTAGATCTGGTCGAAGCGCTGGTAGACGCGCTCGTAGTGATTGGTGCCGCCGGACATGCCGAGGATGCGCGCGTTGTCGGCGACGCCGGTCCACAACAGGTTGTCGAACAGGCCCTTCACGAACGGCTTGCCTTCGTCCTTCGCCAGCAGGGTGAAGAATTCCTCGGTCTTCACCAGCGCGTCGACGGCCTGGTCGGGATTGGCCTTGGCGGCATCCACGCCCTTCATCCAGCCGTTGACGAATTTCTGCACCGCGTCGCGGCCCTGCGGATCGTTGAGCACGCGCTGATCGCAGACCATCACGTCGAAGATGAGATTCGACGCGGTCCTGGTCGAGTACACCACGTGGCCCTTGGTCGCACGCAGCGCGAGCGAGAGGTCCGGATCCCACAGCGCGGCGGCATCGACGTTGCCCGACTCCAGCGCGGCGCGCACGCCGGCAAGGCCGTCCTCGGCCGCGATGTACACGTACTCGATGCTCTGCTTCTTGCGCGCCGACAGCGCGGAGTTGTCGATCGCGTCGATCGACATGCCGTGCGACGGCGTGAACTGCAGCAGCGCCAGCTTCTTGCCGGCGAGATCCTCGACGCTGCGGATCGCCGGATCCCTGGCGATGATGGCGTCGGCGCCGCGGGTGTTGTCGACGATCATCACCGCTCTGGCGTCGTGACCGCTGTTGCGCAGGTTCGGCTGTTCCTGCGCCCAGAAATCCGATGTGCGCCATGCGCACTGCGCGGTGCCGGCCTCGAAGATGGTGGCGAGCGTCGGGATGTCGTCCTGGATCACGAACTCGACGTTCAACCCTTCCTTGTCGTACAGCGAGCCCGACCGGGTGGTCAGGCTCTGGCCGTTGGCGACCAGCGCTGGCGCGTAGCCGTGGAAGCTGACGATGCTGACCTTCAGCGGATTGCCATCGGACCCCAGCGGGCCATCGCCCTTGCCCGCGTAAGCCCCGGCAGACGCGGTCTTGCCGCCATCGGTCTGTGCGGTGGCTGTGGCGCCCTCATCGCCGGCATCGGCCTTGCGGTTCTTGTAGAGATTCCACAACACGGACCCGCTGCCGACCAGAACGATCGCGCCGATCAGCAGCTTGGCGAACGGGGTGAGTTTGATGGCCATGAGGCGCTCCTAGACGAACAGATGAAAACCGGGGGGATGGAATGACGCGAGGGCGGCGCTTATTTCGCCGCCGGCCGGAACTGGGCGGCCAGTTCCTGCAGATTGAGGATGTGGGCATCGATGCGCTGGGTTTCGCGCAACAGGGCGGCCTTGTTCGACTCCGACTCCGACTGCAGCTTGGCGACATCGGCGGCGGTGCTGCCGATGGCGTCCTGGATCTGCGCTTCGAGCGCGGAAATCTGCTGACGGAGCTCGGCCAGACGGGCATCGCGACTGCTTTCCAGCGCGGCGACGCGCTCCCGGTTGGCCTGCACCACCCCGTCGGCGGCCCCCTGCATCTGACGTTGATGGCTGCGCAGGGCGGCCATCTTGGCGTCCGCATCGGCCAGCACCTGCTCCATCGACCAGGTTTCGTCGGCGACGTCCATGGCCATGATCGCGGCGCGGCGGGTGGTGGGATCCAGCGCACGCAGGCCTTCGACCAGCTTCAGCAGCCGCTCGACCGGGAACGAGGCTTCGGCCACGCTCTGGCGGGCGTAGATATCGACGAAACTCAGGCCTTCTTCGACACCGATGGCCCGGGACGCCTCGGCGACGGCCGCAGTGTCGACGGCGTCATCGGTCGCGCGCGGCGCCGATGGCGCGCCCGCGTCGGCTTCGGCGGCGCGGCGGATGATGGCGTCGAGCTCGCTCTCGTCCACCGGCGCAGGGGCACGGTCGGGAGCGTCGGTCGGCTCGATCAGCCTGGCCGCTTCCAGAATCTTCTTCAGTGACGCCATGCTGTCCCCGGTTGCGCTGCGACAAGTGATCAGGGTCAAGAATAAGGGAAGGCCGACACAAATCCAGTGCGAACGGCCATCGACGGGCTCATGCGCCGTGGTTCTTGCCCTGCCAGGGCGCGAACCAGGCGCGGATGCGGGCGATGTCCGCATCCATGTCGTCGGTGAGGACGAAGGGCTCGCCAATCCCGATCACCTTGTCCGGGTAATGGAAATACGCTGGCACCACCGGCACGCCGGCGGTCTTGGCGATTTTCCAGAACCCGGGTTTCCAGCGCTCGACGCGTTTGCGCGTGCCCTCCGGCGCAAGCCCGAGCCAGAACCGCTCCTCGTCCGCGAAGCGCTGCGACAGCTGGCCGACCAGCCCATGCGCCGCCTCGCGATTGACCTCGATCACGCCGATCCTGCGCAGGATCGGCCCGAGCGGCCACCAGAACAGCTGATGCTTGCCGACGATGCGGACATCCAGGCCGATCGCGATCTTCGCCGCAAACCCCCAGATGCCGTCCCAGTTGGAAGAGTGCGGCGCACCGATCAGCACCGCCTTGGGCAGGTCGGGAAACGCGCCGACCATCCGCCAGCCGCCCACGCGCATCACCTGGCGGGCCAGCCAACGGATGAAGCGGTTCGGCGGCGTGCGCGGCAGGGTCGGCGGCAGAGTCAGCAGGCGATCGTCTTGCGGCATCTCAGTCCCAATCCTTCGTGGCGCGGGTCTTCTTGACCCCGGAACGCTGCTTTTTGTCGTCGAGACGCCGCTTCTTGGCGGCCCGGGAGGGTTTGGTCGGCACCCGCGGGGTCGGCGCGTGCAGCCCGGCGGCCACGAAGACCGCCAGCCGCTCGCGGGCATCCTCGCGGTTGCGCTCCTGGGTGCGGAAGCGCTGGGCGCTGATCACCAGCACGCCATCGAGGGTCATCCGCCGGTCGCGGCGGGCAAGCAGGCGCTCGCGGACCGCCTCCGGCAGGACCGCCGAATGCGCCACGTCGAACCGCAGCTCCACTGCGGTCGCCACCTTGTTGACGTTCTGCCCGCCCGGACCCGAAGAACGCACGAAGCGCTCGACCAGTTCCGATTCGGGGATCGTGATGCCTGCGTCCACTGTTCCCTCCGCAGGCGATTGTACCGGCAGCCCGCGACGCGAAGACCCGGACCGACGGCATTTGACCGGGTCCGGCCGCTGGCCGATGATTCCTGTCCACGTTGGAGGATCCGTCCATGACCCCGCCCATGCCGCCTTGCACGACACCTCGCACGCGCCACCGCCGGATCCTCCCGGCCGCCCTGACCGCAGCCCTCGCCACCATGTCATGCCTCGCGGGGTCCGCGGATGCGCGGGATCCGGCCTTGGTCGGTGGTAGCGGCGACCCCGCGATGGTCGGCGGTTATTCGATGCCCGCAGCAAGCGCCCCGCCGACCGGGACCGACGATTTCTCGCCGGGCGCGATGCAGCGCGAGGCATCGATCGACGATGCCGAACGGCTCCTCTCGCAAGTGCGCGGCCAGCTCGACGGCACCAATGTCCGCGGCACGCGCGAGGAGGAAAAGAAGGGCGCGCTGAAATACCGCAATGAAGTCGAATCCATGGTCCGCGATCATTGGGACCAGCTCGGCCCGCTCACGCGCGATCTCTACAGCGCCGAATACGGCCGCACCAACCCCAACGACAGCAGTCAGCGCTATCGCTCGCCCTACGGCGACAACGGCCAGATGGAAAAGGATCTGCTCGGCGCGACCGAGGATGTGCAGGGCGCGATGCAGAGCATGGAAGACCTGCTGCTGCCGCTGTTGAAAGACCTCAAGCAGGGCTTCGACAACGGCCTGCAGCAGAACGCGATCCGGCGGCGATGAAATCCACCACGATGAAAACAAATACGATGAAGACGGGCGCGATGAAGGCGATGACGATGAAAGCAGCCGCTGGCCTGCGACATGCCCTGCTGGCGGTCGCGCTCATGGCTTCGCTTTCCGCAACGCCGCCCGCGCAGGCGGCGCAGGCGACCGAGGCGCAGGTCGACAAGCTGATGGACACGATGGATATGCGCCGGATGCTGGACGACATGTTCGTACAGTTCGACGCCATGGGCGAGAGCATGGGCCAGCAGATGCTGGGCGAGGACGCCACGCCCGTGCAGCGCGAATCACTGCGCAGGATCATCGCGCGACAGCAGGCTTCAACCCGCAAGGCGATGTCGTGGGACACGCTCGGCCCGATCTACCGCAAGGTCTACACGAAACTGTTCACCGCCGAGGAAGTCGAGGCGATGACCGTGTTCTACGGCAGCGATACCGGCCGCAGCATCATGCTCAAGATGCCGCAGGCGATGCAGCTGTCGATGCAGGAGATGCAGCCGATCATGCAGACCATGATCGCCGACATGCGCAAGAACATGGAAACCGAACTGCAGAACGCCAGCGAAGGCGATCGCAAGCCCTGATACCGCGAAGGCGGGATCTTTCGCCCGCCTCCCGGCCGTGTCATGCGTTGGGGGACGATCGGCACGTTGCCGGTTCCACCGCAGCCATCATCATCGCGTCGAATCCACACGGGACGGCGCCATGGCTTTCGATATCGGGAAGATATTCAAGCGCGATCCGGCGCATTACGAAGGCGTCCGCAGGATCAACATCCATCTGCTGCGGATGTTGTACGCGCTGATGTTCTTCATGCTCGGGCAGACTAGCTGGACGGAAGTCCTCACCCATCATGGACCATGGGAGCCCAACGAGGCTTTGGCATGGAGCGTGTGGACGGGTTTCTCGGTGCTGGCTGGCCTCGGCATGTTCCATCCGCTGAAGATGCTGCCGATCCTGTTGCTGGAAATCTTCTACAAGGTTTTGTGGCTTGTGCTCGTGGCGTATCCGCTGTGGACGCAGGACAAGCTCTCGGGTTCGCCCGCGGAAGGCATCACCACCGTGTTTTTCCCGGTGTTCGTGGTTCCCCTGATCATTCCGTGGGGCTACGTCTTCAAGCAGTATTCGCCGTTCCGTCGCGAACGCTGACGGATTCCTGGACTTTACGGATCCAGCGCCTGGCGATTCGTGCGTGCTGGTCGATCTTGCGGTGAAAACGAAGACGCGAGCGATATCGGCGAGCCACGGTGCGTGGGCAAGACCGGGACATCGTTGGCACCGGTGCATGAAAAGATTCCGGGCCTTGCCGGAACGCCATTGAGCACCGCCCGTTTTTTCAACGACTGCATCCATCCGGCACGCATTCACGTATGCGTCGTCCGCGCATCGGAATTCCGATTTTCTTCGTCGTCTCTGCATCCATGGGCTGCGGCACCGCGTAACTGTTCGTGTACCGGTCTTCCGCGCAACCCCAACCCTCCCCAGCGCGGAGGGCCGGTCACTCCCCATCCCCACGGAGAACTTCCACGATGAACATCAAATTGCTCTCGGCCGCACTGGTCACCTCGATCGCGTTCGCAGGCGTCGCCCTTGCCGGAAATCACGGCGGCATGCACGACAACCCGATGGTCGGCGGCGCCGCGATGCTGCCCACCAGGGACATCATCGACAACGCGGTGAACTCGAAGGATCACACCACTCTGGTCGCCGCTGTGAAGGCCGCCGGCCTGGTCGAAACGCTGAAGGGCAAAGGCCCGTTCACCGTATTCGCGCCGACCAACGCCGCATTCGCCGCGCTGCCCGCAGGCACGGTCGACACGCTGCTGAAGCCGGAAAACAAGAGCACGCTGACCGGCATCCTGACCTATCACGTGGTCCCGGGCCGCATCGACGCCGCAGCGATCGCCGCGAAGATCAAGGCCGGCAAAGGCAGCGCCACCTACGCCACCGTGCAGGGCGGAACGCTGACGTTCAAGACGATGGGCAATGACGTCACCGTCACCGACAGCAAGGGCAACCGCGCCAAGGTCACGATCGCGAATGTCTACCAGAGCAACGGCGTCATCCACGTCATCGACAAGGTGCTGATGCCGAAATAATCGACGGCATCAATGACGCAGCGATCGAAGACGCCGTGCTCGCGCACGGCGTTTTTCGTTTCAGACTTCGCCTGTCGGCTCTTCGCTGCGTTCCTGCTGCTGCATCCGCCACAGCTGGGCGTAATAGCCGTCCTGCGACAGCAGCGCGGCGTGATGGCCGCGCTCGACGATTTCGCCCTTGTCCATCACCAGGATCTCGTCCGCATTCATGATCGTCGACAGGCGGTGGGCGATGACGAACGTCGTGCGGCCCTGGGCGATGCGATCGAGTTCCGATTGGATCGCTTTTTCGGATTTCGAATCGAGCGCCGAGGTCGCTTCGTCGAAGATCAGGATCGCGGGATTCTTCAGCAGGGCACGCGCGATCGCGACGCGCTGTTTTTCGCCGCCCGACAGTTTCAGGCCACGCTCGCCCACTTCTGTTGCGTAACCATCGGGCAGGCCGACGATGAGTTCGTGGATATGCGCCGCGCGGGCCGCGCCCTCGACTTCCTCGCGGGTCGCGTCGGGGCGTCCGTACAGGATGTTGTAGTAGATGGTGTCGTTGAACAGCACCGTGTCCTGCGGCACTATCGCGATCGCCTTGCGCAGCGAATCCTGGGTGTAATCGCGGATGTCGCGCAGCACGCCGTCGACATCCTCGATCGCGATGCGGCCGGCATCGATATCGTAGAAGCGGTAGAGCAGACGCGCGAGCGTGGATTTCCCGGAGCCCGAGTGGCCGACCACGGCGACGGTGCCGCCGCGCGGCACTTCGAAGCCGACGTCACGCAGGATCTCGCGGCGTGGGTCGTAGCCGAAGCGCACGTGCTCGAACACGACCCTCGGCCGATCCGCGCGCAGCGGCAGCGCGTCGTCGCGATCTCGCACGTCCATGCTTTCGTCGAGCAGGCCGAACAGGCGCTCGAGATTGGTGAACGCCTGTTTCACCTCGCGGTACATCATGCCGAGCAGATTCAGCGGCGCCGACAGCTGCAGCAGCACCGCATTGACGAACACCAGCCCGCCGATGGTCATCGTGCCTTCGACCACGCCGGCGGCGGCGCGCCACATCATCGCGGTGACGCCGAGCGAGACGATGGTGACCTGGCCGAGATTCAGAAGACCGAGCGTTTTTCGGCTCATCACCTGCGCTTCCTCGCGCTCCTGCAGGCTGATGTCGTAGCGGCGCGCTTCGTGTTCTTCGTTGCCGAAATACTTGACCGTTTCGTAGTTCAGCAGCGAATCCACCGCGCGCTCGTTGGCGCGGGTATCGGCTTCGACTGCGGCGCGGTAATAGCGCGTGCGCCATTCGGTGACCATGAAGGTGAAGACCATGTACGCCGCGAGCGTGATCAGGGTGATCGCCGCGAAGCCCCAGTCGTACATCCACACCAGCACGCCGGTGACCAGCGCGATCTCGAACAGGGTCGGCAGAATGGTGTAGATCATCCAGTCGAGCAGATCGGCGATCGCCGAGCCGCCGCGTTCGATATCGCGGGCGACGCCGCCGGTACGGCGGGCGAGATGGAAGCGCAGCGACAGCGCGTGCAGATGCCGGAACACCTGCAGCGTCACCCGACGCGACACCCGCGCCATCACCCGTGCGAACACGATCTGGCGGACTTCGGCGAAGAACGTCATGCCGACCCGCGCCGCGCCATAGGCCAGCAGCAGGCCGACCGGCAGCACCAGCAAGGCTGGATCAGTCTTGACGTCGAGCGTATCGACCAGTTTTTTCAGCACTGTCGGCACGGCCAGGCCTGCGATCTTGCCCGCGACCACCAGCGCCAGCGCCAGCAGGATGCGTCCGACGAACGGGCGCAGGTAAGGCAGGATTTCGCGCAGGATCTGGGTTTCGCTGCGGGCCCGCGTCGGAGCCGGGACCGGGACAGTCTCTTGCGGCTGCGGATCCGCAGCGGCGACGGGTGGGGAAGTCATCGCAGCATCATGGGGCCTTCCGTCTCCGATTCAAAGCCGTGCGCAAGCGCTGCGCGCAGGCAGAGCCTCCCTGCATGCATGCGTGCGTGCGTGCGTGCGTGCGTGCGATCATCACCATCGTGAATCGGATGCGGCGCGGACGATCCCGCAGACACAACCGATGCCGCCTTCGCCGCCTCCTGCATCCCGATGCATGTCCTGATCCTCGCCCTGGCCCACATCCGCTGGAGAATCCGATGTCCACCTTCGATCTGTCCCCGCCCAGCGACGCGCAGCGCCAGTCGCTCGCCGTCGCGCTGTCGCCGGAAGAACGCCGCGTGCTGTTGTCGCATGGCACCGAAGCGCCGTTCTGCGGCGTGTTCCTCGACAACAAGCGCGACGGCGTCTACGTCTGCCGCTTCTGCGCGCTGCCGCTGTTCCGTTCCAACGCGAAATTCGATTCCGGCACCGGCTGGCCGAGTTTCTTCGCGCCATACGACGAAGCGCATATCGGCCGCATCCGCGACAACAGCCATGGCATGGTGCGGGTGGAGATCGTCTGCAAACGCTGCAGCAGCCATCTGGGTCACGTGTTTCCCGACGGCCCACCGCCGACCGGCGAACGGCACTGCCTGAATTCGGTGTCGCTGGCTTTCGTCGGTACTGGCGAATCGCTTCCGGATCCGCTGCAGCGCGGCGAAAACGATGCATGGCATGGCATCGGCTAGGCCCGCGCCGGGCGATTGCGTATGCTATCGACCACTTTCGCCACCCGTTGCAGCGCCATGACCGACACGCTCCCCGACCGTCTTTCCAACGATCCGCGCAGCCCGCACTACAACGCCGAACTGCTGGAACGCGGCGTGGGCATCCTGTTCAACGGGGTGGACCGCACCAATGTCGAGGAATACTGCGTCAGCGAAGGTTGGGTGCGGGTGATCGCCGGAAGGGCCCTCGACCGCCGCGGCCAGCCGATGACGATGAAACTCAAGGGCACGGTCGAACCGTATCTGCGCGGCGAGGAATGATCGTTTCGTCGCTGCGGCATGACCGCAGCGGCACGCCCGCTATTTCGCAGCCGCGCCGCCGAGCTGGCCGCTGAGGAAATTGATCAGCCGGGTATAAAACGCGAGCCGATGCTCTTCCTTGTAGAAGCCGTGGCCTTCGTAGGGGAAATACAGCGTCTCGACCCGCACGCCGGCATCTTTCAGCGCTTTCTCCATTTTCTCGCTGTGCTCGATCGGCGCGATCTCGTCCTTGCCGCCGGCCGCGAGGAATACGGGCACCTTGATCTGCGCGGCTTTGTCGACCACGGAAATCGCCGCCATGTTCTCGCGCGGGCCGAACCAGTCTTCGACCCAATTGCGGTTGGCGCGACTGCTGCCGGACACTTTCTTGTGGTGCTCGACCATGTCGTAGACACCGACGTAACCGGCCGCGCAACGATACAGATCCGGCTCGGTCGCCGCGCCCATCAATGCGGCATAGGCGCCATAGCTGGCGCCGTAGATGCAGATGCGTTTGGGGTCCGCGATCTTTTCCGCGATCGCCCAGCGGGTGGCGTCGGTGAGATCGAACTGCAGCTTGCGGCCCCACTGGCGCGCGCCGCTTTCGAGAAAATCCCGGCCATAGTTCGACGAGCCGCGGAAGTTCACCCGCAGCACCGCGTAACCGGCTTCAGCCAGCATCTGCGCCTCGTCGTCGAACCACCAGCTGTCGAACACCTCGAACGGCCCGCCGTGCGGCAACAGCACCATCGGCAGCGGCGTACCGGGCTGCTTGCCTGCGGGCAGTGTCAGGTAACCGTGCAGCTTCATGCCGTCGCGCGCCTCGAAGCCGATGCTCCGCGTGGGCGCCATCTTCTCCGGATCGAACCAGAGCCGGCGCGCGAACAGCGGCGATACTTTCCTGGCGACCGTGTCGAAGATGTAGTAATCGCCGGGATTGCGATCGCTCAACACCTGGAGCAACAGTTGCTTGCCATCGGCGGTGCCGGAGGTGATGAGGACCGCGACATCCGGAAACGCTTTTTCCAGCTGCCGGTAGAGCTTCGCGGCCGGATCGTTGGGATCGAAGAAGCGGGTCTGCACGCCATCGTGCATGTAGCGCACACCGATCGGCCGGTCCTCGCGATCGTACAGAATGCTGTACGGGTCGACCACCGGGTCGCTTTGCAGCTCGGTACGCTCGCCGGTGACCGGATCCCAGGACAGGATCGCATCGGGCTTGCCCGGGCGCTCCGTACGCAGATAGGCGCGCTTGCCGTCCGCCGAAAAACCGATCGCGGTTTCGACCAGTCCCGTGCGGGTCTCATCGGCGATCAGACGCCATTCGGTGCTCGCTTTCTCGCGGTAGTACAGCTTGCCGGCGTTGTCGTTGCCGGCGCCGAACGCGAAGCGGGCGTAGCCTTCGTGATCGGTCACGAAATAGGCGCGCGGCACCGGCGAGGCAGCGACCGGACTGCGCTGGCCGGTGTAGATGTCGAGTTTCTGCAGCAGGGTCTTGTTGGATTCGCCGAAGGGAATCGCGCCGATCAGGATGTTGCGATCGTCGTCGCGCAGCAGATCGTGGACTTCCGCGAAAGTGAATTCGGCCGGACCGGTCAGCGACATGGCGCGGGTGCCATCCGCGTTGACCGCGTAGATTTCGCCGTTGGCATAGGGCTTGTCATCGACCCCGACCTTCACCGCCATGCTGGCGACGAGGCGTTCGTCGTTGGCCCACCAGAAGCCGTAGATCTGCGAATCCTTGTCGCCCTGGATCTTGGCGGTCGGCGTCATGTCCGAGCGGCGCAGCACCACCAGCACGGTGCGGTCCTCGGTCGGTACCGTGACCGCCAGATAGTCGCCTTTCGGCGAAATCTTGACGTCGCCGTAGGTGTCCTTGCGCATGTACGGCTGCAGGTCGATCGCAGCCGGGGCCTGGGCCGCCACGGGCAATGCGAGCGACAGCAACCACCCCAGGCACAACATCCGCCAACCATCCGATTTCATGATCGAACCGCCCCTGTGCGATTTGCGTTCCGCGCAGGATACGGGAACGCGCCAGCGCCAGAAACAGGTTGGAGAAACAGGCTGGAGAAACAGACTCAAGAAACGGGCTGGAGAAATGCGCGGGCACAGGCGCTTCCTGTGCCCGCGCTGCGGTCAGGGCGGCATCGTTTCCGGCGGGTTCCCGTCTTCGACTTCGTCGGGCAACAGGATGTGCCCCATGTGCTCGATGGTCGGCGATTCGAAGAACGTTTTCAGCGGCAGCACGATGCCCAGAGTGTCGCGCACGGCTGCGATCAAACGCATCGCCATCAGCGAGTGCCCGCCGAGATCGAAGAAATTGTCGTGGCAGCCGACGCGTTCAACGCCCAGCAACTCAATCCAGATCGCCGCCAACACTTCTTCGATCGGCGTGCGCGGCGCGACGTAGGGGCGGCCGCTCGACAGGGTCGCGGCATCCGGTGCGGGCAGCTCCTTGCGATCGAGTTTGCCGTTGCTGGTCAGCGGCCAGGCCTCCATCTTCACGAATGCCGTCGGCACCATGTAATCGGGCAACTGCGTCTGCAGTTGCCCGCGCAATGCCTCCACGCCCGTTTCGGTCGCGTCGTCCTGGAGGACATACGCCACCAGTTGCTTGTTTCCCGACGCGTCTTCGCGCGCCATCACTGCGGCTTCCTTCACGCCCGGCAGCGCCGCCAGCTTCGCCTCGATCTCGCCCAGCTCGATCCGGTAACCCCGGATCTTCACCTGGAAGTCGTTGCGGCCGCGGTATTCGATCAATCCGTCGCTGCGCCAGCAGCCCAGATCGCCGGTGCGGTACAGACGACCACCTGCCGCGAACGGACTGTCGATGAAACGTTCCGCCGTGATCTCCGGACGATGCAGATAACCGCGCGCCACGCCCGCGCCGCCGATGTACAGCTCGCCGATCACACCCGTCGGCACCGGCTGCAGATCCCTGTCCAGGATGTACACCTGCTCGTTGGTCAGCGGCCGGCCGATCGGAATCGTGTCCGCCACATCAAGGTCCGGCGGACACAGGTAGGTGATGCTGATCGCGGTGGTCTCGGTCGGGCCGTAGACGTTGAAGAACCGCCGATCTCGATTCCAGCGCTGCAACAGCGCCGGGGGTACGGTTTCGCCGCCGCAGGTGATCGTATGCATGGCCGCGAGCGTCGCGTTCTCCGGCATGGACGACAGCAACGCAGGCGTAAGGAAACAATGCGTGGTCCGCTGCTGCGTCACCAGCGCCTCCAGCGATTCGCCCAGCAGCAGATCGCCCGGCTCGCCCAGATGC
>CAZGBA010000002.1:0-137877 GCA_964523435.1 uncultured Xanthomonas sp.
GATTGGTGACCGGCGGGTTCCACAGCAGCACGTGCTTGTCGCCGGTGGGCGCGCCAGAGTCGGTGATCGCGGTGACGCAGCGTTCGATCAGCGCTTCGGCGTGTTCCCGCGGATTGCCGATGGTGGCCGAGCACAGAATGAACTGCGGATGCGATCCGTAGAACGCGCAGATCCGCTTCAGCCGCCGCAGCAGATTCGCGAGGTGCGAACCGAACACCCCGCGATAGGTGTGGATCTCGTCGATGACGATGTAGCGCAGGTTCTCGAACAGCTGCGCCCATTTGGTGTGATGCGGCAGGATGCCCTGATGCAGCATGTCGGGATTGGTGACAACGATGTCGCCGTTGAGGCGGATTGCCTGACGCTGGTCGCCGGGGGTGTCGCCATCGAAAGTCGCGGCGCGGATGCCGAGGCCGCCAGCTTTGTTCAACTCCAGCAACTCGGCGACCTGATCCTGCGCCAGCGCCTTGGTCGGAAACAAATACAGCGCTTTCGATTGCCGGCCGAGTGCGGCAGCGATCACCGGCAGCGTGTAGCACAGGGTCTTGCCCGAGGCGGTGGGCGTGACCACCACGACATCCTCGCCGCGCTGCGTGGCCTCCCAGGCTTCGGCCTGATGGCTGTACAGCTGGCTGAGGCCGCGCGCACGCAGCGCAGCGGCCAATGCCTGCGGCAGATCGTCGGGGAACGGCGCGTAGCGACCCGCGCGCGCCGGCACGGTGATGGCGCCGGTGACGCGATCCGGATATTTGTGCTGCAGGCGTGCGGCGAGCAGATCGCTGGAGGGCGGCATGTCGACGGGTGTGCGGACATCGACGTGCGTTGAAGCGGGCATGGGCGGCATGACGGACTCCTGCGAAGCCCGTCTTGGTATACCGCGTCCGTCTCACGGACTGCGACTACCGCATGCCCTCGCATGCGCCCACGCCCAAAACACGGGCACAATTGCCGCCATTCGACAGCCTTCACCAGACACCGCATGACTTCGCGCAGCGAGCCGCTTCCCATCGTCGACCGCACCGGCAGCGAACGTCTCGCGCTGATTGACTCACTGCGCGGTTTCGCGCTGGCCGGCGTGCTGCTGGTGAATCTGGGCGGATTTTCGCTGTACTACTTCATGGACGACAGCGCTCGCGCGGCGCTGCCGTCGGCCGGATTCGATCGCTGGGCCGGACTGCTGGTGCAGATCTTCGCGCAGGACAAGGCGCTGACCCTGTTCTCGCTGCTGTTCGGTCTGGGCATCGCGATGCAGGTGGAACAGTCCGTATCGAAAAGTACGGGCATCGGGCCGATCCTGCGCCGGCTCGCGGTGCTGCTGGCGATCGGTCTGCTGCATGCGCATCTGTTCTGGTGGGGCGACATCCTGACGATCTATGCGGTGCTGGCGTTCGGCGTGATCGTGCTGCGGCGCTTGCCGGATTCAGTGTTTCTCATCGGCGGTCTGGGACTGGGGCTGTTCTGGTTTCTGTTGGCGCCTGCCGCCGAATGGCTGAAGCCGGACGACTGGCCGGAGCAGGCCCGCGTGTACGCCGACACGTTCGCGATCTTTTCGGGCAACGACATCGCCGCCACGTTGCGACAGAACGCGCGCGTCGCGCACTGGATGTGGCTGGAGATGTGGGGCGTTCTGGCGTTCGTGTTCGCGCGTTTCCTGCTCGGCTACTGGATCGGCCGGAAGCGCTTGCTGCACGATCCCGCCGCGCATCGCCGCCTGCTGCGCGCGACCGTCATCGTCTGCGGCGGCGTGGGGCTGGCGGCGGTGATCGCGATCGAATGGATCGATGCCGCGCAGCTCACCGACGCGCTGCTTCGCGGCGGCCGCTACAGCGAATTCGCGCTGCGCCTGCTGCGCCGCATCGGCCCGCTCGGTATGGGCCTGGCCTACGCCGCAGGCTTCGCGCTGCTGTTTCTGCGCCCCGGCTGGCAGCGCTGGCTGCGAACACTCGCACCGGTCGGACGGATGGCGCTCAGCAACTATCTGATCCAGACCGTCGTGTGCCTGTGGTTGTTCTACGGCATCGGTCTGGGCATCGGGCCTGCGCAGGGTTATGTCACGCGGCTGTCGGTCTGGGTCGCGCTGTTCGGTGCGCAGATGGTCTTCAGTCATTGGTGGCTTGCGCGCTTCCGGCTGGGGCCGGTGGAATGGCTGTGGCGCTCGATCGCGGAAGGGCGACGCTTGCCGATGCGGCAGCCGGCGCAGCAGCCGATGCGTTCTGCGTCATCGGCATGACCATGCGTTTGGGTATGATGCCCGCGTGGGCGGCAATGGGGTCCGCCCGGACGCGACGATGAGGACGACAGTGATGCGGGTGAATTTGGGACTCGCGTCTGTCGATGTCCGCGTGTCCGCGTGTTCGCTGCGATCGCCGGGTGTCTGCGGATGAGCCATCGCACGCTGTCCAACACCGCCTATTCCTCGCTCGCGCTGTATATCGAATACCTGTTCGGTCTGATCGCGTCGATCGTGATCGCGCGGGCGCTGCTGCCCACCGACATGGGCATCTACAGCCTGCTGGTGTGGGTGGTGGCGAACTCGATCGTGGTCGCCAATGCCGGCATCACCATGGCGGCGATCAAATTCATCGCCGAACTGCGCGGCGCCGGCCGCGACGACACCACGGCGGTGCTGGTGCGACGGCTGCGGCGGATGCAGCGCAATATGCTGCTGGCGGTGATCGTGGCGCTGTGCGCGATCTTCGCGGTCGCGCATGGCCGGATCGCGCCGGGCGTGGATCTGTGGCTGATCGGCCTGCTGATCCTCTCGGTAGCGTTCCGCGCACCGTACATGTTCAACATCGCGGTGCTGAAGGGCGGACAGGATTTCCGATCCACGGCCATCATCGCCGTGATCGGCGCAAGCCTGAACCTCGCGCTGGTGATTCTCGCGTGGATGAAGGCCGCATCGCTGGAAACCTTCGTCGAGGTCTATGCGTTGTCGAGCCTGGTGTTCTATCTGGTGTCGCAATGGCGTGCGTCGCGCTTCGCGCGCATCGCGACCGACAGCGCGGCGACCCTGTCGCCGGAACTTGAAACGCGGATGCGCCACCACCTGCGCGTGGTCGCGTTCACGACCGTGTTCGGCACCATCGGCAGCAGCGAGATCGAACTGCTGTCGCTCAATCTGCTCAGCGATGCCGCGCACGCCGGCCTGTTCAAGGTCGCCAACGCGGTGGCGGCGGGCGTGGCGCTGTTGCTGCCGGGCATCCTCAGTGCACAGCTGCTGCCGATGATGGCCAGCGCGCAGGGACGCAGCCAGGACGAGGCGAACCGGCGTTTCGTCGACATGACCGTGTGGCTGTACGTGCTGGGCGCGCCGCTGATCGCCGCAGGCACGGTATTCGCCGACCACGCGATCGAGTGGCTGTACGGCAATGCCTATGCCGAAGCGGCGCCGGTGCTGATCGTGTTGTTGATCGCGCGCGTGGCCAGCGTGCTCGGCCAGGGCGCGACCGCCTTCCTGATGAGCGCCGACCGCCAGACCGCGTTGATGAGGCTCACCCTGTCGTTCTCCGCGCTGCGCCTGATCGGCGCGTTCGCCTGCACGTATGCGTTCGGCCTGACCGGCGCGATCTTCTCGACGATGGTGCTGGCGCTGTCGGGATCGGCAGTCACCATCCTGCTGGCCATGCGCGTCTCGGGCACCAGCATGCCGTGGGCGCGGCTGCTGCGGATCTCGGCGGCGGCGGCGCTGCCCGCGCTGTGCTGCATTCCGATCGCGCGGTCGTTCCCGCCATTGTCGGGACTGCTGGCCGGCACGATGGTGTTCGCGATCGGCTATCCGCTCTCGATCTGGCTGCTGCGCGGCCTCGACGATGCGGATGCCAATATCGTGCGGATGCTGGCGACGAAGCTGCGCAGCCGCATGCGGTAGTCAGAAGGCGCATGACGCCTTCGGCTTATACGCCCTACGGGTCAGGCGGGGGCGTAGGCGACCGTGTTGTCGCGCACGCCGCGACCCAGGCTGCGCTTGATGCCCGCGTTGATGCCCATGTACGCGCCCAGCATCAGGGCCTTGCTGCCGTCCGCCAGCGCCGATGCGCCGACCGGACGCGGCTCAATGCCCATTCCTCGCAGTTTGTCGTTGCCGCGATACAGCAGCTCGCGGCGGCGCGTGCTGTCGGTGTAATAGGTGAAGCTCATGGTGATCGACGGTTCGCTGCCGTTCTCGACCATGTGCGGCGCGGTGGACGGCATGTAGCCGCCCTGCCCGGGTTCGAGATCGAAGACCCGCGCACGGCTGCGGAAGGATTCGTCCCACACGATCTTCTCGCGCGAGTTCCGCTCGTGGAACAGCTCCAGCGCGCGCTCCGATACCACCTCGCGGTCGAACGGGTCCCATACGTACACGCGCTTGCGGCCGGCGATCTGCAGGATGAAGTTGTGCTCGTGGTCGATATGGAACGGCGTGATCGCGCCGGGCGACGCGACGAAGATCCAGCCGCCGCGAAAACACATGCCCGGATCGTGCTGGTCGATCATGGGCTTGATGCCATCGAGCACCTCGTCGACCAGCCGTCGATAGACCGGGTCGGCCTGCACATTCAGCAGCGACATCCAGGCATGCGCTTCGGCGATGCCCGCGAGGGTCGCCGCCGCCCCGCGCCGGTTGGGGTGCAGGTTGGGCGCATCGCTGAACGAACTGCCGGGGGTGGCTTCGTCGCTGTGGGTGCGGACGAGTCTGCGGGCTTCGAGGCGCTGGCCCAGCTCGACCAATGCGTCGATGCTCAGCAGCGGATGCCCGCACAGCTGGTGGGTCACTGCGGAGATGGCCCAGGGTGCGAATGTGGGAGTGTCGATGGTGATTGGGCAGTCGGTAGTGGTCATGCTTGCAAAACCTTCTGGTACGATTGGCGCATGGGGCTGAATCTATGGGAATAATCGATTTTTCGGAGCGCGTCGCGCGCAATGCGTGGCGGATTCCCGTCGTCGGCAGCCTCCTTGCCGTCGACGACGCGCGGAGCTTCGCGAAAATGCCGCGAGGCCGCTTCCGCGGTGTCCATGCCAGCTTCGCCGAAGCGGAAGCGGCCATTCCGAAAGGCAAGCGCGTGGGCTACGACCACGACGCCCTCGCCGGCATGTACCGCGACCGTATCCAGAAGGCCTGTCAAAGCGATTACGCGGTCCTGTTCTGGCTGCGCGACCTGATCGACGAACACACGCGGCTGTTTGACTTCGGCGGCCACATCGGCGTCAGCTACTACGGCTGGCAACACTATCTCCACTATTCGCCCGGGATGCGCTGGACGATCTGCGACATGCCGGCGATCATCCGCGAAGGCCAAGCGTTCGCACAGGAGCGCAACGCCGACAGCCTGTTCTTCACCGACGATCTGACCACCGGCAGCGACACCACCATCTTCATGGCCGCCGGTTCGCTGCAGTACGTCGACATGAGCGTGGCCGACATTCTGGCGAAGATGGACGCACGCCCGAAACATCTGCTGATCAACAAGATGCCGCTGTACGACGGCGAGACCTTCGTCACCGTGCAATCCACCGGCCGCGCATTCCATCCCTACCGGATCAGCAACCGCGACGAATTCGTCGCAGGAATCGTCGCGCTTGGCTATCGCGCCGTGGACGACTGGAGCAACAGCGAACAGTCGTGTCGCATTCCGCATACGCGCGGGCGCGACCTGGACGCCTACAGCGGGTATTACTTCATCCGCGAGGACTGAAGGCCGGCAGGTGGAACGTCGGGCGCGCATCATGCCCGACGTTTTCCGAACCGCGAGAACAGGCGCCCGAAGAATCCGCCGGAAGGCACCTCCTCGTTCGCCGATGCGGGCACGGATGCCTGCACCGCTTCGCCCGCCGCGCCCACCTGCGCATCGCATTCCGCCGCGATCTGCGCCAACGTCTGGAACACGAACGCACGCGGGCTGAGGCTCACGCCGTGGCGCGTCTGCAGCATCGCGACCGCGCGCATGATCAGCAGCGAATGCCCGCCCAGATCGAGGAAGTTGTCCTGCGCGCCGATGGCCTCGATGCCGAGCAGCTCGCGCCAGATGTCCGCGAGCCAGCGTTCGCTCTGCGTCGACGGCGCCTGCGACAGACGCGGCTTGGCGATGGATGCCGTGGATGCGATCGGCGGCAGCGCATTGCGGTCGACCTTGCCGTTGGGCGTGGTCGGCACCTGCGCGATCTCGATCCAAGCCGTGGGCAGCATGTAGTCCGGCAGCTCGCCGCGCAGATGCGCGCGCAGCGTATTGCCGTCGACGCCCGCACCCGCGCGCGGCACGATGTACGCGGCGAGGATCGCATCCTCGCTGCTGCGCGCCGCCGCGACCACGACCACCTGCGCCACGTCCGGATGACGCGCGAGGATGGTTTCGATTTCGCCGGTTTCGATGCGGTAGCCGCGCAGTTTGATCTGCTGGTCGAGGCGACCGAGATGCTGCAGCTGACCATCGCTGCGCCAGCGTCCGAGATCGCCGGTGCGGTACATGCGCGCGCCCGGATGTGCGGCGTCGGCGATGAATTTCTCTGCCGTGAGTTCATCGCGCCTGTGGTACCCCAGGGTCACGCCGGCACCGGCGATCACCAGTTCTCCGCTCACGCCGATCGGCACGGGCGCGCCGTTGTCGTCGAGCACATGCACCTGCGTGTTCGCGATCGGACGGCCGACGACGATCTCGCCCTGACGCGGTTTGACCTGCGCGCAGGTCGACCAGACCGTGGTTTCGGTCGGGCCGTACATGTTCCACAGCGCACCGACGCGCGGCAGCAGCGCTTCGGCCAGATCTGCCGGCAGGGCTTCGCCGCCGCACAGCGCTTTCCACTGCGGTCCGCCGCGCCAGCCGGATTCCAGCAGCAGTCGCCACGTGCTCGGCGTCGCCTGCATGGTGTCGACGTTGTGGCCTTCCAACAGCGCACGCAGTGCCACGCCATCGCTGGCTTCGTCGCGCGCGACCAGCACCAGATCCGCGCCCACCGCCAGCGGCAGCAGCAGTTCGAGCACTGCGATATCGAACGACAGTGTGGTCACGGCCGCGAGACGTGATGATGCGTCCAGCCCCGGCGCGACGCGCATCGATTCCAGGAAGTTGATCACCGCGCGCTGCGGCACGCGCACGCCCTTGGGTTTTCCGGTCGAACCCGAGGTGTAGATCAGATACGCGAGCGCATCGGCGTCGCGATGATCGGACCGCAGTCCGGCGATGGCTTCTGTCGCGAGCGCATCGTCGAGCGTCAACCGATGCGCGGCGTCGAGTCCGAGATCGTTGTCGCTGTCGTCGATCACCAGCGCCGCGTCGGCATCCTCGACCATGAACTTCAACCGTTCGGCCGGGAATCCGGGATCCAACGGCAGATACGCGGCGCCAGCGCGCAACACGCCGAGCATCGCCGCGAGCATCGACGGCGAGCGCTGCAGATGCAGACCGACGACTGCGCCGTTGACAACGCCGCGCGCACGCAGCGCGGTGGCGATGCGGTCGGCCTGCGCCGACAGCACGGCATGGCTGATCGCGCCGTCGGTGGACAACACCTGCGCGCGATCGCCGTGGCGGGCGATGGCGTCGTCGAGATAGTGCGACAGGTCGCGGTCGTCGGGCATCGGCGTGGTCGTTGCGTTCCACGCATCGAGTCGCGCCGATTCCGCAGGCGCGATCGACAGCAGCGCGCGCAGCGGCACGTCCTGCGACGCGGTCGCGAGGGCGGCGACGAGCCCGTCGAGCAGCCCGAGATAACGCTCGACCAGCAGCGTCGCGGTGTCGGCGATCAGGATGTCGGTGTTGTAGTTCAGGCCGCCGACCAGACCGTCGGCGCCGTCGAGGAACCACAGCGCCACGTCCTGCGCCGCCGCCGGCTGGAACACCGGCACGTTGGCGTGGGCAAGATCGCTCCAACGGCACGGCCGCTGACGCGCATCCTGGTACGAGAAGAACGCCTGGTAGATCGGAAAGCGGCTGGTGTCGCGCTGCGTGCCGAGCACACGCACGAGATGCTCGAACGGCACGTCCTGGCAGCCCAGCGCATCGATCATCTCCATGCGCGTGGTCTGCAGCAGACTTCGGAAGCCCTGTGCGGGGTCGACCTGCAGCCGCAACGGCAGCGCGTTGACGAAGAAGCCCATCACCGATTCGAGTTCGGGCAGATTGCGCCCGCGCACCGGGGTGCCGATGACCAGATCGCGCTGTCCGCTGAGCTGGTGCAGCAGCAGCGTCCACGCCGACAGCAGTACCGTGAACAGCGTCGAGCCTTCGCGCTGCGCCAAGGCGCGTAGCGCATCGGCGGTAGCGGTCGGCACGCGCAGCCACGCGGTGTCGCCGTCGCCGCTCTGGGTCGCCGGTCGCGGCTTGTCGGTCGGCACCGCCAGCGCTTCGGGCATGCCCTGCAGCTTGCTGCGCCAATGATCGAGCTGTCGCGTCAACTCCGGCCCGGCCATCCATTCGCGATGCCACGCCGAGAAATCGGCATAGCTCACCGGCGGCAGCGGCAGCGACGGTTCGCGGCCCTGACGGTAGGCGTCGTAGAGCGCGGCCATTTCGGTATAGAACAGATCGAACGACCAGCCGTCCCAGATCGCGTGATGGGTCATGAAGAACATCACGTGATCGTCGTCGCCCAGCCGGTAGACGCAGGCGCGGAACAGCGGCCCGCGCGCGAGATCGAACGGCACCGCGATCTCGTCCTCCATCCGCAGCGCCAGCTCCGCTTCGCGCGCATCCGCAACGATGCCGGTCAGATCCTCGAAGCGCAGCGCGGCATCGACGGTGTCGTGCACCTGCTGGAACGGTTCGCCCTCGTGCATGCCGATGGTCGTGCGCAGCGCGGCCTGGCGTTGCACCATCCCGGCGAAGGCGCGGGACAGCGCGTCGCGATCCAGCGCGCCGCGCAGACGGTGCGCCGACGGCACGTTGTAGACGGTGCGGCCCGGATGCAGTTGTTCGAGATACCAGATCCGCTGCTGCATCAGCGACAGCGGCGCGCGTTCGCCGTGCGCAAGCACCGCAACGGTCGGCAGCGTCGTCGCTTCCTGCGCGGCCAGCCATGCCGCAAGACCGGCGACGGTCGGATGGTCGAACACCACGCGCATCGGCACGTGACGATCCAGCTCCCGGCCCAGCTTCGCCGCCAGCTGCGCGGCGAGCAGCGAATGTCCACCGAGCGCGAAGAAATCATCGTGCGCACCGATCTTCGACAGCGCCAGCGCATCGCGATACTGCTGCGCAACCTGGGCCTGCCAGTCGTCGGCGAAGGGCTCGGGCTCACCGGTGTCGATCGACGGCGATGCCTCGGCCGGCGCCGGCAGCGCCTTGCGATCGATCTTGCCGCTGGCGGTCAGCGGCAGCGCGGACAGCGCGATGCAGCGCTGCGGCAGCATGTACTCGGGCAACAGTTTCGCGGCATGCGCGCGCAGACGGTCCTCGCTGGCGCGACTGCCATCGAAGGCCGAGTCAGGTTGGGCAACGACATAGGCGATCAGACGCTGATCGCCGGGGCGCGGTTCGTGCGTCGTCACCACGGCCTGGGCGACATCCGGATGCGACAGCAGCACCTGCTCGATTTCGCCCAGCTCGATGCGATAGCCGCGCACCTTCACCTGGAAATCGGTGCGGCCCAGACATTCGACCACGCCATCGTTGCGCCAGCGCGCGAGATCGCCGGTGCGGTACAGACGCTGGCCATCGGCGCCGATCGGGAAACGTTCGGCGGTCAGCTCCGGGCGATCGAGATAGCCGCGCGCGACGCCGTCGCCGCCGATGTAGAGCTCGCCGATCACGCCGATCGGCACCGGCTGCTGTCGCGCATCCAGCACATGCAACTGGGTGTTGGCCAACGGGACGCCGATCGGAATCGGCGCGTCCGCCGTGTACAGGCGATGGAAGCTGGCCCAGACCGTGGTTTCGGTGGGGCCGTAACCATTCCACAGCGCGCCGACGCGCGGCAGCAGTTCGGCGGCGAGATCCGGCGGCAGCGGTTCGCCGGTGCAGATCGCGGTGAGCGCGGGCGCGCCCGACCAGCCTGCGGCCAGCAGCAGCCGCCACGTCGCGGGCGTGGCGTCGATGAAGCTGATGCGCTGCTGTTCGACGAGCGCGCGCAGACGATCGCCATCGGCCGCGTCTTTGCGACTCGCGAGCACCACCGTCGCACCGACGATCAGCGGCAGGATCAATTCCGAGACCGCGATATCGAACGACAGCGTGGTCACCGCGAGCACGCGATCGCCCGCCTGCATGCCGGGCGTCGCGCGCACGCTGTGCAGCAGATTGGCCGCGTTGCGATGGCTGATCTGCACGCCCTTCGGACGCCCGGTGGAGCCGGAGGTGTAGATGATGTAGGCATCGTCTTCGGCATCGCCGATCGCGTCGTGCGCCAGGGTCTGCGCTGCGTCACGCGCATCGTCGCCGATCGCTTCGAGCGACAGCGTCGAGGCTGCCCGCAGCGACGCATCGAACTGCGCGATCAGCGCCGCATCGCCCAGCACCAGACGCAGCGCTGCATCGCCGACCATGAAACCGATACGCTCATCGGGCAGCGCAGGATCCAGCGGCAGATAGCACGCGCCCGCGCGCAGCACGCCGAACAGCGCAGGCAGCATGTCGGGGCCGCGTTCCAGCAGCAGACCGACGCGGTCGCCACGACGCACGCCGGCCGCCCGCAGTGCGCTTGCGATCGCGCCGCTGCGCGCGGCGAGCTGCGCATAAGTCAGATGGTGTTCGCCGGATTGCACCGCGATCGCTTCCGGCGTGCGCTGCGCCTGATCCAGCATCAGCGCTTCGATCCGCGAGGTGCGCGGATAATCCGCAGCGGTCGCGTTCCAGCGTTCGATCATCCGCCGGTCGTCCGCCGTGATCACCGGCAGCGCGTCGATGACGCTGCCGGCATCGGCCACGGCGCTGCGCAGCAAGGTCTCGAAACCGGCCATCCAGCGTGCGACCGTCCGCGCATCGAACAGATCGGCGTTGTACTGGCATTCCAGACGCATGCCGACGGCGCCGAGATCCACCGCGTTGACGAACAGTTCGAAGGTCTCGTAGCGACGCGCGTTGCTGTCCAGATCCAGCTGCAGTCCGGGCATCGCATCGTGCTCGCCGGTCAGCGCCTGATCGATATTGAAGATCACGCTCATCAGCGGCAGACGGCTGCGGTCGCGCGCAATCGGCAGCGCACGCAGCAGACGACCGAAGGTGATGCGCTGGTGATCGTAGGCGTCGAGCAGCATGCTGCGACTCTCATCGATCAGCACGCCGAACGGCATCTCTGGCTGCGGCTGCAGACGCAGCGGCAGCATGTGCACGCAATGGCCGACAAGGCCTTCCTGCCCGGAGGCCGCCTGGCCTGCGGCGGGCACGCCGATGACGACATCGTCCTGCCCGGTGAGGCGATGCAGCAGCGCCGAGAAACCGGCGAGCAGGGTCGCGAACAGACTCGCGCCGCGACGCGCGCCAAGCTGGCGCACATCGGCGAGCAGGTCCGCCGGCAGCACATGATCTTCGCGTCCCGCACGCTGGGTGCGGATCGGCGGGCGCGGCCGATCGCAGGGCAGATCCAGCACCGGCCCGCCGTCGGCGAACAGCGCGATCCACCACGCGAGTTCGTCGGCCGGGTCGGCATCCGATGCGGACTGCTCGACCGCGTAATCGCCGAACGAAGGCGCGGCGGATTGAAGGGCGTCCGGCCGATACTGCGCGGCCAGATCCTTTACCAGCACCCAGAACGACCAGCCGTCGAGCACGATGTGATGGCCGGTGAGCACCAGCACGTGATGCTCGGGCGCAAGCCGCACGATCTCGGCGCGCAGCAGCGGGTCACGACTCACATCGAAGGGCTCGGAGACATGTCGTTCGCAGATCGCGGCCAGTTCCGCCTGCGGATCCTGCGATGCGGAAATATCGCGCAGCGCAATCTCGAACGCGGCCGCCTGCGCGGGAATCCGCAGCCACAGACCGTCGTCGGAGAACGTGGCGCGCAGCGCATCGTGACGCTGCGGCAAGGCCTGCACCGCCGCACGCAGGCGTTCGACGTCGAGCGCGCCGCGCAGATGCAGCGAGACCGATTCGTTGTACGCCAGCGAGGCTTCGGTGCCGAGCTGGTCGGCGAGCCAGATTTCGCGCTGCGGTTCGGTGGTCGGCACCGCACGGGTGCCGTCTTCGGCGAGCGCCTGTTCCCTGCGACGGACCGGGAAGAATTCGCTGGCGATCATTTCCGCCGCCGCATCACGATACGCGGCGACGATCAGATCGATGTCCTCGTCGGTGTGCGACGTGGTCAGGAAACACGGGAAATTGTCGAGGATGTGGATGCCGCGATCGCGCAGCATCACGTAGATCAGATCTCCGTAAGGCAGATCCTCGGTGAACACGTTCCGCCACCACGACGCGAAGGTGACGAGCTTGAACGGCGCGCCCAGTTCCTCCATCGCCGCGTTGACGCGCGCGACCATGCCGGCAGTGCGCGCGGTGAGCCGCAGCTGCAGATCCGGGCCGGCGTCTGACAGGTGCTGCAGCGTGGCCTTGGCCGCCGCCAACGCCAGCGGATGGCGCACGAAGGTGCCGGCGAAATAGGTCACGCCGACGGTCGGCACCGAATCGTCGCCGTAGTCCCAGTGGCCGCCGTCGAGCGCGTCCATGTAGGCGCGCTTGCCGGCGATCACGCCGATCGAGAAACCGCCGCCGACGACCTTGCCGTATGCGGCGAGATCGGCCTGGATGTCGAACAGGCCCTGCACGCCGCGCGGATGCGCGCGGAAGCCGGTGACCACTTCGTCGAAGATCAGCAGCGAACCGCTTTCATCGGTGAGCGTGCGCAGTTCGCGCAGGAATTCGACCGGCTGGAAATCCGGGCGACGGCTCTGCACCGGCTCGACCAGGATCGCGGCCAGCTCATGCGCGCGTTCGCGCAGGATCTGCAGCGATTCCTCGGTGCCGTAATCCAGCACCAGCACGTTCTGCGCAGTCGACGGCATGATTCCGGGCGCGGCCGGCACGCTGCGCAGCTTCTTGGTGCCGCGCACGATCACTTCGTCGAAGATGCCGTGATACGCGCCGGTGAAGATCGCGATGGTGCTGCGGCCGGTCACGGTGCGCGCGATGCGCATCGTGCCCATCACCGCTTCCGAACCGGTGTTGCAGAACGCGACGCGGTCGCTGCCGGTCAGGTCCGCGAACAGTTCGGCGGTCTCGCCCGCCAGCACGTGCTGCGGGCCGATCTCGTAACCCAGATCGATGCGCTCGTGCAGCGTGTCGCGCAGGAAATCCGGCTGCCAACCGAACAGATTCATGCCGAAGCCGTTGAGCACGTCGACATATTCGTTGCCGTCGAGATCCCACATCCGCGAATTGCGCGAACGTTCGATCACCAGCTGATACGTCAGCTCCTTGGTCAGCGGCCGGAAGCCGTTGACCACGCGCGGATCGGCCATGCGCTGGCGATGCTGGGTGGTGTAGGCCTTGGATTTTGCGGTGCGGGTGACGTAACGCGCGATCAGCGCATCCAGGCGCATGCGCTGGCGCGGCGTCAGCGCATCGGCGCGGGTGTGGATGCGCGCGATCGCACCGAAGGCTTTCTTGACGTCGTACGTCATCGGGCCTTCGCCGGCCTCATCGCCGCCGGTCGGTTGTGCAGCGACCTGCATTGCGGTGTTCGCAGCGGGTGGCGCGGTCGTACTGGCCGGTGCGCGACTGGCATCCAGATGCGTCGCCAGCTGCGCGGCGCTGCCGTACTGTTCCATGATCTGCCGGAACGTGACTTTCACCTGGAACGCGCGCTGCAGCTGCAGCGCCAACTGGGTCAGCGCGAGCGAATCCAGCCCGAGTTCGAGCCACGGCGTATCGGTTTCGCTGGTGCCGATCTCGAAACCGGACACGTCTTCGATCAGGGCCACGAGGCGCGGCAGGGTATCGCTGGTTTCTGCGATTTCGCTCGCAGCTACGGTTTGCGTAATCGTGCTCGCGGATTCGATGGTGATCGGCGCGTCGGGCAACGCGTCGGCAACCGTCGTCACCTTCGCCACCGCATCGACCCAATGCCGATCGCGCGCGAACGGATACCCCGGCAGCGCCACGCGACGACGCGATTCGTGCGCGACATACGCTTTCCAGTCGGGCGCGACGCCGAGCGTCCACGCCTGACCCAGCGCCTGTGCGAGCAGCGATGCCTCCAGCGCGTCGCTGTCGCCGAGGCTCGCGATCGCGACCTGCGTTGCGCGGCCCTTCGGCGCGCACTGCTTCGCCAATGTCGCGAGCGTCCCGCGCGGGCCGACTTCGATCAGCAAACGATTCGGATCTTCGAGCAGGCGCGACGCGGCCGGCGCGAAGCGCACCGGGCGACGCAGATGCTCGGCCCAGTACTGCGGATCGCGGGCGTCGGCGTCGCTCAGCCAGTCGCCGGTCACCGTGGACATGATCGGAATCTGTGGCGCGTGCAGGGTCATGGTCTGCAGCTGCGCCAGCATCGGTGCGACCACCGGCTGCATCATCGCCGAGTGGAACGCATGCGAAGTCATCAGCCGCTTGGCGGCGACGCCATCGGCGGCGAGACGCGCTTCGAGGCGCTCGATGTCCGGCGTCGGGCCAGCGACCACGCACAGCGCGGGCGAGTTTTCAGCCGCGAGTTCGACGCTGTCGTCGAGATAGTGCGACATCGCATCGGCGGACAAACGCACCGAGAGCATGCTGCCCGCCGGCTGCGCTTGCATCAGCCGGCCGCGCAGCGCGACCAGCGCCAGCGCATCGGCCAGCGACATCACGCCCGCCAGGGTCGCGCAGACGAATTCGCCGACGCTGTGACCGATCAGCGCGCCCGGTTCGACGCCCCACGACAGCCACAGCCGCGCCAGCGCGTATTCCAGCGCGAACACCGCCGGCTGGGTCTGCTGCGTGGCCACCAATACATCCGGCGCATCGCTGAAGAACAGATCGCGCACGGCGTCCGCTGTGGTCGCGTCGATCTGCATCGACGACGCGAGCAATGCGCAGCACGCATCGTAGGCCTCGCGGAACACCGGCTCGGCGGCGTACAGGCCGCGACCCATCGCCGGGTACTGCGCGCCCTGCCCGGGACACAGGAAGGCGACTTCGGGCGCATCGGTGGTCGGTGTGGCGCCAGCGGCATTGGCCGCAGCCAACAGTCGTGCGGCTTCGGCACGATCCGCAGCAACCACGCTGCGGCGATATGCGAACGCGCGTCGGCCGATGCGCGCGGTGTGCGCGATATCGGCGAACGACAGCGCTGCCGCAGCATCCGCATCGTCGAGATATGTCGCCATGCGCTGCGACAGCGCGACCAACGCCTCCGGCGTGCGCGCGGAGAGCGTCAACAGCTGCTGCGGGCGCAGCGAAGGCGCGGCTGCGGCCGCGAGCGGCGCTTCCTGCAGCACCACATGCGCATTGGTGCCGCCGAACCCGAATGCGCTGACGCCGGCACGACGCGGCTGCGCGCTGCGCGGCCACGCCTGCAGCGCGGCCTGCGGCACGAACGGCGAGGCCTCGAAATCGATCTGCGGATTGGGACGCGCGTAGCTGATCGTCGGCGGCAGCGTTTCGCGATGCAGGGCCAACGCGGTCTTGATCAGACCGGCGGCGCCAGCGGCGGTGACCAGATGGCCGACATTGCTTTTCAGCGAACCGATGCCGCAGAAGCCGCGATCGTCGGTATGCCGACGGAAGGCGCGGGTCAGGCCGGCGACTTCGATCGGATCGCCGATCGGTGTTGCGGTGCCGTGCGCTTCGACATAGGAAATACTGCGCGCATCGATGCCGGCGCTGTCGTGCGCCATCGCGATGACCGTCGCCTGCCCGGCCGGATTCGGCGCGGTGAAACTTGCGCGATCGGCGCCGTCGTTGTTGACCGCGCCACCGAGCAGCACCGCATACACGGTATCGCCATCGGCCAGCGCATCGGACAGCCGGCGCAGCGCGAGAATCGCGACACCGTCGGAGAACACCGTGCCTGCGGCATCGGCGTCGAAGCTGCGGGTATGACCGTCGCGCGAGGCCATCGCGCCTTCCTGGTACAGGTAGCCGCTGTTCGGCGGACACGTGACCGCCACACCGCCCGCGAGCGCCAGATCGCAGTCGCCGCTGCGCAGGCTGTCCATCGCCATGATCGTCGCGACCAGCGAGGTCGAACACGCGGTGTGCACGCTCACCGCCGGGCCGTCCAGTCCGAGTTTGTAGGCGACGCGGCTGGTCAGATAATCCTTCTCGTTGGCGAGCATCGTCTGCATCTCGCCGAGGCGCGCGACCAGGTCCGGCCGCGTCTGCACGTGATGCAGGAAATACGATGCGTTGTACATGCCGCCGAACACGCCGACCCGTCCCGGCACGCGTTCGGGCACGTAGCCGGCATGCTCCAGCGCATGCCACGCGGTCTCGAGAAAATGCCGATGCTGCGGGTCCATCAACTGCGCTTCGAGCGGTGCGATGCCGAAGAACGCAGCGTCGAAACGGTCCACGCCGTCGATCACGCCGCGCGCGCGCACGTAGGCGGGATCGTCGATGAGCGCGCGCGGAATCGAAGGATCGAGCTCGTCGGGCGCGAACACCCGGATCGATTCCTGTCCGGCGCAGAGATTGCGCCAGAACGCTTCGATATCCTCGGCGCCCGGAAAACGGCCGGCCATGCCGACAATGGCGATGGGCTCATCCGCAGTCGATTTCTTCGCTGCGAACGACGGCATCGCCAACGCCGATACGTCGCCATCGAGCAGGCGCGCGACGCCGGCCGGCGTCGGCGCTTCAAACAACTGCGCCGGACGCAGGTCGCCGACACCACGGGTACGCAGGGTCTGCAGCACGCGCAGCGCCGACAGTGAATCGCCGCCCAGTTCAAAGAACGCATCCTGCATGCCGACGCGATCGAGTTCGAGCACCTCCGCGAACGCCGCGCAGATCGCGCGCTCGCGTTCACTGCGCGGCGCACGATACGGATGCTGCAGTTCGGGGCGTTCGCGGCTCGGCACCGGCAGCGCGGCGCGGTCGAGCTTGCCGTTGGTGGTGATCGGCAGCGCGGGCAGGCGCATGAACGCCGACGGCACCATGTAATCCGGCAATTCGCGCGCGAGCGCTGCGCGAGCCCGCGCGACGTCCCAGGCATCGGCGACGACATAGGCGATCAGGCGTTTGCTGCCGCCCGGGCCGGGTTTGGCGACCACGGCGCAGGCGCGCACGTCCGGAACGCGCGCGAGCACCGCCTCGATTTCGCCGGGCTCGATGCGGAAACCGCGGATCTTCAGCTGGTCGTCGACGCGGCCGACGAATTCGAGCACCGCGTCCGCACCGGCACCATGCCAACGCACCAGATCGCCGGTGCGGTAAAGACGTTCGCCTGCGACGAACGGGTCGGCGAGGAAGCGTTCGGCATCGAGATCGGGGCGTCCCAGATAACCGCGCGCCACGCCGCGACCACCGATGTACAGCTCGCCGGTGTCGCCTGCGGCGACCGGCTGCTGTTGCGCGTCGAGCACATGCACATGGGTGTGGGCGATCGGTCGGCCGATCGGAATACTGGTGGCGTCTTCGGCCAGATCGCGCGGAATCGCGTAGGTCGTGGCGAAGGTGGTGCATTCGGTCGGGCCATAGCCGTTGTGCAGGCTGGTGCCCGGCAAGGCCTGCAGCGCACGACGCACATGGCTGGGCGACAGCGCTTCGCCGCCGGTGAACAGTTGGCGCAGACCACGCAGCGACTGCGGCGATTCGTCGATGACCGCGTTGAACAGCGCGCCGGTCAGCCACGCGGTGGTGGCGCCAAGGCCGCTGATGGCTTCACGCAGGGCAAGCGCATCCGGAACCGGCGCGGTGAGGATCGCGCAGCGACCGCCATTGAGCAGCGGGCCCCACAGCTCCAGCGTCGACGCATCGAAACCCAGCGGCGCGGCGTGCAGGAAGCAGGTGTCTTCGTCGAGGCGGACGTAGTCGACATCGACGACCAGACGCAGGATCGAACGATGCTCGATCTGCACGCCCTTGGGCATGCCGGTCGAGCCGGAGGTGTACATCACGTACGCGAGACTGGTGGCCGATGCGGTGTCCTGCAGGCGTGCGTCGAGTGCATCGGAGACGGGTTGCCGATGCTGCTCATCCATGTCGATGACATCGAGCGTCAATGTCTGTGCCGCGATTCCTGTCAGCACGCCGGCATGCGCTGCATCGGTGATCAGGATCGTCGCGGCGGCATCCTCGACGATGTGACGGAGCCGCGCGGCGGGATAGTCGGGATCGAGCGGCAGATACGCGCCGCCGGCCTTGAGGATCGCCAGCACCGCGACCACCGCCTGCGGCGAACGCGGCAGGCACAGGGCGATGGGCTGATCGATGCCGGCGCCGAGTTCGCGCAGCCGCAGCGCGAGCGCGTCGGAACGGCGATCGAGTTCGGCGTAACGCATGTCGCCTTCGGGCCAGCACAGCGCGATGCGTTCCGGATGGCGTCCGGCGCATTCCCGGAACAGCGCGTGCACGGTGGCGTCGGGTCGATCGCCATCCGCACGGCGACTGCCGGGGTTCGGAGCGGATCCTTGCTTGTTTTCGGCGTTGGTCTGAGACGTCGTCACGGGTGGCAGGCTTCGATTCTGGAAATGATGGCGAGGATTTCGTTCATGGGAACCGTGGCGTTGTTGAGCGCGGCGTCGGAATTCCACGCGCTGCTGGCATCGACATCAAGCCAGTGCATTCGCGGACCCTCGACCCAGCGTTCGCGAAGCCGATCCATGTCCGGCGTGCGCTGGGTGCACAGCACGGTGGTCAAGGTTGTGGAGGGCGCGTCGCCGGCCAGATCGATGGCGGTAAACTCGTCGTGCAGGCGCGCGCTGATCGGCGTACCGAGCGCTTCCTGGAGCATGGATTCCGGAGCATCCGCAATCCCGGCATGCGCTGCGGTGGTTCTTCCGAATTCCGCATCCATGTAGGCGCGATGCGCACGGCGCAACTCGCGCAGATACTGCGCACCGTCGACCACCGGATCCCACAGCACCACATGCGCCGCACGCAGCCGTCCGCGCTGCGCGCAGAGCGCCGCTAGCGTGGCGCCGAAGCGCAGGCCGACCAGCACGATGCGCGACACACCCGATTCCCGACGCAACTCATCGGCGGCAGCCTCGATATCCGCGATCCACGCATCGACGCCATAGTCGGCGATATCGCCGCTCGAATCGCCGGTGCCCGCGTAATCGAAACGCATCGCGGCGTATCCGGCATCTTCCAGTCTGCGCGCCATGACCCGATACGCGCGATGCGCGCGGGCCGCTTCCTCGCCGAACGGATTGCACAGCAATACCGCAGCGCTGCGCGCGTGCAGTCGCGGCGAGAGATGCACGGCTGCGAGCAGATCGCGGTCGTGTGCCTGGAAAAATCGGATTGACAAGCGGTGCCCCCCACCGTGTACTTACCCGTTAACGCATTACCCGGTCGGACCCGGCAACGCATGTCCATTTCGTCACCCCATACATCATCCTGCCCACCACGCGGTGATGCCGGCATCCCCGAGCACGTCGTACGGCTGGGGGAGCATCGTACACTTCTGGCCATTGCCAGTGCACCGTCCACCCCGCGCGGCGCGCCTGCGGTGCTGCTGGTGAACGCCGGGGTGATCCACCGCATCGGCCCGCACCGGCTGCATGTGCAGCTTGCGCGACGCCTCGCCCAGGCCGGCCATCCCGCACTGCGCATGGATCTGTCCGGAATCGGCGACAGCGGCGCGGTCCCGGACCAGCTGAGCTTCCGGGCCAGTTCCGTCGCCGATATCCGCACCGCCATCGACCATCTTGCGGCAGGCGACCCGGCTGCGAGGGCGATCGTGTTCGGCATCTGTTCCGGCGCCGACAATGCCCTGGCGGCAGCAGAAGCGGACCCGCGCATCGAGGGCCTGATCCTGGTCGACCCCCCCTGCTACACCAGCCGCCCCGCACGCCTGCGCGCCCTGCGGTCACGGCTGCGCGATCCTGCGGTCTGGGCGACGCTGCCGGCCAAATTGCTGAACCGGCTGCTCGCCCGCTTGTCGCCGCCTGCCGAGGCCGTAAACGCGGCGTCCGGCGGACGCCAGCCACCGCCTCTGGAAGACTATCGCCGCCAGTTGACCGGGCTTGTGGCGCGCGGCGTGCGCATCCTGTCGATTTACTCGTCGGCGCAGGGCGCGCGCTACAACCATGCCGACCAGTTGTACGAATGGTTTCCGGAGCTGCGCGAAAAACTCGACAACCTGTACTACCCGGATGCCAACCACACGTTCACCGAAATCGCGCAACAGACCGTGCTGATCTCGGCGGTAATGGACTGGTGCAAGCGCCGTTTTCCAACCGGCGCCTGAAATCGGCCTCGGCGGGGCGCTCCGGATACCGCAGCGCCCCGGCTGACCGGAGGCCTCGAATCCGCAGCGGGCTCAGCCCGTCGCCAGCTCATCCAGATCGAAGTAACCGTTGAAGCCTTTCATGTAGACCGCAGCGCGGTGCCCGAACAGCACGACCGCTTCGGACCTGGTTTCCAGATCGGCATCGTCCAGGACCGTTGACTTCACCCGGGTGCCGATCGGGTATTTCCGGTTCCATGCGACGACTTTTTCGTTCGCGCCCGAAAGCGGGCCTGCCGCTTCCGCTTCGACTTCGGCCTGCATCGCCAGCGGGAAGAAGCCATCCAGTACCGGTTCGGGCGTCTGCTTGCGGATGGTGTCGACGAGCCTGGTCAGCACTTCGCCGGGGCCGAATTCCTCGAAGGTCATCGTTTCGCCGCGGCTGCGGGCCAGCGCGAGCAGATACTGCACGCTCTCGGACCACTGCACGGTATTGGCGATCTGGCGCGAGAGCGTGTCGAGAATCGCATCGTTGTCGTAAGGTCTTGCGGTGACGTTGGAAATCACCGGAATCTTCTGCTCCGCGAAGGTCACGTCCTTCAGGAACTCACGGAACTGCTCCATCGCGCTCTGCATGAACCTGGAATGGAACGCGCCGCTGGTGTTGAGCGGATAAAAACGGACCTTGCCCTGCTTGAACAGCGGCTGCGCCCTGGCGATCTGCTCGGCGGAGCCGGAGATCACGATCTGCGACGGCGAGTTGTAGTTCGCCAGGGACACTTCATCGAGACCGTTCTTCTCGAGAATCTCCTCGATCTCCTGCTTCGAGGCGTTCAGCACGGCGGCCATGCCGCCGCCGGAGACCTGGCCCATCAGTTCGCCGCGCTTCTGCACCAGCTTCAGGCCGGTTTCGAAGTCGTAGCAACCGGCGGCCATCAACGCGTCGAATTCGCCGAGGCTGTGGCCGGCGAGGAAGTCCGGCGCCTGACCGGTTTCTTCGATCTTCTTGAGATAGGACAGCGCGTTGACCGTGTAGAGCGCCGGCTGGGTGAACCGGGTCTTGCCGAGCTCGTCGCGGGGATCCTCCAGACAGAGTTCCTTGATCGAATATCCGAGGATGGCGTCGGCCTTCGCGGTCAGATCCCTGAAGTGGTCGAACAGCTCGCCGCCCATGCCCTTGGCCTGCGAGCCCTGACCCGGAAACATGTAGGTTTTCATCGGTATTGCTCCATTGAAGTGAAAGATTCCGACCGCCGACTCAGCATTTGCGCGCGCAGATAGCGGTGTTGACCCCGCCGAAGCCCATGCTGAGATTCAGCGCATTCCCGATCGCGTGCGGCGTGGATGCGCCACGCACCCAGTCGAAATCCGGCTCGATCGGATTGTCGAGGTTGCGGCTGGGATGCAGCGAACCTTCGCGCATCTGCAGCAGCACGGCGATCAGTTCGACCGCGCCCGCCGCGCTGAGCCCGTGGCCGATCACCGATTTGGTCGCGTTCAAGCGCACGTGCGCAAACCCGCATTCGCGGAGCGCGGCGAGTTCGGTGATGTCGCCGATCGTCGAACCGGTACCGTGCGGGTTGACGTAATCGATGTCCGCCGCGGACAAGCCCGCGCGCGCCAGCGCGCCGCGGATCGCTTGCATTTCGCCGTCCTGCGACGGATTCGGATTGCGGTTTCCGTCCATCGCCATCGCCCAGCCGGCGAGCTGCGCATAGCGCTGCGCACCGGGCCGCTCGGCGGAGCGTGCGCGTTCGACCACGACCACGCCGCAGGACTCGCCGTAGATGAATCCATCGCGATCGCGATCGAATGGGCGACATGCGGATGCGGGGTCCTTCGCGTAGCGGTCCGAGCCCATCGCGCCGAGCGAACGGAAGCCCTGGCATTCCCAGTAGGAGATGTCCATCAGCGCGCCCATCGCGATGCACACATCGACGCGACCGGAACGCACCGCTTCGATCGCCTCGATCACCGCGACCTGTCCGCTCGCGGACGCGCCGCCGATGGTGTACGCGAATCCGCGAATAGCGAAGATTTCGGTACACAGGCCGCAGAGGTCGCTGTCCATGAAACCCATGCCGTAGGTCGGCCGCAGGAACGTCTCGCGGTCGCGGTAGGCATTGTGGGTCTGCACCAGCTCGCGCTGCTGGAAGTTCGAGCCGCCGATCACCAGACCGATCCGCTGCGGATCGACCTGGTCCAACGCCGCGTCGTGCCAGGCCTCGTGCAGCGTCGCCAGCGCGACATGCCCAGAAAACGAAGCTGTGCGCAGCAGGCTTTTCGGAACCGATGCCGGCATCGCCAGATCGCCGATCTCGGCGCCGATGAAGGCGGCGGGCGCGCTGTCGGCGGCGGCCTGTCCGTGCTGCACCGGAAGCTGACGACCCGGGCGAGCCAGAACGCCGAAGCGCTGCCGGCCTTCCAGCAAGGCTGCGATGAATGCGTCCTTGCCCTGCCCGATCGACGTGGTGACGCCGATGCCGCTGACGATCAGGTCGTCGCGCGCATGCTCATGCAGAGCAGGTTCGTGATGATCAGGACTTGCCATGGATGATGCCGGCCAGCTCGCCGATATTTTCGGCCTTGGCCATCTCCATCAGCGGGATGTTCAGCGAGAGGGTCTCGAGCGTCATCATGATGATGTCCGCGCGGTCGATGGAATTCGCGCCGAGCGCTTTCAGCGAATCGCTGGCCTGGAATTCGTGCGTTTCCAGTTCCGGCAACACCTCGCGGGCATGACCGACGATGATTTCGAAAATCTCTTCTTTGTTCACAGGGTGTTCTCCAACTGCTGTTTGCGGATATTGGTCGCATCGCTACCGGAAGCGGGGCTCGATGCGGTCTTCGATGTGCGGCTCCCGGAACCCACGTTCGCGCATCGCGATCCGTCGTTCGATGAACCGGTGGAACTGCGTCCCGGGCGATACGACGGGATGCCGTTTCTTTCGGCAGGGCGTGCGTCGACAGCACATGCGCTCGCGCATGGATCGTCCGCGCGCGGATCGTCGAATCGACGCCGGTCCACGAGGCGCTGCCCGGAAGGCTTCGACAGATCGATGTTGGCGGCGCCCGGAAACACATGCGTCGCTTCGATTCCAATCATGCTCACTCGCTTCCTCTGCTGGATAACACGTCGCCGGCGCGGCTCGTCCTGTGGGGACGACCTTGCGCGGACTACCCAATGATGCCCCATCCCCCGACACACCTGTCACCGCTCACGCTGCTGAATCTACGGAATCATCTACGGAATTCGATGCCCCACTTGGCCAGACAAGGCTACGGAAACCGACGCGGATTGTCCCTGCAACCGCATCCGCGATCCCGGCGGCTGTCGTGTCATCGGAAATCAAGCAGTTTGCTCTGGCTCTGCCCCCTCCTGAGACGATACGCAGCGAACGAGTCCCTGTCGGCGATTTGCATGTAGATATTGTAGCCCAAGACCTCCGAGAACTTCTGGCCGGGCGGCCGCACGTAGGTATGCCCGGGAAAGATGCCCGTATCGAGCCCGATGCGCTTTTTCAGCATCTGCAGGCTGTCGAACATCGCGTGCGCGGACGGCAGGTCCGGGCAGAGACCGCAGCCTTCGGCGAACAGCACGTCGCCGGTGAACAGATGGCCGCCGACGCGATAGCAGACGCACCCCGGCGTGTGGCCCGGCGTCAGGATCGGTTCGATCCTCAGCTTACCCACGCTCCATGACGTTTCGTCGATCGCGACCAGCTGTCTGGCGTGGAACCCCGATGCGTCGATTTCCTGTTGCGACATCCAGATCGGGCATTCGTAGGCATCCGCCAGGGGTTTGGCCAGATGGATGTGATCGAAATGCGCATGCGTGATCAGGATGCCGCTGAGGGTCGAACGGGTTTCGGTCAACGCGCGCTCGATCTTGTCGATCCGCCAGGCCGGATCCACGAGCACCGACCGATGGGTGGCCGGATCCACCAGCAGGTAATTGTTGTTCTTCATCCACTGGTGCTGCATTTCGAGCAGAATCACCTGCGGCTCGAATTCCCGGCATATCGGTTCCGTCAGCACTGCGTTCATGATCGTTCCGTCAAATCCAGCTTCCGACCCGCGACGCGTATCGGGACGCGATCGGGACACCCCGGGGCTTCGCTCCCGGACGGGCTTCCTCTTGGACGGCCCGGTGCGCGGAGCGGCAATCATCGCAGGAATCGTCGGCGGAACCGTCCATATCCTGTTGAAAACGAAACCAACGCCGCCTGCAGGACTGCTCCGGTCGCGCCTGCCCGCCGGTCGACCATCGGAGTGATCCGTCCTCAGATTTCGTCGATGCAGTACAACTGCTTCGAAGCGATCATGTTTTCGTGCGGATAGCCGAACGCATTGTTGACGTATCTGACGCCGTCGATATGCACCGACCGGTTGATATGACTGTGTCCATAGACATGCAGGCGGGAGCCGAGCCTGCGCAGTTCTGCTTCGATCCTGGTGCTGCCCAGCACCGGATCGAGAATCCGGTGTTTGCGCGGTACGTAGAAAGGCACCAGATCGATGCGCGGCAGGAAATGCGAGAACGTGATGACCCTGGTCGCGGCGCCGATCTCCAACTGCGGATTCATTGCCGCGAAATGCGCCGCCGCCTCGACCGGCCCGAAATCCGCCGGCCATCGGCAAGCACGATAGTCCGCCCACATCTGCATCAGCTCTACGGTCGGCTCGCCGAAGGAATAGTCGTACCATCCCTGCAGCGGCGCGATCAGCGTGTCGCCCTTGCGGAAGGATCGCATCGATGCGCCGCTGTCCTCGATGGTGGCTTTCACATCGATGAATTTCTGCAGCGAAGTCTTTCCCTTCTCCTTGCCGATGACCCACAGGTCGTGGTTGCCGGGCACGAACAGGACATGCTTGAAGCGTGCGCTGAACTCGCCCACGCACCATGCCAGCAGCGTCAAATCATGGGTGACGTCTCCGGCGAGGATCAGCAGATCGTCCCGATAATCGTATTTCGAAAGATTACCCACCCATTCGGCATTCGCATCGTAGTCGACGTGGATGTCCGATAACGCAAATATCCTCATCGCAGTCCTTACGCTTTGCATTGGCGATACGCGCTCTTCGTTCGCCGAATGCCATGGCTGCTGAATTACCGTGTCGGTCGATCCTGTCACAGGCGTCGTAGACGGTCAACACGACCACCGCGCCACGGGCAAAGCGACTTCCGCATGTGGCGGTGTGCGGCATCGGCGGCTTCGATGAACCGGCCCATCGGCGCATCCGGCCCGGGTCGACGACCGTTCGTCAGCGCGACCGCGATTCGATGACCGCAATCGGCATGGGATTGCCGTTCAATCGAAGTGGAAGCGCGCCCGTCGGCGCGAATCCGGCTGCGCGCCTGTTGATGCGCTTTTTCATGAACGGGTTCGGAGCACCGCCGCATGTGAGACGGCTTTGGACAAGGTCGGCAAGTCGCGCGAACAGGCCCGGCCAGATGCCAGGGCGTGGAGGTTCGGAACGGAGCTTCAGGCCTGTCCGTCAGGCTGCGGCTCCGCAGCTCGCGGGACGACCGGCTGTGGTCGTCAGGAGGCGCTGTGATGAACAGGATTCACGCAAGAAACGTCGCGCCGGCCTGCGATCCGGCGATGGCGATGATCGGCGACTCCGAGATCCTGCGCCGCGTGCGCAGATTGCTGTTGCGGTATGCGTGCTGCGACGCGCCTGTGCTGATCGAAGGCGAAACCGGAACCGGCAAGGAGCTCGCCGCGCGCGAGATCCACTACGCCAGCGCGCGCCGACTCGGTCCGTTCGTACCGGTCAACTGCGGCGCGCTGCCCGAATCCCTGCTCGAATCGGAGCTCTTCGGCCATCGCCGCGGCGCGTTCACCGACGCCAGAAGCGACGAGCCGGGTCTGGTCGAATGCGCGCGCGGCGGTACGCTGTTCCTGGACGAGATCGATTCGCTGCCGCCGCGGGCGCAGACGACCCTGCTGCGTTTCCTGCAGAGCGGCGAGTTTCGCGCTGTCGGCGCGCGCACCCTGCTCACCGCCGACGTCAGAGTGCTGGCGGCGACCAATATCCCGCTGGCGGACGCCGTCGAAAGCGGCCACTTCCGGCGCGATCTGCTGTATCGGCTCAATGCGCTGCAGGTCTCGCTGCCACCCCTGCGCGAGCGCGGCGACGACATCGCATTGCTCGCACGTCATTTGCTCGCTGCGGCGGGCGCAAGACTGGAACAGCCGCCGCGCCAATGGGCGCCGGAAGCGATCGCGGCGCTGTCCGCGCATGCGTGGCCGGGCAATGTGCGCGAGCTGGAGAACGTGATCCTGCGGGTCTGCATGCGCAGCGATGCCGACACCATCGGTCTGGCCGAATTGGCGCAGGCCGAACCTTCGCTGCTGCGCAACGACGCGACGACGGCAGCCGCATCGGCGAGGCCGGCCGAAGGCACCGACGGCGATTTCGACGGACACGGGCATGCACGCGACGATGTGCACGACGACAGCGGGCTCGACGACGTGCATCCCGATGATGCGTCGGCATGTGCGACACGTTCCGCGTTCACGCTCGCCAAACAGCGCGCGATCGCTGCGTTCGAAAGACGGTATCTGACCGAGTTGATGCAGCGTGCCGGCGGCAATGTCAGCCGCGCCGCGCTGCTGTCGGGCACGGAACGCCGTCAGCTCGGGAAAATGCTCAAGCGTCACGGCATCGGCCACGGTCCGCCGCCGACTGCGTAGTCGTCCCGCGCATGCGCGGCGTGCGCTTTCCGCACCCGCTCCGCGACGACGGAATCCGCAAGCGGGTGCGATCCGACCCGGAGCGGGTCCGAGCCGCCCCGGCCTGCGCAGTCTTCAGCATCGCCATTGCCACCATCGCTGCGACGATCACGGGAAAAACGCGGCATCGTTGCGCTGGATCGATGCGATCGACCCGAATCCGGTGATGCATCGGGCGCGCGGACGCTTCCGTGCGAATGGCACGCGGATTGCTTTGTACACCGTCATGTGGGTGCGCGCGATGCAGGCCGTCCTCTACGAGATCGCCGACATGACGACGTCCAACCGCGATGCCGACAAGGATCGCGAAATCGAGCAGACGGTGCTGTCGTATCTGCAGCGTCATCCGCAAGCGGCCGACACCCTCGACGGGATCGTCCGCTGGTGGCTGCCGCAACAGCGCTACAGCGTCGCGCAGGCGCGGATCGAAGCGGCGCTGCGCCGGCTGGTGTCGCAAGGCCTGATCCGGCAGCGGCGGTTGCCGACCGGAGATGCGCTGTATGTGCGGGGCGGACCGACGGCCGTGGCGGACGATGACGACGACAACGAACAGAGGTGAGGATTCGTAAAAAGACGTAATCCGGCATGCACCCGGTCTCGCAAGCGCCGTACTGGACATCGGTGCGCACGCGACCGTCCGCTTCGCGCAGGCCGATGCGTTGTCAGACATCACAGAGAACCCGAAGCGCGCGCGACGTGCTTCGAGCAGCGACTCCGGTTTCGTCGGCACCATGCATTCGGCAAATCACCATCGGCCAATCACGAACAGATCACGAAACAGAAGCAGAACGAATCGAAGCACCGCGAACCGGACATCGCGAAGCGGAACACGCTGTCGTCGCGCTCCCGGAAGAACGGCTGAAGACGGCGCCACCGTCACCACACAGGAGAACGTTTATGCCAGCTGCGCTCACCTATCCGGGCGTCTATGTCGAAGAAATCCCGAGCGGGGTCCGAACGATCACCGGTGTCGCCACCTCGATCACGGCCTTCATCGGCCGCGCAACGCGCGGCGCGACCGACGCGGACGCCGATGGCCCGGTCACCATCACCAGTTTCGCCGACTTCGAACGCACCTTCGGCGGGCTCGATCCGAACTATCCGATGAGCTACGCCGTACGCGATTTCTATCTCAACGGCGGTTCCAAAGCGGTCATCGTGCGCCTGTACGCGGCCGGCGCCGATCCGGCGCGGGCGGCCATCGCGATCGCCAATCTGCCGCTGCAAGCGGCGTCGCCCGGCGCCTGGGGCAACACGCTGCGCGCGCGGATCGACAGCAACGTCTCCGCCGATGTCGCCGCCAGCTACGGCCTGACCAGCGCGGATCTGTTCAACCTCACCGTACGCGACATGGACAGCGGCGCGCAGGAGAGCTTCCTCAACCTGACCGTGAAGGAAAGCCCGCGCCGGGTCGACCGCGTGCTCAAATCGGGCTCGAGCCTGTTGCGCGTGGCGGCGTCGCTGACGCTGCCGGCGACCACGGTTCCGGCCGCGCACGGCCCGGCACCCGCCAACATGACCGTGTGGGACGACGACGCCTCCTCGACCGGCGTGGCCACTGCGGCGAACGCGGCGGACAGCGCGGCGCTGAACGATGCGGCGTATCTCGGCAACGCCGCCGCCAAAACCGGCATGCATGCCCTGAAAAAAGTGGATCTGTTCAATCTGCTGTGCATTCCGCCGGATATCCGCAGCGGCACGACCAGTGCCGCCGTGTATCAGGCGGCACTGTCGCTGTGCGTCGACAGCCGCGCGATGCTGATCGTCGATCCGCCCGCCGACTGGGCCAGCATCGCCACGATCACCGCAGGCAACAACGCCGAGCTGACCGCGCTCGGCCTCAACGGCACCGCCGCGCGCAACGCAGCGCTGTTCTTCCCGCGCGTGCTGCAGTCCGACCCGAAGCGCGAAGGCCAGATCGACACCTTCGTGCCCTGCGGCATCATCGCCGGGGCGATGGCGCGCACCGACGTGCAGCGCGGCGTGTGGAAGGCGCCCGCCGGTATCGATGCCGCGCTGAACGGCGTGCAGGGATTGGCGGTGGGCCTGACCGACGGCGAGAACGGCAGCCTCAATCCGATCGCGGTCAACTGCCTGCGCAGCTTCCCGCTGATCGGACCGGTGATCTGGGGCTCGCGCACGATGCGCGGCGCCGATCTGCTCGCCGACGAATACAAGTACGTCCCGGTGCGCCGGCTGGCGCTGTTCATCGAGGAAAGCCTGTACCGCGGCACGCAGTGGGCGGTGTTCGAGCCCAACGACGAGCCGCTGTGGTCGCAGCTGCGGCTGAATCTCGGCGCGTTCATGCACAACCTGTTCCGCCAGGGCGCGTTCCAGGGCAAGACGCCCCAGGATGCGTATTTCGTCAAATGCGACAAAGAAACCACGACCCAGAACGACATCAACCTGGGGATCGTCAACATCGTGGTCGGCTTCGCGCCGCTGAAGCCCGCCGAATTCGTGGTCATCAAGTTGCAGCAGATGGCCGGCCAGATCCAGGCCTGAGGAGGAACGCCATGGCCCAGTTCAGTGTGAATGCGCAGCGCTTCGATCCCTACAAGAACTTCAAGTTCCGGGTGAAATGGGACGGGCGCTACGTCGCCGGCATCAGCAAGGTGTCCGGTCTGAAGCGGACCACCGAAGTGGTCAAGCATCGCGAAGGCGGCGATCCGAGCAGCAGCCGCAAATCGCCCGGCCGCACCGAGTACGAGGCGATCACCCTCGAACGCGGCGTCAGCCACGACACCGAGTTCGAGAAATGGGCGAACAAGATCTGGAACTTCGGTTCCGGTCTCGGCGCCGAGGTCTCGCTGAAGGATTTCCGCAAGGATCTGATCATCGAGGTCTACAACGAAGCCGGCCAGCTCGCGCTCGCGTACAGCGTCTATCGCTGCTGGGTGTCGGAATTCCAGGCGCTGCCGGATCTGGATGCGAACGCGAACGCGATCGCGATCCAGACCATCAAGCTCGAGAACGAGGGCTGGGAACGCGATTACTCGGTCGCCGAACCGGCCGAGCCGAGCTTCACCGAACCGGCGGCCTGAACCCGTGCGCGCGCCCACGCCGGCACAGCTGTTGCAGGTCTGGGAACGCGGATGCGGCCGGCCGGGCGCGGCGCGCGCGCTGCTGCTGCTGGCCGCCGCGAACGACGATGCCGATACCGAGGCCCTGGCGACGCTTCCGCTGGGGCGTCGCGACGCGATGCTGATCGAACTGCACGCGCGCCTGTTCCGCGAACAGATCGTCGGCCTTGCGCGCTGCCCGCAGTGCGGCATCGATGTGGAAGCCGCATTCGGCTGCGAGGATCTGCTCGCGGCGGGCATGGCGGATGCGGCGGGCGCCGACCGCACTCCGACAGTCGTGGACACGACGCACGCACTGGAAGCCGACGGCGCGATCCTGCGCTTCCGTCTTCCCGACAGTCGCGACATGCTGGCCATGCACGAACACTCGCGCAGCGGCACGCACGATGGCCCCGATGCGCAAGCGGCGCGCGACATGCTGCTGGCGCGCTGCCTGCTGGCGGTCGAACGCGACGGCGAAGCGCTGCGCGTGGACCTGCTGAGCCAAACCCAGATCGACGCGCTGTCGTCGGCGATGGCCGCAGCCGATCCGCTGGCCGATCTGCGTCTGGGCTTCGTCTGCCCGGCGTGCAGCGCGGCATGGGAAGCCGGTTTCGACCCGGTGCATTTCGTCTGGGAGGAATTGCAGAGCTGGGCGCTGCGCACGCTGCGCGAGATCGATCTGATCGCCCGCGTCTACCACTGGCGCGAAGCCGACATCCTCGCGCTGGGGCCGCGTCGGCGCAGCGCATATCTGGAGTTGTGCGGATCGTGAGCGATTTCCTGCGCCATCTGATCGGACGCGAATTGGGCGGCGACACCGGGCTGCGGCCACGGGCGCCCGCGCTGTTCGAGCGCGCGCCGCTGGCGGCGGATGCGATCGATGGCGACGCTGCCGCCGAAAATTCCGCAGTCGAAACGTCCGCGATCGAAGCGTCGGCGCTCGAACGCGAATCGCCCGCCCAGCCTCTGCCGTGGCGACGGCTGCGCATGGACGCGCCGATCCCCGCAGCGCCCGCATCCGTGCGCGCGCAGACACCATCGCAGTCGCCGGAACGCGCAAGCGCGCGTCCTGCGGAAACGCCATCGGCCGACGAATCACCCCCGTCCGCGACCGGGCGCGACGGTCGCAGCGCAATGCAGCGCGTGATCGCGACGCCTGCACCGCAGGAGACTGCGGCGATGCATGAATCGCCGCGCGCCGAAGCGCAGCGTCCGGGCGCGACGCAAGCGACGCCGACGACCGCCATCGCACCGCGTATCGAAACCGCACCGCACACGCCGCCGACGGCATTCGTGCCGCTGGCGCCGATGCCGCCCGCGCCGGTCGCGGCGCAACGCACGCGCATCGCGATCGCAGAAGCGGACGCCGCCGCGCCAGCGGATCCGGCGCGCGCGGCGAAGGATCCGCCATCCGAATCGCCCCCGACGCTCAGGCCACGGCCCGCATCGACGCACCCGCAGCGGGCGACGATGCCGCTGCAGTCGCTGGCCGCCGCACGGACGTCCGCGCAGTCGGCGCCGGAAGAAACCGTCATCCAGGTCAGCATCGGTCGCATCGAAGTCCGCGCAACGCCGCAGACGCGAACCGGCGCGACGGCGGCGAACGGCGCCAAGCGCGAAGCGCCGCGCCCGACCGCGCTCGAGGACTATCTGCGCGAACGCCAGGGCAGGAACGGCGCATGAGCAATTCGCTCGCCATCGCCGCCGCGTCGCTGACCCTGCGCAATCTGCTGCTGATGCGGATACCGGCGCTGGACAGCAGTCTGGCCGATCTGGAAGTGACCCTGCAGCCCCCGGACATCGCGCGCAAGAACATCACCAAGGCGCAGCTGAATCTGTTCCTGTACCGGGTCGCCCCCAATCCGACCTGGCGCAACATGGACATGCCCAGGCAGGTGCGGCCCGGCGAAACCGCGATGCCGGCATTGGCGCTGAACCTGCAGTACCTGATCACCGCCTATGGCCGCGGCGACAGCGAGAACGACGCGGTCGGCCATCGCGTGCTGGCGGCGGCGATGAGCGCGCTGCACGATCATCCGTTGCTGGACGCGGACGCGATCCGCGACGCGCTGGCCGACAACGATCTGCACACCCAGATCGAACGCGTCCGGATCACGCCGCTGTCGCTGGGCGTGGAAGAACTGTCGAAGCTGTGGACCGCGTTCCAGTCGAATTACCGGATCTCGACCGCCTACGAACTGGCGGTGGTGCTGATCGACAGCCGCAACGTCGCGCGCGCCGCGCTGCCGGTGCTCAAGCGCGGGCCCGATGCCCGGGGCGTATTCGCCAATGCCGGCGCTGCCGCCGTGCTCGACAGCCTCGGCCTGCCGAATTCGCAATCCGCGGCGCGGCTGGGCGACGACATCGTCCTCAACGGCCGACAGCTCGATGTGCGCGACACGCTCGCGCGCTTCAGCCATGCGCATCTGCCGGCGCCGGTGGATCTCACGCCGTTGCCGGACGACGGCAGCGGCCTTCTGCGCGTGCATCTTGCCGACACCGCCGAAGACGCCAACGCCAACGCGACCTGGGCGCCGGGCGTGTACACCGTCGCGCTGCGCACGCAGCACGCCGGCAGTCCGGCCCTACTCAGCAACGAACTGCCGGTGGCGCTGGCGCCGAGGATCGCGATCAGTCCCTTGAACGCAGGCGCTGGCGACATCGCGCTGAGCGTCGCCTGTTCGCCGCGCATCCGCGACGGCCAGCGCGTGCTGCTGCTGTTCGGCGACCGCATCGTCGCACCCGACAACATCGTCAATCCCGCCGATCCGCAGCAGCCGACCGCGCTGGATTTCACCGTGCCCGGCGTCGCCGCCGGCACTTGGACGGTACGCCTGCGCGTCGATGGCGCCGACAGCATTCCCGTGGATTTCTCCGGAGCGGCGCCGGTCTTCGCCGCCGACCAGCAGGTGATCGTGTCATGAGCGAATACACCGACTGGCTGGAAACGAACGAACGCGCATTGACGAACGCGCTGGCCGAACTACGCGCGCGGCTGCAGCGGCTGATTGAAGGCCATGCCGATCCGCGGCCACCGCCCCCGCCGCCGGTGCCGGCACGGAAGCCGACGCCCGAGAAGTCGCTGTTGAGCAGACTCTTCCGCGACACGCCGCAGGCGCGCGATCCGGCGCCCGCCGCCGGAACGGACGCAGCCACAGACACCGAAACCGCGGCCGAAACCGCAGCATTGCGCGCCGAAGCCGAAGCGCGGACCGCAGCGCATCGTCCGGCGCTGGAACTGCTGGCCGAACGCCTGGGCCTGTCGCCGTTCGAGCGCGATACGCTGCTGCTGTGCGCGGCGATGGAACTGGATACGCGGATCGCCGGGCTCTGCGCCCGCGCGCAACAGGACGCGTCGCGGCCCTATCCCAACTTCGCGCTGGCGATGTCGCTGTTCGACCATCCGTCCTGGGACGCGCTCTCGCCGGAGCGGCCGCTGCGCTTCTGGCGCCTGATCGAGATCAACCAGCCCGGCGCGCAGCCGCTGATCTCGTCCGCGCTGCGCATCGACGAACGCATCGTCAATTTCATCAAGGGCCTGAACGATCCCGACGACCGGCTGACGCCGCTGCTGACGCCGCTGCCGCGCGCGCAGGCAGCGTCGCTGCCGCCCTCGCAACGCGCGGTCGCCGAGATGCTGGCCGGACGTCTGCAGGCCTCTCCGCGCGGCGAAGGCTTGCCGATGGTGCAACTGCTCGGCAGCGATGCCGCCAGCAAGCAGACCATCGCGCAGGCGGTGGCCGAATCCCTCGGCCTGCAGACCCATCGCATCGGCGCCGAGATGCTGCCGTCGGCGGTGGCCGAACAGGAGCATCTGATCCGGCTGTGGCAGCGCGAATGCCTGCTGCTGCCGTTGGCGCTGTATTTCGATGCCGGCGACGGCGACATCGAGTCGGCGCGCGGCGGCAGCCAGCGATTCCTGGCGCGCGTTGGCGGCCTGGTCTTCGTCGATACCCGCGAACCGCTGAACAACGCGAATGCGATCAGCGTGGATGTCGCCAAACCGACCGTCGACGAGCAGCGCACCGTCTGGCGTTCGGCGCTGGGCGACGACGCCGGCGACCAGCCCGACCTGCTTGCGGGGCATTTCGATTTCGGCGCCGGCAAAGTGCGCCAGGTCGCCGAAGCGGCGCTGAATCTGTCGCGCAGCGGCGCGCAGCCGCTGGCCGACGCGCTGTGGCAGGGCGCGCTGGCGCGCGCGCGCCCGGCGCTGGACCGTCTGGCGCAGCGGATCGAACCGGTCGCCGGTTGGGACGACATCCAACTGCCGGCGCAGGAAACCGAACTGCTGCGTCTGATCGCCGATCAGGTCGCATTGCGCACCACGGTCTACGACGACTGGGGCTTCCGCGCGCGGATGAACCGCGGGCTGGGCATCAGCGCGCTGTTCGCCGGCGAAAGCGGCACCGGCAAGACCATGGCGGCGGAAGTGCTGGCGCGCGAACTCGGCCTGTTGTTGTACCGCATCGACCTGTCGGCAGTGGTGAGCAAGTACATCGGCGAAACCGAGAAGAATCTGCGCCGGTTGTTCGACGCGGCGGAAGACGGCGGCGCGATCCTGTTCTTCGACGAAGCCGATGCGCTGTTCGGCCGGCGCAGCGAGGTCAAGGACAGCCACGACCGCTACGCCAACATCGAGATCAATTACCTGCTGCAGCGGATGGAGTCGTACCGCGGCCTGGCGATCCTCGCCACCAACATGAAGAGCGCGCTCGACACCGCCTTCGTGCGCCGGCTGCGTTTCATCGTCAATTTCCCGTTCCCCGGCGCGCCCGAACGCCGCGCGATGTGGGCGCGCGCCTTTCCGGCGAAGACCCAGGTGGGCGTACTGGATGTCGACCGCCTCGCCCGGCTCGCGCTCAGCGGCGGCAGCATCCAGAACATCGCGATCAACGCGGCGTTCATGGCCGCGCGCAACCGCAGCACCGTGACCATGCCGCTGGTGCTGGAGGCGGCGCGCGCCGAGTACCGCAAGCTCGAAAAACCGGTGAACGAAGCCGATTTCCGCTGGCTCGGCGCAGCCGCAAGTCCGGCAGGTCCGGCATGAAAATCGACCTGCGCATCGACCGGCTGGTCTTGGACGCCGCACTGCTGGACGGCGGACGCGCCGATGCAGTCGCCGCCGCGATCGAGTCCGAGCTGGCGCGGCGCTTGGCGTTGCCGGGGGCCGCCGATGCGCTGCGCGGGATCGGTGCGGTCGATGCGCTGCCCGCACTCGCGCTGGCGACGAGCACCGACGCGCAGCGTTGGAATCTCGGCGCAGACATCGCCAGGAGTCTGGGCGACGGTCTTGGCCTTGCCGCACCGGGCGCGCCGAGTACGACGGCGCGGAGTACGGACCGGCACGCACCGCCGCATCGCACCAACGACACCGGGAGCCCTGAATGAGCGAGCGCGCCGCCACCGCCGCCACCGTGCAGACGCAGGCCGTTGCGGAAGCGTCGACGCTGCATCGGCGCTGCGCCTGCGGTAGCCACAGCATCGGCGGCGCCGAGTGCACGAACTGTCGCAATGCACGCGTCGCCGCGTCGCGTCGCGGGCATGGCCGGCCGCATCATCCGGTGGCGCCCGCGATCGTCCACGATGCGCTGCGCGCGCCGGGGCAATCGCTGGACGCGCAGACGCGCGCCTTCATGGAATCGCGCTTCGAGCGCGACTTCTCCACCGTCCGCGTGCATACCGACGCGCAGGCCGCAGCATCGGCGCGCGCCGTGCACGCGCATGCCTACACCGTCGGTCGCGACATCGTCTTCGCTTCCGGGCGCTACCGGCCGGAGACGACGCACGGGCGGCATCTGCTCGCACACGAACTCGCGCACGTGGCGCAGGCGTCCGCACTGCCGAAGCCCGGGGAAGCGCTGACGATCAGCGAACCGACCGATGCCAGCGAGCGCGCGGCGGATCGTGCGGCGGATGCGGCGATGGTCGACCGCAGCGCCGCTATCGCGCCTGCGAACAGTGGAGCCGCATTGCATCGCGATGCCGAAGAAGCCGGCGCCGGGACGACGACGACCCCAGCGCCTGCGAACGAGGATCCCGAATACGGCCCGTACAACGGCTGCGGCACGTATCGGCAGAAAGTCGAGGCCGATCGCGCCGAGGCCGCGCGTCTGGCCGGGCATGCCGCCAGCGTGCTCGATGCCGCGGATCTGGCACCGGCCGCGCAACTGCTGTCGGATCATTTCCACATCGATATCGCACGCCCCGGAAGTCGCGCGCTGGTGCCGCAGATCCGCGGTCAGTTCGCGCGCATGCAGAGCGGTCTGAATTCGAGCATCACGATCATCTGCCGCACCGCGCCCTCGCCAAGCCCCGGCGTGTTGCCGACGATGCCGGTGGATCCGGGCTGCCGCGGCGACGGCCGTCACTCGGCGCTCGCAAGCTCGAACAACTGCGCCGACAACGACCCGCGCTCCAGATCCAAGCTGTGCGAGATGGCGCTGCTCGAAATGCACTTGCCGCTGAAGCAGACGCTGCTGCACGAATTCGCGCATATCGCCTGCAACGGCAACCCGCAGATCACCGGTGTCGGAGCCGAGGTCTATTACCCCGACGGCAGACGCTTGCCCGGCGACCAGCCGGACCAGATCACCCAGGCCGATTCCTACGCATGGTTCGCACTGCAGGCCGAGCGTATCGGCGCGGCCCCGGCCAGCGGCGACGACAGCGGACCGGGCGCCGGCTGGGTGGCGATGGCCGTGCTGGGCGGCGCCGCCATGGTCGCCGGCGGAATCGGGCTCGGGGTCGGGCTGAGCGACAGCGACAGCGGCAACGACGGGCTGGCGGCCGGCCTGGGCATCGGCGGGCTGGTGGCAGGCGGCGCACTTCTGGGCGTGGGCATCGCCGGAAGCGCGGGTGCGTTCGACCGCCGACCTGCGGCGCGAACCGGGGCTGCGGAAACCGGCCGCGCTTCCACTGCATCGCCGGCTTCGGCCACACCGACGCTGGCGCAACTGGCGACGATGCCGATGTGGCAACTGGCGCAATTGCCGGAGTCCGCATTCGCCGCGACAACGACCGGCACGACAACCGCCACGCCTCCGGGCGCGACCACATCGACATCGACGCCGGCGACGCCGCAGGCGACGGCACCTGCTGCTGCAGACGCCCGCGCAGATGCGGGCCCCACGTTGCGGGACTACGCCCGCGCCTGGCGCACGGTGCGGTGCATCCGCGATTTCCACGGTCTCGGCATCGATCCGGAGACGACGGGGCAGCTCGGTCGCGCGTCGAATGCCGCCGAGTCGGCTGTGCTGGGCCGGTCGCTGTCGCGGATCCTCGGCCATGCGAACGTCGCTGCACTGGTGCGCGGTCCCGGCGGTCGCAGCGATCAAGGGGGCAACGAAGCGCTCGCCAACCGGGTCCGCATCGTCGATCCGCTCCATTGGGGCGTCAAACGCTTCCAGCTCGAAACCATGATCTCGGGCATCGGCGCCGGTGCGGACGCGCTCGTGCGCCAATGGTGGGCCGAAGCGCGCTGCGGCATCGGCGCGGGCGCATCGGCGCGGATCGTGGATCAGGAGCGGCGCATGGCGGTGCTGCATGAGCACATCATGGCGGGCAGGCTGGGCGAAGGCGGCTTCTATCTGCCGCCGGACGACACGATCTATCTGTCCGAGAGCGCCGCGCGCAACATGACCGGCACCGGCGCCGAAAGCCAGAGCATGGCGGCGACCGCAGGGCACGAGATGGTGCACATGCTCGGTGGTCGCGAGCAGACGCGACAGGCGTTCGTCCGCTATTTCCCGGGGGATCGCTGGATCTGCTACTGGTCGGCATTCGAAGAGGGCATGGCCGAACTGACCACCCGCGACGCGTTCGGCGACGACGCCGGCGGATCGCGCATGTATGGCGCCAACGTCGATCTGATGCGCGGAATCATGCGCACGCTGGGCGAGGACCGGGTGCGTCGCGCCTATTTCACCGGCACGCCCGACAGCGCGATTTTTGAAGCGTTGCGCGCAGAGCTGCCGAACCATCTCGATCCGGGCCTGCCGCCGATCTGCCATACCCCGGAGACGACGCCATGAGCGCGAACGCTGCGCGCGCAGCGCCGAGCGCCGCCGCCGCGATCGACAGCCCGGCGCAGCGGCAGCTGCTGCATCGCAGTTGCGCCTGCGGTACGCATACGCAGGGCGGCGGCACCTGCGCCGAATGCGCCAAGACCAAACGTCGGCAGGCGCAGCGCAGCGCACTCGGCGCGATGCGCGCGGAAACTCCCGATGCGGAGGCGGCCCATGCTGCGATCCGCGCCCCGGGCCAGTCGCTCGATCCGGCGCTGCGCAAGACCATGGAATCGCGCTTCGAGCGGGATTTCAGCGGCGTGCGCATCCACCACGACAACGCCGCCGCGCACGCAGCGGAATCGATCGGTGCGGCGGCGTACACCGTCGGCGACGATATCGTCTTCGGTCACGGCCGCTATCGGCCGCAGAGTCCGACCGGCGCGCATCTGCTCGCGCACGAACTCACGCACGTGGCCCAGCACCGCGCGTTCGGCTCGCCGCTGTTGCCGGCGGACGCCTCGATCAGCCGCCCCGACGACGCCAGCGAACGCGAAGCCGATGGCGCTGCGGAGCGCATCGTGCGCGGCGAACGCGTGCGGGTCGGCTGCGCGCCGCAGGCGTCGCTGCACCGATTGAGCGACGGCGCAATCGGCGGCATCGTCGCCGGCAGCATCGTCGGCGCAGGCCTGATCGGCGTGGGCATCGCCGCGCTGGCGGGCGCATTCGACGCCGACACCTACAGCGAAGCGGATCTGCGCGCCTATCTCGATCTGCTGGCGCGCAACCGTTCGATCGAGGACAACCGCAACAGCGACAACAAGGCGCGCGATCTGGTGCGACGCTGGGCGGCTGGCGAAGGGCCGTTCAATCTCGACGCCGGCCATCGCAGCGCCGCCGCCGCGTTGACCGGCGTCGAACTCAAGCGCCTGCTGATCCGGGAAATGCTGTCCGGCACGACCGCCGGCGAGGACGAGAACGCGATCCTGACCCTGCTCGAACGCTCGACCACCGACGACATCATCGCGATCCTCGATCCGGCCGGCGGCGTCTCGATCCAGGACATCGACAGCGACGTCAACGGCGACAACCACGATCGCTTCGAGCGGCTGCTGGAAGAGCGCATGCCCAGGACCGGCGCGAACGCGGCGCCGCAGCGCGCGCAGGCGTCGTCGGCATGCTCGGCACGACAGGCGCTGATGCTGCACTACGCGCGCGACCGGGCGACACGGATGGTGGAGAACGCGATCCAATCGCTGTCGCAGACCCCGCGCAGCGAGGGCGCCAACAGCGCCCTGAACTGCCGTTTCCAGGGAGCGACCGAAACCCAGATCGGACAACTCCGCACCCAGCTCGAACGGGTGCGCCCGTTCCTGTCCAACCGCATCTACGTCTGCGGCACCGAAGGCGGCGCTGCGGAGCTGGGCGGCGTGACCATCCGCCTGCAGGACGGTCGCACCTACACCTCGCCGTGCCTGACCGAGAACGCCTCTTCGGCCGGCCTGTCCGACGGCAGCGGTGGCGTCGAATTCAGCCGCGAAGTCGCGCTGTGTCCGCAGTTCTTCCGCACCAGCCCGGTGGAACAGGCGATCACGCTTGTCCACGAAAGCGTGCACAGCGCCGGTGTGCTCGAGGATCCGCGCTATCAACCCGGCTGCGGACTGGACGCCGCGACCGCGCTGCGCAATCCCGATTCATATGCCTATCTGGCGAGCGATCTGCTCGATGCCGGCGCGGCATCGGCGGCCAAAGCACCCGCAGGAAGCAAGCAAGCCGGCGACAGCATGCCGCAGGTGACCATCGGCAACTTCCGCAACAGCGGCGCGCTGAGCGCCGAGAACCGCTGTGAAGTCTGCGCGGATCTTCCGGGGCTGGGACTGGACAGCAACACCTTCCTCAACATCATGGAAGTGCGCGGCGACATCAGCGGTCATCGCGCGAACATCGAATACGACTTCAAGCGCAGCAAGGACCGCGCGATCTGGCGTCTGGACGGCGCCGGCTGGACGCTGTTGAACCGCGCGACCGCGGGCACAGCGGACGATCGTTTCCAGAGCGACGAGTTCCTGACTCCGGTCGACAACCATATCTACGCCGTCGACGGCCCGGGCCTGGACAGGCGGCATGCACCGATTCCCAACGCATCCAGCGCACAGGAGGCCGTGTACATGGGCACGTATGTCGAGACCGTCGATGCGCGTCGCGGCAGCGGCGCCTGGACCACGGTCTCCAATGCCTTCCCCTGGCATTCGGTGACCTGGATCGAGAACGTCGGCGGCAGTTGGCAGCGCAAGGCCGGCGAAAACAGGATCGAGCCGGGCGCGATCACCATCGGCGATACGCCGCCGCAGCCGACAAGCGCGGCAGCGCCGGGCGCACCGGCACCCTCGCCGACGCCCGCGCCCGGCCCGTCGCCGGACACGCCGGAGTGAGCCCCGGATGAAGACGATGCCGCGCATCATCGATGTCTTCGTGAATGTCTCCGCAGATATCTTCGCGGATGTCTTCGCGCCGTCCGCATCGCGGAGGCGGCCGTGAACGCGTCCGGTCGGCGCGGCTTCGTCCCCTGGCGCGCATCGCGGATCGCGACGCCGTACCTGGCGCTGCAGCGCAAATGCGCCTGCGGCACCCACACCACCAGCGGCGAATGCACGGCCTGCGCCGAACAGAAACGGCACGAACAACAGCGGCGCATGCAGCGCAAGGCCTACGGCCGCAGCGACGACGCGCCGGAGATCGTGCACGAAACCCTGTCGCAGCCCGGCGCCGGTCTCGACACCGACACGCGCGGCTTCATGGAAAACCGCTTCGGCCGCGATTTTTCCGGGGTGCGCATCCATGCCGACGCGCAGGCCGCGCGTTCGGCGCAGGCGGTGCAGGCGCATGCCTATACGGTCGGCCGCGACATCGTCTTCGCCGATGGCCGCTACGCGCCCGCGTCGCACGAAGGCCGGCATCTGCTCGCGCACGAACTGGCGCACGTCGTCCAGCAGGACGGCGCGGAGGCGTCCTCCGGCGCACCGGTCGCGATCGTCGAACACGGCGCTGGCGAAGACCAGGCCGACCACGCTGCGGATCGCGCTATGGCCGGCGACAACAGCCGCACTACCGCTGGCGCGGCGTTGGCCGATGCGCCCGCTGCAGCGAGCGTGTCCGCCGGGCTGCAGCGGCAGTCCAACGATGAGCTTCCGCCGATCGACGACGAGAGCCTCACCCGCGCCGGCCCCGCCGCGACCTGCATCGAGGAAGTCGTCGGCGAAGACATTCCGTCGCTGCTGCAGGCGGATGCGGTCACCATCGTCGAATTCGGTGCGCCGTGGTGCGGACCATGCCGGCAGAATCTGACCGGACTGCGTCAGGTCTGCGCGCGTCTGGGCGAACGGCCGCCATCGATTCCGGTGCGGATCTATTCGATCAATATCGACGAGGAAGGCAATCAGGGACGCTACGAGTCCTACACGCCCGGCGGCATTCCGCATCTCTACATCTACGTCGGCAGCACGCTGAAGGACCATTACACGCACGGAATCGATCCGGAGGCGATGCCGGTGATCGTGCAAGAGCACATCGACTACGCATCGACTTCCGGCGCGGCGCAGGGCGCGCGCAGCGGCGCGCTGTGGGGCATGATCCCTGGCGCGATCGTCGGGATCGGCGGCGCGATCACACTGGGCGTCGCTGCCGACAGTCTGGGCCTTGGCGGCAACGCGCTGATGGGTGCGGTGCTGGGCTCCATCGCCGGCGGCGTCGCGCTGGGCGCGGGCATCGGTGCGGCCGTCGGCGCGGGCATCGGCGCGGCCGGCGACGATCGCAATCGCGGCCCCCGGCAGCAGCGTCGTCGCCGTCTGCAGCGCAAGGCGGCAGCATCGACCACGCCAGGCCGCGACGCGACGCGCGACGATTCCGACCACCCGCGTGGCGCACCGCTGGACGCGGCGATCCGGGCACGCATGGAACCGGCGTTCGCGCGCGATTTCTCCGCCGTCCGCGTGCATCGCGACGCGCAGGCGCAGCGCAGGACAGCGGCGGCGAACGCGTATGCGCTGACCCGCGGCAACGATATCGATCTCGCCGCCGATGCCGATCCGCCCGACACCGCGCAGGGTCGCGCGATCCTCGGCCACGAACTGGCGCACGTCGCGCAGAACGCAACGACGGGCGCCGCAGCGACGACGGCGACGCTGGAAGCGGAAGCCGCGCAGGCCTCCGCCGCGATCGCGCAGGGACGGCCGGCGCGGGTCGCGCACCGCAACGACGGCGCAACGTTGGCGCTGACCCGCGGCGAACAGACCGGCGCCGGCGCCGGCATCGGCGCAGCCGGCGGCGCGGCGGTCGGCGCACTCGCAGGTCTGGCGATCGCCGCCGCGACCGGCGCATCGCTCGGCGAAGGCGCGGGCATCGGCGCATTGATCGGATTGGGCGCAGGTGCGTTGATCGGCGCGATCATCGGATTTGCGGTGCGGCGCACGCGTCCGGAAACGCCCGCCGAAACCGAAATGCTGATCCGCCGCCGCTACGGTCAATACATAGGCGAGAGCGTTCCGGGCCCGCTGCGCAACGCAAGCGTGCATGCGGTGAGCGACGCCGAACTGTGCGAACGCAAGAATTGCAGGACCGGCACGCCGGAGGCGCGCTGCTCCAATCCGGACACCGGGTCGCGCCTGCTGGGCTGGACCGACACGGGGCCGCAGATACAGCCGGTCAGCGGCCGTTATCCGGCGCCGGTCGCTGCGGAGCAGGAACCGGAATGCAACGGCCGACGTCTGGAACACGCCACGCCCGATCACCCGGTCATCTACTACACCAGCGAAGCCGGCACCCTGATCCACGAAGCGATGCATGCCTACTCGCATCGCGATATCAGCTTCCTCCACAACCATGTCAGCGAAGGCATCACCGAATACTTCGCCAGACGGCTGATGGACGACATCAACATGCCGCACGGGAACAGCTATCCCGATGAGGTCGTGAACGCAAAAGCGCTGGTGGACGATGTCGGCGAAGACACCGTCGCGCGCGCCTATTTCGGCGGCGCCGTCGCGGAGCTGCATCAGGCGTTCAATGCGCGTCACGGCCGCTGCGCGTTGATCCACTGGGCGCATTACCTGCAGATCGACAGCCCGGGACGCGCGGCCATGGCGATGCAGAGCGGTCCGGACGCGAACTACTGCGACCGCGACATCCTCGGCTATTCGCCTGCGGCGATGACGCCCGGCGAAACCGCATATCAACCGCCGCAGGTCGAGGAAACGCCGGCATCTCCCAGCGGAGACCGCGATGAATGAAATGTCACGCCCGCGCGCATGCAGCAGACATCCCGTCGTCGTCATGAGGACACGGCAATGAATGGATTCGCATCGTTGCGCAAACGCAGCCTGACGCCCGCGCCGGCGCGGGCAGCGGCGCAAGGCATGCTGCAACGCAAATGCGCCTGCGGCAATCACGCGCCGGGCGGCGGCGAATGCACGGCCTGCGCCGCGAAGCGGGAGCGCATGCAGCGCAGTGCGACGAGCCGCGACGGCATCGACAGCGGACGCGCCGACGCCGACAGCATCGTCGCCAGCGGCGGTCAGCCGCTGGAACAGCGCACGCGCGGTGCCATGGAACAGCGTTTCGGCCACGACTTCAGCGGCGTGCGCGTGCATGCGGACGCGCGCGCAGACGCATCGGCGCGTGCCGTGCATGCGCATGCCTACACCCTCGGCGATCACATCGTCTTCGGCCAGAACCGCTACGCGCCGGGCAGCGTCGGCGGCGATCGCCTGCTCGCGCACGAACTGACCCACGTGGTCCAACAGCGCGGCGCCAGCGGCGGCATGCAGTACCGGAAAGCGATCAGCCATCCATCCGATGCCGCTGAAGTCGAAGCCGATACGGTCGCCGAACGGGTGATGCGCGGCGATCCGGTGCGGGTCACGCAGGCGCCGAGCGCAGTGGTGCAGGAGTTGGATACCGGCGAATCGATCGGCGTCGCTGCCGGCGTCATCGGTGGCGCGGCCCTCCTGGGGGTCGGCATCGCGGCGCTGGCCGGCGCGTTCGGACGACATCGCGGCTCGCACAAGGACTGCCCCGGCTCGCACGCGATTCCCGAAGACATCGCCACCGCGATCGATGCGGCGTGGGCGCGCTCGGGACACGGAACCGCATCGGTGACCGAACACGGCGGTCTGATCGTCAACGACAGCAGCGGCGGTCGCGCCATCCGCACCACCACCGGCGACGGCGGCAGCATTTCCTATCCGACGCCCGGAGCGGGCGAAACCACCGCAGGCACGTTCCACACGCATCCCTACAGCACGGCGGAAGGCTCCACCATCGGCGCCAGCTTCTCGGGCGCGGACATCGAGAACTTCATCGACGGCGGCCAGGGCGACGTCAAATATCTCGGCGCGGGCAGCTGCAATTTCGCACTGACGATCCAGAACACCGCCGAACGCGACACCTGCCGCAGCGAGGACATCCGTCAGCGTTACGACAATGCGTTCTCGAGCGCGGGCGGCGACTTCCAGGACAAGATCGAGACCTCGATCAACGCCGCGATCCAGGGCTGCGGCCTGTGCTACTACAAAACGTGCAGACCCGACGACAGCAGTCCCATCCCCAGAACCGCCAACCTGGCCTAGGAGCGCGACGTGAAACGTTGGATCGGAATGACGGTGGCGCAAGTGTTGGCATGGTGCGGAACGCCATACACCGAAGTGAAATTCATCGATGAGCCGCCGGGCAAGCTGCGCGCGATCGAATTCGATTGCCGGCGCTGCGAACCCGAAGTCCGGCTAACGCTCGAATTCGAATATCACATCGGCCTGTTCTCGATGCAACGCGAATGGGAGCGCGATGTGGTGACTGCGCAAACCGTCGTCCGGGCGACGGAAACCAGATCGCCTCCAACGAGGCCGGAGCCGGAGTGAGCGGCCCGAGCCTGACCGCACGCATCGAACGGCCACGCATCGAACCGCCGCGCATCGAAGACACCAGCAGACAGAACAACGGAGCGAAGACGCGATCATGAGCACATTCCCCGGTTCGCCGCGATTGTTGAAAGGCGGTCTCGTCACCCTGGACCCGTCTTCGGGCGCGGTGCTGCGGGTGATCGCGCTGCAGTACAACCCGGACAGCGTGTCGCGTTCGCTGCAGGTGCAGGGCGCCGGCGACAACGGCGACCAGTCCGAAGCCCTGCGCGTGAAGGGGCCGCCGGTGGAAACGATCAAGCTCGAGATCGAGATGGACGCCGCCGATCAGCTGGAATTTCCAGAGCGCAATGCCGGCACGGTGCAGTCCGGGCTCGCACCGCAACTGGCGGCGCTGGAAATCATCGTCTATCCCTCGACCTCGCGGCTGGAAGCCAACAACGGGCTGGCCGGTCGCGGCACCTTGGAAGTGATGCCGATGGAATCGCCGCTGACCCTGTTCGTATGGAGCCGCAACCGCGTGCAGCCGATGCGGCTGACCGAAATGTCGATCACCGAAGAAGCCTTCGATGTCGCGCTCAATCCGATCCGCGCCAAGGTCAGCCTCGGCATGCGCGTGCTGTCGGTGACCGACCTGGGTTTCGCGCATCGCGGCGGCGGCCTGTACATGGCCTTCCAGCGACAGAAGGAACGGCTGGCCGAACAGGCGCCCTACGGCACCTTGAGCAATTTCGGACTGGGAGCATTGCCATGAACGATCCGCGCCAGGCAGACGCGATGAAAGCGCTGCTCGATCCCGCGATGCAGGCATCGCCGGCATTCCCGGTCACCAGCCGCTATTACGCGATCGACACCGTCGTGCACGTCGACGCCGACGGCAAGGAGACGCGGCATCTGCGCCGACGCTTCCTGCCGCTGCCGGAAACGCTGCAGCAGGTGGATTCGCATCTGGTCGCGCAGGGCGACCGCCTGGACCGCATCGCCGCGATCCATCTGGGCGATCCGCTGCAGTTCTGGCGCATCTGCGACGGCAACGGCGCGATGCGGCCGGACGAGCTGACCGCCCGCATCGGCCGCCGCCTGCGCATCACCCTGCCTGCGGGCATCGCCGGACCGGTGCTGTAACGCCATGAATCGTGGCCTGCAACTGTCGCTGCGGATGGGATCGATGAACGCCGACCCGGTGCCGGCGGCGGTGATCGATGCCCTGAGCGAAGTGCAGGTGTCCTCCAGCGTCGGCGCGCAGAGCGGATTCCAGCTCAAGTTCACGCTCGGCAAGCAATCGACGATCGCGCGCACGCTGCTGCCGTCGGGTTATTTCGATCCGCGTCGGCGGGTGATCATCACCGTGATCCTCAACGGTACGCCGACGGTGCTGATGGACGGCATCATCACCAAGCAGGACATGACCCCGGGCGCCGGACCGGGACAATCGACGCTCACCGTCACCGGGCTCGACATCTCCGCGCTGATGGATTTCATCGATCTCACCGGCATTCCCTATCCGGCGATGCCGCTGTTCGCGATCGTCAATCTGGTCCTCGCGAAATATCTGGCGTTCGGCGTGGTGCCGCTGGTGATTCCGAACATCATCGGCCTGATCAGCAATCCGCTGGAACGCTTCAAGAAACATCAGGGCACCGACTACGCGTTCATCAACACCCTGGCGCAGCAGAACGGACACGTGTTCTACATCGATCCGGGTCCGCAGCCGGGACAGAGCTTCGCCTACTGGGGCCCGGAACTCGGCGGCTTCATGGCCACCCAGCCGGCGCTGACCATCGACACGGATGCGGCGAATACGGTCGAAGGCCTGAACTTTTCCTACGACGGCACGGCGGCGAAGAAATACATCGTCACCATTCTCGAACCCAATTCGAAGGTTCCGATTCCGATCCCGCTGCCCGAGATCGACATGCTCAAGGCGTCGCTGTCGAAGCAGGCGCCGACGCCGCTGAAAAGCCAGGTGCTGGGCGAAATGACCAACAAGAGCTTCCCGGAAGCGGCGTTGATGGTGCTCGGCGCGCTGGTCAAATCCGCGGACGCGATCAGCGCCAGCGGCCAGCTGGACGTGTTGCGCTACGGCCACATCCTGCAGGCGAGGCGCAAGGTCGCGGTGCGCGGCGCCGGCGCTTACTACGACGGGCTCTACAGCGTGAAATCGGTGACCCACAGCATCAAGCGCGGCGAATACACCCAGAGCTTCACGCTCAAGCGCGGCGGCCTGTTCTCTTCTGTCGACAAGGTGGAGCTATGACCGACGGCGCACCCAGATACTACGGGCTCTATCGCGGCACGGTCATCAACAACATCGACCCGATGCAGCATGGGCGGATCCAGGTGATCGTGCCGGATGCCGGCGGTATCACGCCGTCGACCTGGGCGATGCCGTGCGCGCCCAGCGCCGGCATCCAAGCGGGCATGTACACCGTGCCGCCGATCGGTTCGGGCGTGTGGATCCAGTTCGAAGGCGGCGATCCGGACTATCCGGTGTGGATGGGCGGCTGGTGGGGTTCGGCCGCGGAAGTGCCGGCGCTGGCGCTGGCCGGCAATCCCGCGAGCCCGAGCTTCGTGCTGCAGACGACGCTGCAGAACACGCTGGTCATCAGCGATCTGCCCGGCCCCACCGGCGGCCTGATGCTGAAGAGCACCACCGGCGCGATGATCCTCGTCAACGACATCGGCATCACCATTTCCAACGGCAAGGGCGCGACGATCATCCTGGCCGGACCGACGGTGACGATCAACAACGGCGCGCTGGTCATCACCTAGGAGACGAACGATGCCAGGACCGCTACTGCATGTCGGCGCCACCGTGCTCTGTTCGCACGCCGGACAGGCGCAGGCGACGGTGCCCAATCCACGGGTGATGGTCAGCGGCATGCCGACCGTGGGCCTGCCCGGGCCGTGGATGGTCGCCGGCTGCGCGCTGCCGCCGCCCGGCGTGGCGAACGGTCCGTGCGTCACCGCGCAATTCGTCACCTCGGCGACCCGGGTCACGTCGAACGCGCAGCCGCTGCTGCTGATGGACAGCCAGGCGATCTGCACGCCGACCGGAACGCCGCTGCTGATCGTCGCCACCCAGACCCGCGTGATCGCCATGTGATGCGCCACCGACAGCCGCGCGACTGCGACACGGTCGCACCGCGTATGCGAGGACGTTATGACCACCGATGATTCCACCGCCAACGACTTCCAGATCGATTACCCGTTCCATTTCGACAATCGCGGCCGCACCGCCGGCACCGATGCCGCCGAGCACGTGCGCGACATGATCGAACAACTGCTGTTCACCCATCCCGGCGAGCGCGTCAACCGTCCGGATTTCGGCAGCGGTCTGCTGCAGATGGTGTTCGCGCCGAACAGTCCGGAGCTTGCGGCCGCGCTGCAGTTCACGATCCAGGCCGCGCTGCAGCGCTGGCTGGGCGATGTGATCGATGTCGCGTCGCTCGACGTCGATGCGGTCGACTCGACGCTGCGCGTCGAACTGGCCTACACCCTGCGCGCCACCGGCGAAACGCGCAGCGAAACCTTCGAGCGGAGCGTGCCATGACCGTCTCCGATCCTTCCGGCGCGCACGCCGTGTCCGCGATCGGCTGCGAACGCATTCCCGTCTGCGCGGAACCGGCGCGGCGCGAACGCCTGCGCGCCGCAGGACACCTCAACGGTCTGGATTACGTCGAAGTCGGCGACGACGGCGTCACCCTGTGTCTGCATCTGTTCGGTCCGATCCCTGCAGGCATCGGCCCGGAACACATCCGCATCGGCGGCGGCGACCGCATCACCGGCCTGCGCGCGATCAGCCTCTCGATCGAGGACGAACCGGAGATGCACGACGACGCCTGCCTGCGCATCCGGCTCGATCGCGAGGGCGATCACAGCCCGTACTGCCTGTGTCTGGTCGATGCCGATGCATCGGGATCCGATCCCGACGACTGGCGGCCGTATCCCGGTTTCGATCCGCGCCACGCCTGCGTCGCGCTGCGCTTCCGGCTCGATTGCGGTCGCGGGATGGACTGCGCGGCGACGACGCCCTGCATCGAACCGCCGACGCCGACGCCGGAATTCGATTACCTCGCCAGGGACTACGAGAGTTTCCGCCGGCTGTTCCTCGACCGCATGGCGCAGACGATTCCGGACTGGCGCGAACGGCATGTGCCGGATCTCGGCATCGCTCTGGTCGAAGTGCTGGCCTATACCGCCGATCATCTGAGCTATTACCAGGACGCGGTCGCGACCGAAGCCTATCTGGGCACTGCGCGCAAGCGCATTTCCGTGCGCCGGCACGCGCGTCTGGTCGATTACCGCATGCACGAAGGCTGCAACGCGCGCGCCCTGCTGACGCTGTCGTCGGACACCGATCTCACCCTGTCCTATCGCGACCTGATGTTCCTAGTGCCGCCGCCGGGGCAGCGGAACATCGAAGCGGGCATCCTCGATCCGCAGAAGATCGAGGCGATGCGCGCCGCCGGCGCGCTGATCTTCGAAGCGGTGTCGCGCAACGGCGAAACCGCGCTCGATGTGGTCGCGGCGCACAGCGCGATCCGCTTCCACACCTGGGGCGACGCGCTGTGCTGTCTGCCGCGCGGCAGCACCCGCGCGACCCTGCGCGACCCGGGTCTCGCACCGCCCGGCCAACCGCCCGGAGCACCACCACCGGGAGTACCACCAGGAGCGCCGCCGGGCGGACCTGCCGCGCGAGCGGCGAAACCGCCGAACACGCAGTCATCGCAATCGCGCGACGCGGTTCCGCCGCCGCAGCGCGCGTTGAAACTCCGCGTCGGCGATCTGCTGATCTTCGAAGAAACCCGAAGTCCGCAGACCGGCAATGAAGCCGATGCGGATCCCGCGCACCGGCATGCGGTACGCCTGAGCGCAGTCGCGCCCACCATCGACCCGCTGGACGGCAGCCTGCTGCTGGACATCGCCTGGGATGCCTGCGATGCGCTGCCCTTCGACCTGTGCCTGTCATCGCGCAAGGCCGCGCCGGATTGCGCATGGCTGGACGATGTCGCCATCGCCCGCGGCAATGCGCTGCTGGTCGATCACGGCGAGCGCATCGACAGCCTGCGCTGCGATTGCAGCGCGTTCTGCGATCCCGCAGCGGATCTGCAAGCGTATCCCGGCGTGAAGGCCGAACTCGACACGCTGACGCGCGCAGCGCAGACCACCGGCAGCGACGCCGACGCACAGCGCAGCCCCTGCGAAGCCTGCGGCGCATTGCACGAAGACTGCTGGCTGGTGCCCGGCGTGGCCGAGTACGGCTGCTGCCATTGCGACGGTGCGGTGCAGGATGTGCGCCGGTCGCCGGCGCTGCGGACGCACGTGTTGCCGGCGGCGCCGCTCACCTGGGCCGAACCGGTGCCCGTCGATGCCGCCGTCTGCGCCCTGTTCGCGCGTGATCCGCGCCGCGCCCTGCCGCAGCTGACCGTCCACGGCGGTCCGTTGAGCGAGGTGCTGATGCCGACAACGCCCGCAGCGCAATGGCGCTGGTGGCCGCGCGAGGATCTGCTCGCCAGCGGCGCGGATGCGCGTGATTTCGTGGTCGAAATCGACGACGAAGGCGTCGCCCATCTGCGCTTCGGCGACGGCGTGCGCGGACGCCAGCCGCAGGCCGGCGACTTCTTCCGCGCCGCGCCGAGGATCGGCAACGGTCCGATCGGCAACGTCGGCCGCGACAGCATCGTCTGGCTGGCGTTCAAGGCGAATCCGGTGTCTGGCGTCGCGCTGCAGCCGCGCAATCCGCTGCCGGCGAGCGGCGGCACCGCAGCGGAAAGCATCGCCGAAACCCGGATGTTCGCGCCGGGCGCGTTCCGCGCGCAGCCGCTGCGCGCGATCGTCGCCGAGGATTACGCGATGTTCGCCGCGCGATCGGACGGCGTGCAGGGCGCGGCCTGCGCGCTGGAATGGACCGGCAGCTGGTACGAAGCCAACGTCGCCGTCGATCCGGACGGTCGCAGCGATCTGCCCGGACCGATGGACGCGCGGATCGAAGCCGAACTCGAACGCTATCGCCGCATCGGCCACGATGTCGCGGTCGAACCGGCGCGCTACGTGCCGCTGGCGATCGAACTGCGGGTCTGCGTGAAGCCCGAATACCTGGTCGCCGACATCGAACGCGAACTGCGCGACCGCTTCGGCGCCGGTCTGCGTCGCGACGGCCTGCCCGGCTTCTTCCATCCGGACCGGCTGCGTCTGGGCGCGCCGGTCTACGCCAGCGCGCTGATCGCCGAAGCGCAGGGCATCGTCGGCGTTTCGCATGTCGATCTGCTCACCCTGACACGACAGGAAACCTTTGTCGCCGGCAGCGTTCCCGACGACGGCGTGCTGGAGATGGCGCTGCGCGAAATCGCCCGTGCCGACAACCATCCCGACCATCCCGATCGCGGCTGGATCAAGTTCATCCTGGGAGGTGGCCGATGAGCTGCTGCGAACATTGCGGCGATCGATCCCATGATCGATCCCATGCCTGCGCCTGCGGATGCGGCGCGCGCGCGACGACCCCGCTACCGCTGTACAACCGCCCCGGTCTGGACGCGCTGTCCTACCGGATCGGCGCGTATGCCGATTTCCACGCGACGATGCGGATGGGATTGAGCGACGCCGCGCTGCCGGCGCTGGCCGGCCTGCGCACGCGCGAAGCCGACGATGCGGCGATGGCCCTGCTCGATGCGTGGGCGGTCGGCGCGGACGTGCTGACGTTCTATCAGGAGCGGATCGCCAACGAAGGCTACCTGCGCACCGCCACCGAGCGCCGCTCGGTGCTGGAACTGGCGCGGCTGGTCGACTACAAACCGCGACCGGGCGTAGCCGCGAGCGTCTATCTGGCCTACACCCTCGACAAGGGCACCGATCCGACGATCATTCCGGCCGGCGCGAAGGCGCAGTCCATTCCCGCGCCCGGCGAGCAGATGCAGACGTTCGAGACCAGCGAGGATCTTGAGGCGCGCTACGCATGGAACGCGCTGAAACCGCGCCTGAGCCTGCCGCAGAACATCACCCGCGCCAACGCCGCAGCGCTGGACGAACTCTGGGTGCAAGGTACCGATACCCGGCTCAAACTCAACGACCGCCTGCTGTTCGTGTTCGGCGATGTGCAGGCCGTCGCGCCCGTGGTGCGTCTGGTGGCATCGATCGAAACCGATCAGACCGCAGACCGCACCCGCATCCGGCTACAGTCGACGTTCGCGATCGGCGCGCCGCAGCAAGCCGCCACCGACTTCCGCGATCTCTACGCGAAGTTAAAAACGCCGCCGACCCTGCAGCCTGCGAACAGCGCGAAGCTGGCGCGCAATCCGCTGGCGGTGCTGGGCGCGCGCAGCGACGTGCGTCCGCAGCTGCTGCTCAATATCGACGCGCGACTGGCCGACAATTTCTATCCGGCCTGGAGCCGGATCAGCGCCGGCACGCCGTCGGCCGCGCTCACCGGGGTCTTCGCGCTGCGCGTCGCCGCGCCCCTGTTCGGCTACAACGCGCCGCATCGCGCGTTCCTGAACATCATCGATCCACCGGGCATTCTGGCCGCATCCGACAACGGCGACTGGCAGGTCGACGAAACCACCGACACCTTGCGCCTCGACAACGCTTACGACGGCATCGCCAAGGGCAGCTATCTGGTGATCGAGAGCGGAGACGCGACCGTCGTCGCGAAAGCGCAGTCGGCCCATGTCAAAGCGCGCACCGCCTATGCCGTGAGCGGCAAGACCACCGAGATCGTGCTCGAGAACAGCAGCACCGACGATCTATGGTCGATCCCGTCGACGATGGCGGTACTGCGCGGCGCGCGCGTCCTGGCGCAGAGCGAAGCCCTGAGTCTGGTCGAAGTGCCGGTGACCGATATCGTCGGCGAACGGGCATCGGCCGAAGAACAGCGGCAGATTCCCGGCGACGATCACAAGCGCCTCACCCTCGCGACCACGCTCGACGGTTTCAAGACCGGCCGCTGGGTGGTGGTGGAAGGACAGCGCGTCGATCTCGACGGCATCGACGGCGTCGCCGCCGCCGAACTGGTGATGGTGGAAGCGATCGAACAGTCCGCGAACGCGCAAGTGCCCGGCGACCGCGTGCACAGCACCCTGGTCTTCGCCAATCTGGGTCTGGCCTACCGCTACAGGCGCGACACGATGACCATCCACGCCAACGTGGTGCGCGCGACCCACGGCGACACCCGCAGCGAAGCGCTCGGCAGCGGCGACGGCGCCCAGGCGATCCAGGCGTTCGCGCTGAAGCAGTCGCCGCTGACCCACGTATCCGCCGCCACCGCCGAAGGCATCGCCAGCACGCTGACCGTGCGCGTCAACGATCTGCGCTGGCGCGAGATCCGCAATCTGGCCTTCGCTGCGGACAACGAGCGCGCCTACGTCACCATGACCGACGACGACGGCAGGACGCGCACGATCTTCGGCGACGGCCGCCACGGTGCGCGGCTGCCCACCGGTCACGACAACGTGAGCGCGGGCTATCGCGTCGGCATCGGTCTGGGCGGCAATGTGCGCGCACGCCAGATCAGTCTGGCCACGACCCGGCCGCTCGGCGTGAAGGAGGTGATCAATCCGTTGCGCGCATCCGGCGGCGCCGATCCCGAAACCCGCAATCAGGCCCGGCGCAACGTGCCGCTGGCGGTGCTGGCGCTGGACCGGCTGGTGTCGGTGCCCGACTACGCCGATTTCGCGCGCACGTTCGGTGGCGTCGGCAAGGCGGCGGCGATCCGTCTCAGCGATCTGGTCCACGTCACCATCGCCGGTGCGGCGGATGCGCCGATCGACATCACTTCCGATCTCTATCGCAATCTTCTCGACGCGCTGCGACGCTACGGCGACCCTGCGCTGGATGTGCGCCTCGCCGCGCGCGAACTGGTGGCGCTCGCCTTGCAGGCGAAGGTCGGCCTGCAGCCGGATTACGCGTGGGAATCGGTGGAGCCGACCGTGCGCGCGGCGCTGCTGGACCGTTTCGGTTTCGAGCGCGCCGAACTCGGCCGCAACCTCCATCGCAGCGAAGTGATCGCCTGCATCCAGGCGGTGCGCGGCGTCGCCTGGGTCGATCTCGATGTCTTCGCCGGTCTGGACGAAGCGGCCCTGCTCGAAGGATTCAGTCCGGACGACGACGACGACAACGACGATTCGACTTCGAACCTGCTTGCGGTGTCGACCGGCCTGTCGGGCGCTGCGACGACCTCGTCGACGCTGATCGTGCGGCCCGCGCGCTGGGAGCGCGACCCGCGCACGCAGGGCGAGATCCTGCGTCCGGCGCAGCTCGCCTATCTGCCGTCGAACGTGCCGGATGTGCTGCTGTTGCAGGAGGCCATGCCATGAACGCGACGCTCGACCGCTCCGAAGATCGCCTGTTCGAACTGTTGCCGCTGATCTACCGCATGCGCGACGCCGAGCAGGGCTTCCCGCTGCGCGATTTCCTGCGCGTGCTCGGACGCCAGGCCGATGCGATCGAGGCCGATATCGCCCGGCTCTACGACAACTGGTTCATCGAAACCTGCGACGACTGGGTGGTGCCCTACATCGGCGATCTGCTCGGCTATAGCCTGCTGCCGGAAGCGGCCACGCTCGGCAGCGCCGGCGACAACGCCGAGCGACTGGGCCGGGTGCTGGCGCCGCGCGCGGACGTGGCCAACACCATCGGCGCGCGCCGGCGCAAGGGCACGCTGTCGCTGCTGGAAGATCTGGCGCGCGACAGCGCCGGCTGGCCCGCGCGCGCGGTCGAGTTCTATCGCCTGCTCGGCTGGATGCAACACCTGGATCATCAACGTCCGACCCGCGGCGGTTTCGCCGATGTGCGCGACCCCGGCGCGGCCCAGTCGCTGCAGTGGCGGAACGGCGCATTCGATCCGTTCGCGCACACCGTCGACGTGCGCCGCCTGGGCAGCCATCGCGGGCGCGGACGCCATGGCATTCCGAATACAGGTCTATTCGTGTTCCGCCTGCGCAGCGATCCGGTGACCAGAACGCCGGCCTACTGCGTCGAAAGCAGCGGCGCGCATTGCTACAGCTTCAGCGTTCTGGGCAACGACTCGCCGCTGTACCGCAAGCCGGTCGCGGAAACCGAAAAGACGGGGATCGCCGAGGAAGCCAATCTGCCGGTGCCGCTGCGGCGCTATCGCTTCGCGGAACGCGGCGGTCGCGCCGACGACAAGGCCGCACGCTACGCGACGGTGGCGGCCGATCTGTACGGCGAAGACCGCAGCTTCACGATCTACGCACCCGACTGGCCAAGCAAGGGCCAAGGCCTGCCGGTGCCGCGCGACATGCTGCTGCCGGCCGACCTCTACGACTGGCGCTACCCGGCGCCGCGCGGAAAGATCGCGGTCGATCCCGAGCGCGGACGCATGGTCTTCCCGATCAACCAGCGACCGAAGCACGGCGTGTGGGTGTCGTACCGCTACGGCTTCGCGGGCGATCTCGGCGGCGGCGAGTATCCGCGCGAAACGGCGGAACTGGAAAACGCGTATCGCTATGTCGTGCATGCGGCGCAGCCGGGTGTCGATCACGCCCGCACGACTTGGCCGCAGCGACATTTCGGCAGGATGTCCGATGCGCTCGCGGCATGGGCGATCGAAAAAGACGCGGTGGAAGCCGCAGCGCTGGAGGCCTGCAAGGCCGCCGGCCTCGAAGGCCCCGACGCGCTCGCCTGCGCCCGCGCGAAACGTCCGCGCGCGCTGATCCTGGAACTGGCGGAGAGCGGCGTCTACGAAGGCGGCGTCGATCTTCAGCTCGAACCCGGCGAAGCGATCCAGATCCGCGCCGCGGAGGGCACGCGTCCGGTGCTGCGGCTGCTCGATCTGCGCGCCAGCTACCCGGATGCGATGACGATCGCCGGCAAGGCCGGCAGCCGCGTTCTGCTCGACGGCCTGCTGATCGCCGGACGCGGCATCGAAGTGCAGGGGCCGGGCGACGACAGCGGCAACGGCGCGCCCGGAGAAACGGCGGTGGACATGCCCGACGGAACGCACAACGGCGATGCGCCGATCTACAGCGACAGCGCACTCGACGATGGCGCATTGGACGACAGCCGCCGCGCGCGCAGCGCCGGCTTGCCGCAGGATCTGTGCGAACTGACGATCCGCCATTGCACCCTGATCCCGGGCTGGGCGCTGCACTGCGACTGCGACCCGAAACGTCCCGGCGAACCCAGCATCAGCCTCGTCGGCACCCGCGCCGCACTGCGCGTCGAGCGCAGCATCCTCGGCCCGATTTCCGTCGTCGCGCCGACGCCGCGTGGCGAGCCGCAGCGGGTCTCGCTGTGCGACAGCGTGCTCGATGCCACCGGCGCCGGACGCGTCGCGCTCGGTTCTCCGGACGAAGTGGTCGCCTACGTCGACGTCGATGTCGTGCGTTGCACCGTCGTCGGCGAAATACAGGCGCACAGCATGTCCTTGGCCGAAGATTCGATCTTCGTCGATCGGGTGCGCGTGCTGCGCCGGCAGCGCGGATGCATGCGCTTCTGCCATGCGCCAGTGGGCTCGCGCACCCCGCAGCGTTTCCGCTGCCAGCCGGATCTGGCCATCGCCGCCGTGGCCGCCAGCGACATCGCCGGACGCGAGCGCGAACGTGCGCGCGTCGCGCCGCAGTTCATGACCCTGCGCTACGGCGCGCCCGACTACATGCGGCTCGCCGACGCCTGCGCTGCGGAGATCCGCAGCGGCGCATCCGACCGTTCGGCCATGGGCGTCTGGCATCACCTGTACGAACCGCAGCGCGAAGCGAATCTCGCCATGCGTCTCGAAGAACACGTTCCCGCCGGCGTCGACGCCGGAATCATCTTCGCAAGTTGAGGAGGTCCCATGAAAGGCGATTTCGCACGCATGATGTTCGACTCGCAGCAGCATTTCAGCCAAGTGCTGCACCAGCAGGGCCGCGTGCTGCTGGAGGCCGACTGGAACGAACAGGGCGCGATCCAGCTGCATCTGCTGCGCAGCCTGATCGTCGATCTGGTCGGCGCCTGCTGGGCGGCCGGCGACGGCTTCCGGCTCTCTCTGCAGGATGCGAACAACAGACCGCTGCCATTGAAGGACTGGCGCCTGTCGCCGGGCCACTTCTACGTCGACGGCATCCTGTGCGAGAACGACACCGACCGCGCGCTGGCGATGCAGCCGTACCGGCCGACAGCGGACGATGGCAGCGACGGCAACAGCGCGTTCGAGACGCCAGCCGATCCGTTCGTCCTCTATCTCGACGTGTGGGAGCGCCATCTCTCGGCGGTGGAAGCGCCGGGGATCCTGGACAGCGCGCTCGGCGGAATCGATACCGCCACGCGCGCGCAGGTGGTCTGGCAGGTGCGCATGCTCGGCATCGAGGCGGCGATCGCGATGGGCGAACAGGCGATCGCGGCTCTGCGGCTGCGCGATGATCTGCCGCCATTCGCGGAAGAGCTGCTGGATCCCGATTTCGATCTGCGCCAGAAGATCGAAGACCTGTTCGACAGACTGGTCGGCGAAGATCAGGATGACCGGGCCGAAGCCTGCGCCGACTTCCGCATCCTGCTCACCCTGCGCAACCGGTTCGCTTATCCGCAGCTCAGAGCCGGCCTCGGCGCGATCGACACCGATGCGGACGCCTGCATCATCGCCCCCGACGCGCGCTATCGCGGCTGCGAGAATCAGCTCTACCGGGTCGAAATCCACACCGGCGGCCCGGCATCGAGCGACGGGAATGCCGGCGCCACCTTCAAATGGTCCCGCGAGAACGGTTCGGTGATCTTCCCGATCGTCGCGGCGCCGGCGTCGACCGGTGCCGTCGCCGGCGGCACGGCGTATGTCATCGGGCTCGGCCATCTCGGCCGCGACGTGCGGCTCGGCCTGGCAGTGGGTGACCGGATCGAATTGAGCGACGACGCCATCGCCCTCGCACAGCGCGCGTATCCGCTGCTGGAAGTGGCGGCCATCGACACCGCGAACAGGACCGTCACCGTCCATGTCCCCGCCGCTCTGGGCCACGTGCCCCGGGTCGACATGAACCGGCACCCGCTGCTGCGGCGCTGGGATCAGCGCACCGACGTCGGCGACGACGGCGCCCTGGCCGTGCTTGAAGGCGACGCCGGCATCGAACTGGAGGACGGCGTGACCATCGTGTTCGAGCCCGGCGGGCTCTACGCGACGGGCGATTACTGGGTGATTCCCGCGCGCGTCGCCGACAACGGCAGTCTCGACTGGCCGATGGACGGCGACCAGCCACGCGCAGTGATGGCGAAAGGCCAACACCACTACGCGATGCTGGGCGGCATCGACGACAACGGCGGCTTCGAGGAATGCTGTTGCCGGGTGACGCCGCTGTGCGAACGACGCGCGCCGGAGCGCATCGAACCACAGCCGCAGCCAGGACCTTTCGCAAGCCCCAGACGACGGCTCGAACCACGCGCCGCCACAGGCACGGCAACCGTCAAAGCCACACCGCACAAGCGCAAATCCCCGGCTGGCGGAAACCCCATCAGCGGAAGCAAGGAACCGTCGAACCGCTGAGCAGAACGGCATCGAGAAGATCAACTCGCTGTTCCAACATAACCATTTTGTAGGTGATGACTACCTTGATTACATTGGATGCGTCATGTGACCCGAATTGATGCAGCAGTAGGGCGATGGCCAATTAAGCCCTAGCATCAGGGGTGCGAAGCTGCACTCTGTCCCCTGACTACGGGCTACTGCATGCAGCATCAAATGAAACGCATGCGCGTACAAAAAGAGTTTCCTAAACTCGAAGCGAGCATCAGGTAATAGCGAGCTCCAGAGCTTGGTCTATGTCACCATAAGCATCGAAATGAAACCAATCTGGAGATTTTTGTACTCTCGGCAAACACCAACGCCTTTTCCAGTATGACGCCCAGTCGTCGTCACTGAATTGCGTCATTGCTGGTGTATCTCCCTTTTGGCACACATCCAGGAAGTTACTCGCAAGCTCGAAAATAAAAACTTCACGCTTCACACCATGTTCCAAGTACTTGGCAGGAAGATCCAGCGCCTGCAGCGTGCGAATAATGTTCTGCCACCGTACTTTAGGCCCATTCCCGAATCCTGCGGGGACATGCAGACCCTCAGCTTTGAGCCAAGCCACCATGCGCGGGTATAACCCCTCAAGGTGAAGCGTACCGTACCCTTTTGTATATCCCAACGGTTTGGCTAACAGTTGGTTGTTCAACTTCAGTCGGTTATAGATTGAACTGCGTCCAAACGCACTGGCCGTTGTGATGGCGAGTAATGGCTGGGGGATCGTTCTGCCAAGCTGCGTAGTCTTGCGACCACCATAGGTCCGCCAATACTCCTGTCGGATCACTGGGGAATGCAACAAACCAGCGACGAGCTTACCTCCCAACAGTGGTGCATAAGCAGGGGTCGCTCCAACGGTATATGCGTCTAGTGTGTTGTTGACGATTTGCAACTTACGATCTTTGTCGACGTCAATGTAGTGGTCGCGGCATGCCAAGTCGGCAGAAGGGGATTGCAAGCCAATGATGCCGATCAGCGCGTCTATATTGCGATCAATGACCACGAAGCGCAGGCGCCGGCCGTAACCCTTCGAGTAAGGCATAGACCAATAGCCTCGCGCGATTTTAAAAAGGCGCTCCTCTATGGTGCGGGGGTGGACTGGAATCAGGACTGGATCGATTGCCTGCGGGTCAACCTTCGCAGGAGACGGAAAGTAGGACCGAAGAGCCGCCAAATGCTTTTGCAGCGTTGCGTAACGGACGCTGTCATCCCATTGTTTGGCTCGAATGTGCATCTGGCGAAGGGCTGCTTTGTCGCCTGTGCGGACGCCGTCCCGGCAGCAGGCCCAGACATCGAAGATCTCTTCGCTCAGCAATAACGCCTCACGCCGCTGTCGGGCGGCATCGTAATGCGGTGTTTTCGCAGACTCAGCCTGCTTTGTCCGCAGCGTTCGAGACGCAGCTGTGACCGATGCCATAGAAGGGAGTCTCAAGAGTTCGGCGTATTTGGCCAGCTACGGCGCCGATTGTCAACAAATACCCAAGGGTCAGAAGGAACTCACTGGCGCAAATGCTGGGTGGCTGCCTGGCTCTAGCGCACCTCCGGTTGGCAGGAATTCGATGCCTCCGAACGATTGAGTAAGGCTTTGAGCTTAGAACAGTTTCGTCAACCGAGCCATCGTCGTATCTCCTCCGACGCATGCGCCAGATGACGTCGTACCAACATCTCGCTCACGACCAAGATCTCTGCATCGCCCGATAACCGTTGGCACACCCCCTCAGCCAGCTGCAGCGGGTTGCCGATCTCGACACGGCGCGTGCCGTCGCGCCCAATTACCTCGATGTGACCGGTTGGCTCCTCGACGAGATTGAACACGTAGCCCGACTTGTAGTGCCGGGCGAGCTCGTCGACCAATATCTTGGCGGCGAGCCCCAATCGCTTCGCATCGAAAACGGAGGCCTTACCAGTAAGCAGGTAGTCGACGAAGGAAATACCGATATGGCGATCCAGAAGTGAATGGTCCAGTCGATTGCGGAAACTGCGCAGGCATCGATAACAAGAGCTTTCGCAATGCTCCTTGCAGTCCTCCATGATCTCTCGTGCCTTCCGCAACAAGGCAAGCGGATCCTGAGCTGCGCTTCGGGAGAAACCGGCGCCTCCAGGCAGCGTGTCAAAGATGAAAAGCTCGACTTCCTGACCCAGAACACCCGCTTCGGTGACAGCAGCACGATACTCTGCCACCACTTCACCATGCTCGATTTGGAGCAAGTCCGTCGCGGCACGCGACATAGCCTCGGCTAGGGTGCGCATGGCGACTTCGGTAAGAGAAGCAACCGGCGCCAACGTAATTCCATCCCCTAAAGCGAAGGACAACAAAGCGACATCGGAGATGAAATCCGTTCCCAAAACAACCTTTGATGTCATGCCGGTGCATGTGGGCTGTCGCTCGTCAGGGTATGGTTTGAGATGCTGCGTATTCAGGGTCATCTGCGGGTCACGCACCGACTCGATGCGACCACATTTGACGCAGTAGTGGTACCCATCCTTTTCCGGCCCCGTGTTTGTTACGAGCAGGTGGGGTCGAGCGGTCACGACGCGAATGCGCTCGTTGGCCGGAATCCAACCCCCGACTTTACGCGACTCCAGTGTCAGCTTCGCGCGTGTGGCGTAACTGGTTTCTGGTGCTTCTTCCGGAGTAACTGTTGGCGCCACGTCAATGGGATGCGCAAAGCCCGGAGGACGCAACCACCACTTGGCAGGTCCTAGGGTCTGTTCACCCTGGCATGCCGGGCAGTCTTTGATCTCAGTGGGAGATAGGGCTTGCGCTTGCTGCTCCAACATGGAGTAACCACAGCGGCTGCATTCAGCATGCACGCATCTCTTTTGCCAGCAGGTGAGCAGCTCATTGGGAATGCGAGAGTAAAGTGCACGCGATGAATATAGTCGTCCGTCGATCCATACTTGTTTGCCCGGCGCGTATTGACTCAATGCTGCGAGCATGCCTTGGCTCGGCAGATAATCGAACTCGGGGCGGTAGGATGAGTTCGAACCGCGCTTGAATACGTGAAAGGTTGCCACATCTGTCGGGAACGCGTAGCGCGGCAGAACGCCTTTATAGAGAAGGCGATCAAGCAGACTGACTTCAGGATCAGTGCGTCCAACCGATCCTGTTTCAGCGGTTTCGGCCTGCACTTCTGCTTGCACAGCGTCATCGGCGGTCCTGGTCGGCGGCGGTGCAGAAGGCATTGCACCCAAAGCGTCGTCCAATGACTCAAGCAAATCGGCGATCATCCTATCGAGCAGTTTCGACCGGTCCTGTGAGCTGAGCTTGTCTGGCAGGATGGCATCGACTCGCAGGCTCAACACCGCTTCATTCGACTGAAGGAACGTCTCGATATCTTGGCGATTCAAGGGACTGCCCGGCGACAGAAACTCCCGCACCGAGCCCAGCACCGAGAACAGTTGGGCCGCTGCTGGGTCCGGCGTGAGTACGCGTGCTTGCAGATAGGCCTGCAGCAAGAATGCACGGATGTGTCGACGGGCAATATCCGGATTATCCAAGCTTAATCTTGGATCGACGACAGGACCTGTGATCATGTCGGCAGGGCGAGAGAAGAAATGCTCGTCGTGTGTATCCGAACCGGAATACGCAAGTACCGAGGCCACGGCGTTGCCTCGTCGCCCTGCGCGGCCTGCGCGCTGCTGGTAGTTCGCACGGGCCGGTGGCATGTTGCGCAATGCGACACCCGACAACTGACCGATGTCGATACCCACTTCCATAGTCGTGGTGCTGGAGAGGACGTCGATGGCAGGGCGAGGCGTCCCAAACTCACCTTCCGGCAGCGCGACATCTTGGAACAGCAATTCGTTGCGCTCGCCCTTCGAGAACACCTCCTCGTGCTGAGCAGCGTTGAGCTGCGCGGTATGCTCGGCTGCGATGAGCGCCCAAGGAGCCTTCGTTTGATCATGAAGCGCGTCGACGATGGGGCGCCGATAGAAGCCTTTTCGGCCCACGAAGTATTGGTCCTCATCCGGCTCGAACGCGATCAGTTTCTCACTGCCGCATTCCAAGCACGCGGGTAGACCCGCCACGGGCCGTTGCGGGGTCTTGCAGGTCTCACAGCGGAGCCAACTGCCACCGAACTCCAAGGCCAGACGTGAGCCCTGCAATTGGAATTCACCATGCACGGAGTCGCAGAACGTGTTCAACAGCGTCGGCAACCAGTCCCGCTTGAAGTCGCGCTTGGCTGCGGCATTGGGCAGGCGCTCCAGGAACGCTTTGAAGCCAGAACCTCGTGTCTTGATCGAAAGCCCGCGCGGCGCTCCGATCTGCATCCATTCCAGAGGCATTCCGCGAAGATGGAAGCCTTGGCGCCGCCACTCCCGGAGCCAGGCACGAACTACTTGTCGACGCTCCTCAGGTCCAGATGTCATGTTCGATAGATCTGGCAATGCGTCCAACCGGTCACGCACTTCAGGACTCTCAGCAATGCTTGCCATCGCCAAGGCCTCCAGACCTACCAACCGATCGCGAATCGCATGGATCATGTCGGCCAGCAAAGCCCGTGGTGCATTATTCCGTCCGGCCTCACGGATGAGCTGAGCGATGCCACCTTCACGCTTCAGCGTGCCTTGCTCCAGCATTGCACCAATGCGCTCATTGACGCCGAAGTTTTCACTGCCGTGAAGCTCGGGTCGAAGCCGTACACCGAGCAAGTGAGCGCCAACCAGCGTGGCGGCGTACATGTCCTCCAACGTCAACTCATTGGAACTGCGGCTTACTGCTTGCCAGCCAACGACCACTGCGACACGAATAGCGTCGCGTGCCGAGTACAACTGAAGACTTGGGGCCAACCGCGCGGCTACCTGGCGCGAGTCAGAGAATATGAGCACCTTGCGACCGCGAAGAGGTGCCAACGGCGTAGCTTTTTGTGGGCCCGGAGGTTGTAGCTGCAGTTGACGTGCCACCAGCATCTGCATCGGTTGATCGCCTTTGGTCTCGTGGTCCTGTACGGGCGAATCCGAAGTTGAGCTAGGTCGACTACAGGCGCCGCAGTACGTGAAGACACCCGGAATGACGGTACTGCTTTGATCATCGTCGTCATCTGATCTTTTGGCTTTCTTGCGAGGTGCTAGATAGACGCGACGCGTACGAGCGGTGGGCTGCAAAGCATCGATCTCACCTGTCAACAGATCCAATTCTCTAGGCATTGCCATGTCAGCGTTCCGTGGCGTGCCGATCAAAATGTCGACCGGCTTAAGCGGCTGCACAACGCCGCTCTCCAGTGTCATTTTTGCCCCCGCCTCCGGCCAGATCATGCGCGGGTCGGCCGGGTCAGGTGCGTAGCCGCGGCCGTAGGCCGAGCCGCACAAGCGACAGGTATACAGCTCAAGAACCAACGCCGCGCAGCTTTCGCAGCGATCACGCGGCTGCGTATATAGCTTTCCAGCAATCGGATCATTGGTGCCGTCTAGCCCACTGCACTTGGGATCCATGCATATCCACAAACCCTGCAAACCGCGGAAGAAGGAGTGCACACGCGAAGGCAGCAGATTGGCCGCATCGTCGTTCTCCTTCGCTAGTGTTGCCAATGCCACCAGCACGGCAAGCGCCTTGCCAGCGATGTTTGGCGCCGCAGTCGGAAAGATCTGGCACGGAAGATCCTCGACGGGCCTCGCCTGCTGCATGGTCAGATTGACCAAGAGCGCGAGTGGACCGAAGTTCGATAGAACACCATGCAAAGCTAGGGGAATAGGAGTGGTGGTGTCGCCTCCCATCACCTCCAATAAAGGACGAATTGCGTCAGCCCGCTTTATTGGGGCATCTGCGTGGAGCTGATCCAGATCAATCGCCGCTAACAGCGCCGCTTCCGCATCATCGCCGACGCGCACTCCTTCCGTAACGAGGGCAAGCTCACCTCGAATGGGTTTCGCAAACGACGCCACCGCCATACCGGTCAGCTCGGATGCGAACTGGATAGCGTGGTCCTGATCATTGAAGCTGGCGGTCGCACAGATGACCTGGAACCGCTCGGGGCCAACCTCAAGACGGTCCCGCAGTCGCCGCAGCAAAAGTGCAACCTCTGTGCCGCCGGCGCCGCGGTACAGATGCGACTCGTCTAGGATCAGCGTGAAACGCGCATGTGGCGAGGCTTTTAGCCAATTAGCAGTTTTGTCAAAGATGTCGCGTTCGACCGGCCGCATCAGCATGTATTCGAGCATCGAATAGTTGGTGACCAGCAAGTCAGGCGGAGATTCCTGCACCTCATGGCGTGTCAGAAGCTCGCTGTCACCAAGCAACGTCACCGCGCGGCGATAGGCACCTGCCGAGGTTTTCCAGGCCCCGGCACCAAACCATTTCTCAAGATCGGGCTTCGCGGGCCACTTGCCACGTGCCTTCAAGTCTTCAATAAGTTGGCTTGCCGCTGCCTGTTTATGCCCACTCCCATTGGCCGCTTCCTGCAACGCGTCGATGTAGAAGTTGCCGAACTGTTTAAGGTGCCGTGAATCCTTATCCTTATGTCGTAGACCCGCATACGGTGTTCGACTAGTGTAACGGGCGAAGCGCGGCGGACGTCCGGCCCACTCCTGAAAGAGTGCGCCGATGCGTGGATCGCCGAACATCGCGCGAAGGCGGCCTAGCTGGTCATTCACCAACGCATTCATCGGATACAGGACCATTGCGCGAACCGCCGGTGTAGCAAATGATTCCGGATGTTCATCCGCCTCGCGAGCCAAGCCGGCCAATACAGGCATCAAGAAGGATTCGGTCTTGCCCGATCCCGTACCGGTCATGATGACTAGGTTTTTCCCACCGGAAAACCCATGCTCCAGCGCCTGTGCTTGATGAAGGTATGGCGGGTCGTACAGCACTTGTTTGCCGCGCTCGTTCTTCGGTACAAGCGTCTTTAGTGCCTTAAATGCGGCCGGGTGCAGATTAAGCTGCATAAAGGAATGACCGGCTTTGTAACGCGGCGTGGACTCCAAAAATGGGATCTGATGGATCACACCAGGGTTATTCAATGCTTCGCGCCGCTGTACTAATAGTGACGAATCGCCAATATGATAGGTCGCCTCAATGTACTCGCGAAGCGAACGCTGCAGCTCATGTGCAACACCGTGCAAAGTCTTGGTCATGATGACTTCCAATTGTCAGCCGGAACCATCCAGGCTCCGGATAAGATAGCCTCAGCCGATGCGAGATCGGTCGTAGGTACGCAAAAATGAAAGCCCTCATCCTCGCTGGACCGATATCCACCCAAATGCAGTAAACGGCGCCGGCAACTCAGGGGAAGAGGAAACTCCACGCGAATCTTCGTCCACTCCGTGTTATCAACACACGCGTGGTAGCGGGCAGGATGGCCGTGCATATGGTCGAGGGCCAGTTGAATGGTCCAAGCGAGGTCACAGGCCCGTGTCGCCACTTCACCCTCAATCGGCAGATCCAACAGACGAAGATCGCACCCGATGACCTCTGCGAAGTACCATCGCGGATTACCGTAGCGCTGCGGTGCCCGCACGATGCCTCGGCCGGCCTCAGGCGGGGCGGACCGCCAGCGAGAGCGATATGGAAACGAATGCCCTTGGGCAGGCCACAGCCAGGAAGGCTCTGTCAAGCCACCGATGCGGCCCAAGCGAGCAAGGCGATCCGTCATGCGCTTCAGGAAGACACCCGCAGATTCATCGCTGTCTTTACCAAGCCAACGAGCGACATCGATGCGTCGCAGACCTAGCTCCATCAGCAGCTGCATAAGCTCAGCAGCGTCCTTATCTTTGATAAAGCGATCTCCGCCGCGTGCCTGCATGCGCGCGTACAATTCCTCCGGCAGGAAGCGCGCATCGTCGGGGGCGATACCGATTATGCGAACGAGTTGATCACACATCACAAAGCTGGGCGGTGCGCCCAGCAGGCGTAGCACTGATTCTTCTACCTGTGTGCCCATTAGAACGGGAAGCTCCAACACATCGCCGCCGACGATGAGGTCCTCAAGTGTCCCTTTAATTAAAGCGTCGAGATCAATGTCAGCGTATTGAGCGAGGGCCTGCTTAGCGCGCGACATCACATCTCGGCGGCTGCAAGGGCCGAGTACACCCACGAAACGTCGGAGCAGGAAGGCGGCATACGTGACCAGTCGATCCGCATCTGGTGCAAGACGCATCCCAAGCGCTGCTTCAATGGATGGCAGCGTTTCTTGACGCGCAGCCATTAGACTAATGACGGTCATGTGTCACTCGCTTGTTGGTTTCCCAACCAGACTAGTCGAGCGCCCCGCACCAGGCGTGCAAGCACATGTTGATCATCTACTGGAGACACCCATGCGGGTGATGCGGCTGGTCGCGTGGCCAATTGCCATGCCATGTCCAAGTAAACTGTATTGTGAGTGACGGAGTATGCGATGGCCGCTTCGCAGAAATGGTGTCGTACAGCATCGTGACTGTAAGCATGCCCGCGATGCCGTCCGAGGCTATATCCGAACGAATGAATATTGAGTGGGTGATCGACTGCGTCCTCCAATGCAGACCACTGTAGGGGATGGGCAGCCTCAAGCTTGACCCACTGATCTCCGGTGATGCGGCGCAAGGCTTCGGCATGCAGATGGGTTACCACCCGTTGCTGATTGGTGCTTGCGTACACGGTGAGCGGGATGGCCGCCTCCCAGCGTTCGATCGCGCCGAGCAAGTCATGCATGTTGCACGAGCGCAAAGCGTCCAAGCGTATCTGCTCGCCCAGAGCGCGAAGGGAAGTTGCGGTGCCGTTAAGAGCCCCTAACACCACGCCGCAACGCTGATCACCATTAACTGCCAAGTACAAACCTGATTGAGAGAGTTCTAGCCCACGTTCGCAAGCTTTGCGATCGAAATCCACCTCGGCAACAGGCTCGGCAAAGCTCGACATCGAAACCTGCGGCACATGGCTGCCATCACAGATGAGATGAACCTGTTGATCGCGTGCTGACCAGCGTACTGGACTAGCGGCTACGCTCAGGGGAAGACGCTGCTCGCCCAACGGCTCGCATGCCACCCGAAGAAACGCTTGCCGCGTTCCCAAACTGACTCGCGCATTGTCGGCCTTGCGACGGAATACGCCCATGTGCTGCGTCCACACCGGCTCAAGAATTGGCGCACGTTGCCTCAGGATGCTGAGAGACGATGTAGCGGAAGCGGATCCGTCAGTCCATTGGAACGAAATCTCCACAGGCGCGGCGGATGTCCCCTCTACGATGAGGGTCACCTCACCCTTGAGCAGGTCTTCCAGTGCAGGGCGCGTTGGGTGGACTTCGATCGATAAGGCGTTGGTGGAGATACGGCCGGGCGTCCATGCACTGGGATCTCGCACGCGGACAAGCGCTTCGCCACGCGTGAGTCCGTGCCATGACTGGCCGGACTTAGATCCGCGTCGCTCGTAGGTCTGCACGACCATGGAATGCACGCCTATGGTCAACTCGTTGAGCATGATGGTGGGATCTGCCATCCCGTCACATTCAAGGAAAGTTGGTAGGCTGTTGTCAACACACACGCTGATTGCGTCGAAAAAATGATCGCGCTCGATTGTGTACACAATAGGCTCGGTGATGATCCATTCGCCGTTATTCTCTTCATCCCAGTTCCGAGGCAGCAGTCCCCACGGGCGAAGGCGTGTGCTCCGGCGTAATAGGATGTCTACCGCACTAAGTTGCTCAGACAACGATGCCGTCACCGTAGAGGGCACGTTCAGTCGTCTTATGTGCCAGGCAGGATCGATAGACGTCACCGGATCGCCCAGATCCATCGTCGGGTCTTGGCTCGCCAGCAAATATGTATCGCCCGGACAAACTTCTTGCTTCCGTAGTAGTGTTGCAGTGCCGCTGCACTCGCGAAATACCAACACGCTGGACGCGGGTAGTCGGCAATCTGCGTCGAACACCGCCGACAGCCCATCATGGTGCGGCAACAACTCAATCAAAGGATGATTGAGCGGGGGGAAGGCTGAAAGCTCTGTTGGTGCCGGTGCCGTCGCCAGCAAGCATGCGCCTTGACGCGCTCGGTCGCTACCGAATACTCGGTAGCGTAGACAATCGATGGCACGCCCAATTTCCGGCTTTTGCTGCGCCCAAGCCATCAAGCTGGGTGGGGCAAGGCTAGGCGTCCACGTACCTGATGCGCCCACTTCCAGAATCAAGCCTGGTCGTAAATCGACAAAATCGTGTCGCACGCTTGATGCGTCGGAAGAGTTACCCGTCGATTTGTTTTGCGGCGCCGAAATCGAGATGTTGCGGTTATATAGCCTGCTTGCCTCGCGCAACCATTCGCGTGTTGCCGAAATCCGATGCATATCGTTCAGAATTCGATCGAAAGTTTCCGGCCGAAACGACAAGTCCGTCTCATTCTGGCCTAGAAGGAGTCGATTGACGATCGCTCCAATCAGAGCGTGTTCCTGAAGGAAGTCATCAAAGCGCGTTCCATATGATGGTGCAGCGCTCGCCACGATCAGACCAATGTGATCCGCGTTGGTACCGTGCAACCCCGCAAGTTGATACCTGGATGCGTAGATCGCCTCGCATAAATGGAGTTGGAGATCAAAAGGAAGAATCGCGTGCGTAATTGGCCAGCAAATCAGTCTGTAGTGAGCGGCCCATTGTCCGGTCGGTTGCGCGCCGTGGTATATGCGACAAAAGAGCATGAAGGCACGTCGCAGTGCGTCACGATCACCCAGCTCGGTCCAATTGGGAATACGCTCATCGAACGACTGCCAGAACTCGCATCCGCCAAATCCGTAGCCGGTCTCACTTGCGATAACGACCCAGGCCAGCGCGTGCTCGGGAAGGACCTGTCGGTCGCGGCCCAAGGCCTCACGCAAGTCCTTCGTCAACGTATTGACGTCTGCCGGATCGAGAGGATGCTCTAGAGCAAACACTGGAAGCCCCGGGTTACATTCGAGTCGCGTCGTATGCAGCAGCTCAAAGTGTTCCTGGAGCTTGCCAATCGTGTCAGCGAGTCGACTCATTGTTGCCGTACACACGATTGTAGATAACCAAGGCAAGCCGTGGCATAGGCAGTCGGCCGCGTGTCTGGTCGACAGTGGATGCAATTGCAGGTAAGCACAACCCTCTCTCCCGAATCCATTCCAAGGGGCAGATCGCGACGCGACCACGCGCGGCGCGCGGCTATTTAGTCAATTGCTAACCAGCCCGGACCACCCCATATGTCTACTATAAGCCTTAGCCGTTTCAGCACGGATCTGTTCGTCGCGTAGCCTTGTCAGCAGGTGCGCATCGCAAGCACAGGCGGATCCTGCTCTGCCGAGTTTTTTGGATGAACTGGTTAGAACCAACGGGCATGTACTCGACGCACGTGCTGTGCACACGAGCTGCGAGGTTGACGCTGCTCAAAGCTGCGGGACCGGGGACGAAATGGGTGGGCGCACGATCCGGGTAACGAGCTTCTGGCCGCCCCACCGGTTGCCCGCTGGACGAAGCCACGGCCCTGATCATCCACCAAGCGCCGATCTCAGGTCAGCCAATCCGCCATAGTTGGTGCAGTTTTGGCCCCATTTGTACCAACCATGCCGGATTGGGCGTCCCAACTATGGTTCCGGCTGGCGGAAACCCCGCTGGTGGAAGCAAGGAACTGTCGAACCGCTGAGCGCGTGCCGACGATGCTTTCCGGAAAGCATCGTCGCTGCCAATCCTCGCCGAGCCACTGGCCCGGCTGCATCGCCCGGTCGCTTCGGGGATCGAATCTCCTCAGTTTTGTCGACGAAGTCGGAATTGATGGGCTTCGCCCAGAGCCCACGCCTACCTGAACCAACCGCAAAAGTTCCCGTACTGGCGGGTTCAGTATTAAGGGCTTGTTGTACGCCGATCCTGAGAATGCGCCTCACCGACGCGGGAACTCTCCTCTCTCCCCTGCCCGCTTCGGCCCAATAACAACCACGAGGTCATCCTCCATGAAGCGTTCCCTCCTTGCCCTGAGCCTGCTCGCCGCCCTCCCGTTCGCCGCGACTGCGGCCGAGGGCGTTTCCTACAACTACGCCCAGGGCGGTTATGTCGCCACCAATGGCGACGCCGATGCCGACGGCTTCGGTATCGACGGCTCGGTCGCCGTCCATCCGAACTTCCACCTCTTCGGCGGCTACAACCAGCAGGAAATCGACGACACCAACATCGATGTCGACCAGTGGAAGCTCGGCGTCGGCTACAACTACGAAATCGCGCCGAAGGCCGATCTGGTCACCCGCATCGCCTACGAGAAGTACGACGCCGGCAGCGGCTTCGATTTCGACGGTTACAGCGCCGAAGTCGGTGTGCGCGGCGCACTGGGCACCAAGGTCGAAGGTTATGCGATGGCCGGCTACGAGGACTTCGAGCAGCTGGACGGCGACTACTACGGCCGCCTCGGCGCCCAGGTGAAATTCAACCAGAACTGGGGTCTGAGCGGCGACGTCAAGTTCGCCGACGGCGACACCCAGTGGTCGGTCGGCCCGCGCTTCACCTGGTGACCGGGTTCACGGATCGCTTCACCCGTGCAGGGCCGGCGTACGCCCATCAGTACGCCGCTTCGCGCCCATCTCCCCCATGACGCGACCTGGAAACCCGGCGAAAGCCGGGTTTTCTTGTATTGCGGGAGCGAAAAGGCAGCAAATCCGGACAAGCTTGGGTACACTCCCGGGGCCGCGCCAGGCGCGGACAGGACATCATTCACCGCTTCCAGAGCACTGGGGAGATTCATGAAGAAGCAACTTGCGGCCGCACTTCTGCTGGCCTGTGCGCCGTTCGCGGCATCGGCCCGCGACAGTCTGGGCAGTTTCACCTACGTCGAAGGCGGCTTTCAGCGTCTCAGCGTCGATTTCGGCACGCCGGGCAGCGACAGCCTTGATTTCAACGGCGTCGGCGTCCGCGCGTCGAAGGAGCTGTCCGACAATTTCTACATCTACGGCGGCTACGCCTGGTCGAACAACAGCGATCTGGACACGAGCATCTATGCCCGCCAGATGCAGGCCGGCTTCGGTTACCGCTACACCGTCTTCGACAACGCCGATCTGACCGCCGATGTCGGCTTCCAGCACGCCAAGCTCGATGGCGCCGGCAGCAACGACAACACACTCGACGCGGCACGCGTGTCGGTGGGCCTGCGCGGCGCGCTCGGCAACAATTTCGAAGGCTGGTTGAAGGCGAATTACGTCGACGGCAGCGATTACGACGGCGAATTCAGCGGCACGCTCGGCGCGCAGTTCATCATCGACGACACTTGGGGCGTGGTCGGCGAAGTGGAAGCCGGCGATCTCACCTCGCAGTACATGCTGGGTATTCGCGCAAGCTTCTGATCCACGCTTCCGGTCAGATGCAGTTTCGACGAAAAAGCCCGGAAATTCCGGGCTTTTTCTTTGCTGCACACAGCATCGGACATGCCGTCAATCGCCGAACAGGCCCTGCGGGTATTCCGGCTTCTGTTCGCGCGCCATCAGTCGCTTGAGGCCTTCGGCGGGCGCGATGCTGCCGTGCAGCACGTCGCGGACGTTGCTGGAGATCGGCAGCTCGATGCCGTGCCGTTCTGCCTGACGCATGACTTCTTCGGCAGTCTGCAGCGATTCGACCACCTGGCCGATTTCGCGGACCGCCTCTTCGATGGACTGACCGCGACCGAGGGCCAGACCCAGCCGGCGATTGCGCGAAAGATCGCCGGTACACGTCAGCACCAGATCGCCCAGACCGGCGAGGCCCATCAGCGTTTCCGCCTTGCCGCCGATCGCAGCGTTGAGCCGCAGCATTTCGTTGAGGCCTCGGGTGATCAGCCCGGCACGGGCATTGAGGCCGAGATTCATGCCATCGGCGACGCCGGTGGCGACCGCCAGCACGTTCTTCATCGCGCCGCCCAACTCGGCGCCGAGCATGTCGTCGCCGGTGTAGGCGCGGAACGACGGCCCGTGCAGGACATCGGCGACCTGCTGGGCGAATTCGGGAGTGTCGGAATGGACCGTGAGCGCAGTCGGCAGACCGGCGGCGACTTCCTTCGCGAACGAAGGACCGGTGACCACCGCCAGCGGCACGTCGGCTGGCAGGATTTCGCCCGCGACTTCATGCAGGAACCGGCCGGAGCCGGGCTCGAAGCCCTTGGTCGCCCAGGCAACGCCGGCGTGCGCCGGACGGTGCGGCGCGAGCGCACGCAGGGTGTCGGCGAAGGCGTGTGAAGGCACGACCACCAGCACCAGATCGCAGCCGGCGAGCGCTGCGGCGAGATCCGGGGTAGCGTGTAGGGTTTCCGGAAGCGGAATCCCCGGCAGATACCGGGGATTCTCGTGGCGGCCATCGATGGCCGCGAGGGTGTCGATGTCCCGCCCCCACAGCACCGTGCGGTGGCCGTGGCGGGCGATCAGCGCCGCCAGCGCCGTGCCCCAGGAGCCGGCGCCGAGCACGGCGACGGCGGGCCCGGGGGCGTTGTTGTCCGTTCGATCGGACGACATGGGCGGATCAGGCGTTGCCGGCGGTCTCGGCACCGGCCAGGCCGGTCCCCTGCTGGGCGCGCTGGCGCAGACCTTCGGCATACAGGCCTTCGAAATTGATCGGCTGCAGCAGGAACGGCGGGAAGCCGCCAGCCGTGATCAGGTCGCTGATCGTCTGACGGGCGTACGGGTACAGGATGTTCGGGCAATGCACGCCGAGCATCGCGTCGAGGGTCTGCTCGTCGAAACCGCCCAGACCGAACAGGCCGGCCTGACGCACTTCGGCCAAGTACACGGTCTTGTCTTCGAGCTTGCAGGTCAGGGTCACGCCCAGTTCGACTTCGAACAGGTTGTCGGCCACGCGCTGAACGCGCTGGTTGAGGTTCATTTCGAGCGCGGGCTGGCCCTGCTCGCTGAACACCTGCGGTGCGCCGGGGGCCTCGAACGAGACATCCTTGACGTAGATCTTCTCGACCGAGAAGGTCGGGCCGTTGGCTTCGGCAGCGGCGCCGTTGGCGACGGGTTCGGACATGACAGAGCTCCTGAAAGGAAAGCGGAAAAGAGGGCGATTATCGCATGGGCGCCGGATTGGGCGTCGTCCGTGAGGACGCGCCGCCGTCGCCAACAGTCGTGGGGGCCGGGATCGGCATTTACAACGTCTGTCGCGGATCGACCGGCCGGTCGGGCGCCATCAACCCTTGCCTTTGACCAGCGGCAGCTCCGCCTGCTGCCAGGCGGTGATGCCGCCTTCCAGGATGTGGATCCGCTCGAAGCCCGCCTTCTTGAGGCGTTTGGCGGCGGCCTCGACAGTGATGCCGTTCTGGCAGACCAGGATGATCGGCAGTGCCTTGGCGGGCGCGAGCTGCTTGCTTTCCGGGTCGAACTGGCTCATGAGCACGTTCTTGGCGCCGGCGATATGGCCCTTCTGGTAGTCGGCGCTGGCGCGCAGATCGACCACCAGCGCGTTTTCCTGATTGATCAGATGCGTCACTTCGGCGGGCCGCAGGGCTTTGTAACCGCGGAAGAACCGCGACAACTCGTTGGCGATGATGGCGACCGTCAGCACGACGATGGCGATGGCGTAGACGAGGTTACGGCCGGCGAAGGCCAACAATTCTTCAAAGTTCACGGGATACGGATCCGGAAGCGGCGCGCGCTGGGCGCGTAGGGGCCGGAATTGTCGCCTGCATGGGCCTTGCTGGCAAAACCGGCCCGCGAGGGACGTTTACTTGCCTTGCCAGAAATCCGGCAATCCGGCGATCCACCAGGTCTTGGCCTCGGCGTCGTAACGCCAGATTTCGGTGAAACGGACCCGACGCTGGCTGAGCGTATTGCGGTTGACCAGTTCGATCTGGATTTCGCGCAGTTGGGTGCCGTCGGGGCCGGGCATGACGGCCAGATCCCGGTAGCTGGTCACTTGGATCTGCTCGAAACGCGAGAAATCGACTTCAGTCATCGGCTTGGCCTTGCGTACCGCCGGATCGACCATCGTCCAGGCGCCCTCGAAGTCGGCCCAGCGGATCGCCGCCGAGAATGCGTACTGGCTCCTGTCGAGTTCATTGCTCTTTTTGTCCGCAAACGCTGCGCCGGTCACCGAGACCAGCCACAGCGCCATCAGCAATCTGGCCATGAAACGCATGGACGGGAACGTCATCGTCTGCATCTGGAATCCGTGGCGGTTGTGCGAAACAGCAGCCATGCTAACCCTTCAGCTTGGCCGCGTAGCGCGACAGGCTTTCGGTGGCCACCCCCCCTTCAGGTAAACCGACCACCGCCCGCACCGCGATCCGCGCACGGCCGCGACGGCGGAGGGTGGACAGGAAATCTTCCCGGGATTCGCCTTCGGCCAGTTCTGCGGTCGTTTCGAGATCGGCGTAAAGCGGCGCGCGGTAGCGGGTTTCGCTGTCGGCGACGAAGACATCCGCCTCCAGCCCGGCCTCGGCCAGCCACAGCACGATCAGACCCCAACCGGCCAGAGTCATCAGCGAACCGAGACTGCCGCCGAACGCGCAACCCTTGTCGTTGATATTGGGCGCCAGCGGCGCGTGCAGGCGCAGGCGATCGCCGCTGGCCTCGACGATGCGCAGACCCAGCGCAGCCACCGGCGGCATCGCCAGAAGTTCGACTTCGAGCAGGCGCAGCGGCGAAAGCTCGGTAACGGGGTTGGGTGCAACGTGTAAAGGTTCAATCATCGGCGAGTCCTGTCCTTAGTCGTGTCGTGAGCCTGCGAATCGTCCGGCTTGCGGGCGCCGGGTCGAATGGCCAAGCTGCGACGATGACCCGTACCGGTTCCTCCGCCCACCGCAGCCCGCGCGAATACTACACGGCGCCTTGCGCAATTCCACTCGTGGTCTCGCTGCGTCCGGCGAACGACCATGCGGCGATGCGCCGTGCCGCCGCCGCGCATGGATGGCGGGTGATCGCACTGTCGCCATGGAAGATCGTCGTGCGGGCCGATGCAGCGACCCGTGCATCCCTGCGCACGGCGTTGGCAGCGGACATCGTGATCGCCACCAGCCCGGCAGCGGTTCGCGCCGCACGCACGCTGTCCAAGATGCGGGCACGCCGGGGGCAGATCTTCTGCGCCGTCGGCAGCGCCACCGCCGCTGCGCTGCGGCGCGCGGGTGTCTCCGACGTGTTGTCGCCCGAACGCATGGATAGCGACGGTCTGCTCGCGCTGCCGACCTTGCTCGCCGTGCAGGGGCGCAGGGTGGGCCTGCTGACCGCGCCGGGCGGCCGCGATCTGATCGCGCCGACCCTGCGCGAACGCGGCGCGCAGGTGCAGCGCGCCGATGTCTACACCCGCGAATCCATCGCATGCTCGCCAGCATCGCTGGCGCGGCTGCGTGCGTTCGACGGCCCGCTGCTGTTGCCGGTGAGCAGCGGCGAAGCGCTGCAGCGGGTGTTCGAGGCCGCGCCCGACGACCTTGTCGCACGCTTGCGCAGCGCCCGTGTGCTTGCCGCCAGCGAGCGCCTGGCCGCGTTGGCGCGAACGCTCGGCTGCGACGATGTACGGATCGCCACCGGGCCTCGTCCCGCGCAGTTGCTCGCTGCCGCAGCGACGCGATCCGGCTAACATGCGGCCAACGCTGCCACCGATGCAGCCGGCCAGCCCCCATGACCGAAAGCGTGACACCTTCCACCATCCCCGCATCCGCTCCACCTGTCGCCGCGCGCGCGCCGCGCCGCGCCGGCTGGGGATGGTTATGGCTGCTGCTAGCACTCGCGGCGGGCGGCAGCGGTGTCTGGTACATCGGTCAACAGCGGGCGCAACGCGAACGGGCCGCCGACATCGAAGCGGCGCAGCGACTGGAAGCGCTGGAATCGCGCCTCGACCGCCTGCGCGGCGACGTGCGCGGCCACAGTCAGCGCCTGCAGCAGGCCGACGCCACCAACCGGGTGCTGCGCGACGAACTGCTGGGAATGAACCAGCGCGCGGCGCTGTTGGAAGACAACGTCGCCAAACTCGCCGACGCCAACCGCCAGGGCGCACAGGCGTTGCGGCTGGACGAAGCCGAACTGCTGCTGACCCTCGGTCAGCAGCGTCTGCAACTGGCCGCCGATCTGGACGGCGCGCGCCGCGCCTATGCGCTGGCCGCAGGGGTGCTGGACGGTGTCGACAGCCCCGGCTTCCTCAACCTGCGCCAGACCCTGGCCCAGGAACGCGCCGCACTCGATGCGCTAGCTGCCGATCCGCGTCGCACCGCACTGCAGCGGCTCGACGCACTGGCCGCGAAGCTGCCGGACTCCGCCACTCTGCCGCGCGCACCGGCACCCTCGGCGAACGCACCGTGGTGGGAGCGGGTGCTGGCGCGACTGGTCAGCGTCCGCCGCACCGATGCGCCGACCGTGCTCGCCAGCGAGGACCGCAACGCTGGCGACATCGCCCTGCAACTGGAACTGAGCCTTGCGCGCACCGCGATCGAACGCCGCGACGCCGACGCCCTGCGCGCCGCGCTTGAACGCGCCGACGCATGGCTGTTGCGACTATGGCCGGCCTCGCCGCAGCGCCGCGCGCTGCACGACGAACTCATGACCCTGCGCGATACGCCGCTGACGCTGGATATTCCTACGCTCGGCAGCACGCTCGAACAGATGCGCGCGCAGCGGGGACCGTGATGCGCCGCTTACCCGTGAAACCTGGTGTATCTGCAGTGATCGCATCGTTGCGTGCAACGACATGAACCTCTTCCGCCACATCCTGTTCTGGATCCTCGCCGCACTGGCCGGCGCGGTGCTGGCGCAGGTGCTGATGCAGGATCCCGGCTTCGTCCTGGTGCGTTATCTCGGCACCACTGTCGAAGCCACGCTGGTCGGCGGTGTGCTGATGCTCGGTGTCGCGCTGTTCGCGCTGTGGCTGTCGTACGCACTGCTGCGTCTGCCGTTCCGGCTGTGGTACCGGCGCAGAGAACGCATCGCGCGGGCGCAGTTGGGCGACGGCATCGATGCGTTGCATCACGGTCGCTATACGCAGGCCGAAAAATTGCTGACCCTTGCGGCGCGGGATCCTCAGTTCGAAGCGCCGGCTCGGGTGGCCGCCGCGCGCGCCGCGCTGGCGCGCGGTGACGTTGTCGCCGCCACCGCACAGCTCGACGCCTTGCCGGCGAAACATGCCGCATCGCGCGCGGTCGTGCTGGCCGAAACCGCACTGGCCGAGGACCGCATCACCGATGCGATCGCCGCGCTGGACACCGTCGCCGACGGCGCGCCGCCACCGCGTGCGCTGGCGCTGCGCGCGGATGCCTTGGCCGCCAGCGGCCAGAGCGCGCAGGCCTACGGCATGCTCGGCGCGTTGCGGCAGCAGCAGGCGCTGTCGTCATCGCAGTTGGTCGAACGCGAACGCCTGTGGGCCGAACGCGCACTGCACGAAGCCGCCGACGCCAACGCACTGGCCGATCACTGGGATGCCCTGCCCGCTGCGCTGCGCAATACGCCCGCCGTGGTCCGCGCCTACGCAGACCGCGCCGCCGCGCTGCGCTGGGACGATGCCGCCGCGAGCAGTCTCGAACAGGCGATCGACGCGCAGTGGGACGAATCGCTCGCCGCGCATTACGGCGCGCTGCCGGTCGAACGTCTCGACGCGACCGCGCTCGAACGTCGTCGCGCGCATGCCGAAGACTGGCTACGCGCGCATCCCGCCAGCCCCGGCGCCCTGCTCTGCGTCGCGCGGCTTGCGCGCGCACAGGGGCAATGGCCGCACGCGGAGCAGACGCTGCATCGGGCCATCGCCCAAGGCGGCGGCAGCGAGGCGTGGGAAGTGCTCGGCGACGGCTTCACGCAGGCCGGCGACGATGCGCGCGCAAGGCTTTGCTATCGGAACGCACTGCGCGTCGCGCGCGGCGATGCGGCCGAACCGATGCCCGGCCGCGATCTGAAGCAACAGATCCTCGCCGAAGCCGCGATCGAAGCGCGCGATGCCCACGGCCTGCCGCGTTTGCTCGGCTGATCTCCGACGATGACCCCGCCCAGCCACGCCGTTCCGAGCATCGAGATCGACCCGAGCGACGCGACCCGCGTGCGTTTGTCGGGCGAGTGGACGCTGCACTACGCCGAAGCCATCGGCGCGGCCCTGCGCGAAGTCCCCGAGCAGGTGCGTCGTCTCGATGCCTCGGCAGTGTCGCGTCTCGACTCGCTCGGCGTGCTGCAGTTGCTGCGTCACGCCGCGCGACGCGGGCTCGACGACGACGCACTGCGTTTCCGCGACGATCATCGCGCGCTGGTGCAGATCATCGAGGACGTGAAGGACGGACGGCCGAAGACGAAAAAGAACTACGGCTTCGTCGCCGCGCTCGAACGCCTCGGCCGTGCGGTGCATGAAAACGCGCGCGAAGTGGTCTCGCTGGTGAGTTTCCTCGGCGAGACCCTGAGCAAACTGGTGCGTACCGTTGTCCAGCCGCGTCGCCTGCGCGTGATCGCCACGGTCTTCCACATGGAACAGGTCGGCCTGGACGCGGTGCCGCTGGTGGCGCTGCTGTCGTTCCTGGTCGGCGCGGTCATCGCCTTCCTCGGCTCGAACATCCTCGCCGACTTCGGCGCATCGATCTATGTGGTCGAACTGGTCAGCATCTCCTTCCTGCGCGAATTCGCGGTGCTGCTCACCTCGATCATCCTCGCAGGCCGCACCGCCAGCGCGTTCACCGCGCAGATCGGTTCGATGGTCAGCCGCGAGGAAGTCGACGCGATCCGCACGCTCGGCCTGGATCCGGTCGATCTGCTGGTGATCCCGCGTCTGCTCGCGCTGATCGTGATGCTGCCGTTGCTCACCTTCATCGCGATGCTCGCCGGCCTGCTCGGCGGCATGGTCGTGGGCATGAGCAGCCTCGATATTCCGATGCAGGCCTATTACGGACGCCTGCAGGAAACAATGGAGCTGCGGCATTTCCTGGTCGGCATGTCGAAGGCGCCGATCTTCGCGGTGGTGATCGGCCTGATCGGCTGCCTCGAAGGCCTGCAGGTCAGCGGCACCGCGCAGTCGGTCGGCGAACGCACCACGTCGAGCGTGGTGCAGACCATTTCGCTGGTGATCGTGTTCGACGCCTTCGCCGCGATCTGGTTCATGCAGGTGGGTTGGTGATGGCGACCGTGACCGCATCCCCCGCCGCCGAGCCCATCATCCGCGTGCGCGGCCTGCGCAATCAATTCGGCGCGCAGGTGGTGCACGACAACCTCGATCTCGACGTGCGTCGCGGCGAGATCATCGGCGTGGTCGGCGGTTCCGGCAGCGGCAAATCGGTGCTGATGCGTTCGATCATCGGTCTGCGCGAACCCGATGCAGGCAGCGTCGAAATCCTCGGCGTCGACGGCCGCTCGCGCGATGCCGAAGACCGGCTTCACATCGAACGCAGCACCGGCGTGCTGTTCCAGGACGGCGCGCTGTTCTCGTCGCTGACCGTCGGCGAAAATGTGCAGGTGCCGCTGAAGGAACATCATCCCGAGCTGCCGGAGTCGCTGCTGTACGAACTGGCGCTGCTGAAGGTGAAACTCGCCGGGCTGCCGCCGGATGCGCTGGACAAACTGCCGTCGCAGCTCTCGGGCGGCATGCGCAAGCGCGCCGGCCTTGCGCGCGCGCTCGCGCTCGATCCACCGCTGCTGTTCCTCGACGAGCCCACCGCCGGTCTGGATCCGATCGGCGCTGCCGCCTTCGACCATCTCACCCGCACGCTGCAGCAGGCGCTGGGACTCACGGTCTTCTTGATCACCCACGATCTCGACACGCTGTACGCGATCTGCGACCGTGTCGCGGTGTTGGCCGAAAAGCGCGTGATCGCAGTCGCGCCACTAGCTGAGATCGAAAATTTCGATCACCCCTGGGTGCAGGAATATTTCAACGGGCCGCGCGGACGCGCCGCGCGCGACAGCCAACGCCGTTCCGCCAAGAGCATCTGATATGGAAACCCGCGCCAACTACGTGATGATCGGTGCCTTCACGCTCGCGACCGCCGCGTTCCTGCTGCTGTTCGGACTGTGGGCGGCGAAGTACACCTCGAGCAAGGACTGGCGTTACTACAACGTCGTCTTCGACGAAGCCGTGACCGGTCTCACCGAAGGCGGCAGCGTGCAGTACAACGGCATCAGCGTCGGCACCGTCGATACGCTGAGCCTGGCGCCGGACGATCCGCGCAAAGTGGTCGCGCACGTCAAACTGCGTGCGACCACGCCGGTGAAGGTGGATACCCGCGCCAAACTGTCGTTCACCGGACTCACCGGTACCGCGTTCATCCAGCTCACCGGCGGCAGCCCGAACGCGAAATCGCTGGTGCCGGACAACAGCGACACGGTGCCGACAATCCTCACCGAAGCCTCGGCGCTGCAGAACATCGCCGAAACCGCGAACAAGCTGGTGGCGCGGCTCGACAAGGTGCTGAGCGACGACAACATCAGCAATATCACCCAGACCCTCGACAACATCGAGAACGCCACCAGCGTGCTGGCCGATCAGCGCAAGGACATCGGCGCGCTGATCACCAACGCGCGGATCTCCAGCGAAAAACTCGCGGCCACGCTCGACACCACCAACGGCGCGATCGCCGATGTCGACCGCGAGCTGGTGCAGAAGCTGCCGCAGCTCATCGCCAAACTCGACAGCACCCTCAGCCGGCTCGACAACGTGGCCGGCAACGCCGACAAACTGCTCAACGAGAATCGCGGCGCGATCAACAGCTTCACCCAGGACGGTCTGAGCCAACTCGGGCCGACGATGGAAGAGCTGCGCGGGCTGGTGCGCGATCTGCGCAGGATTTCCTCCCGTCTCGAAGACAACCCGGCGGGCTATGTGCTCGGCCGACAGAAACCCAAGGAGTTCGAGCCCTGATGAACCGACATCTTTCCGCGCGATCCGTGGCTGGCGTCCGCATCGCTGCGCTGCTGCTCGCAGCGGCATGGCTCACCGGCTGCGGCATCCTGCCGAAGCAGGAAACGCTGGCGCTGTATCGCCCCGAACCGACGATCGCCGTCGATGCCGCGTGGCCGCAGGCAAACTGGCAGCTGCAGATCGCGCGCCCGTACGCGGACGCGATGCACGACTCGGCACGGATCCTCGTGCGTCCGCAGCCGGGCGAACTGCAGGTCTACAAAGGCGCGGCGTGGACCCAACCGGCACCGGACCTCGTGCTGGACACGCTGCTGCGCGCTTTCGCCGACAGCGGCAAGCTCGCCGGTGTCGCCCGACGCGGCGAAGGCGTGAGCGCGCAGTACGAACTGCTGCTCGATCTGCGCCGATTCGAGTCCGATTACGACGGCGGCACCACACCGGGCGCACGCATCGAGATCGGCGCTCGCCTCGTGCACAACGCCGGCAACCGCGTCGTCGCCAGCCGCGTGTTCGATGTGACGGTACCCACCGACGGCACCGATGTGGTCCAGGTCAATCGTGCGTTCGAGCGGGCGATCGGCGATGCGAATATGCAACTCATAGGTTGGGTGCTCGCGGAGGGCAACCGCAACGCTCGCGAGCGTTGATCGATCGCGGAACTCGCTGGGCATCGCTCGCGCTTAACGATTGAGCTCGGTCAACACCTGTTCTGAATGCAGGGCAAAGTCCGCAATGGTGTACTCCCGATACAGCAACTTGCCGCCATCATTGATCAGCAGACCGAAGCGCTCGCCATCCTCACTCAACGAGGTGTCGAGGATGTCCTCGACGGACGGGCCCAGCTCGGCATATCCGCTGCCATCGGGTCGCAGCAGCGCAGGAATCGGCCGATCGCCCCAATCCAGCTCGCCATCGCCATTGCTATCGGTGCGGATCACTTCCATAAAGATCGCGGTTGCCGGGGCATCACTGCTCTGCGCGTGGTCGTCGCATGCACATATCTGCTGGATCGATCGCAATCGCTGAAGATTCTTTTTGAACAACCACCTAGCTTTGGGTTGACCCTCGACGATGAAGATCAGATTGCGGATGTCATCGCCATAATTTTTTCCTCCCGATCGCAGACTTCCGATACCGGGCGTCACCGTCGTCATCTCGATCATCTTCACTGCGGTTCCCTTGATCCGGATCACTCTGCCAACATGCATCCGGATCGTGGGCGCTCCTTGTTTTCCTGGTGCGTCCGATATTTCGATGGTGTGCGAAGCTGGCCACCGCCCTGGGAACAGGACTTCCCTGATGAAGACGTAAGCGATCATCGACACGATCAACAGCCCGGACAGCGCAAGCGCGCGGTAAACCCATCGGAAGAAACGGCTCTGTTCGGTCAAGACGGAATCCTCTTGTGGAGGGATGCGATGGATGCCTGCGAAGCCCTGCAGCATCGGATTCGCGAAAAGGCGCGCCGTAGCGCGCCTTGGATCGCATGAAGTTTGGGATCACTCCATCGCAGGCGGCGGTGGCGGCACCGGACGCTGTTTGCGGCGCGACACCACCCAGCGACGCAGGCCGTACAGGCCGAGGCCCATGACCAGCCACAGCGGCCAGACGTTCATCAGCCCGATGAACAGATCAAGCAGACCGTACCAGCCCACGCGAAGCGAACTGAACAGGCGCCAGAAGAAGCCGGGGCTGTGCTTCTCGAACACGGCTTCGACATCGACCATTTCCGTCTTGCGGATCTTCGACAATTGATACAGCGTGAGACTGATCGTGCTGTAGTCGACCTTGTCCTCGAATTCCTTCTGCTGGATCAGCGCTTCGTCGCGCTGCAGCTTGGCGCCGGTACGCGCGGCGATGACTTCGGATTTACGATCGAGGCGGTCGCCCGATTGCATCGCCTGTCCGAGTTCCATCTGCGCCTGCTGTTCGCGCTGATACGCCAGCTGCTGGCGCAGCATCTGGAACTGCGCGTCGGCGGCGTCGAAGCTGCGCTGGTCGAGGAATTCCATCTGCGAGGCGATCGCGCGCAGGAAATCCTGGGTCTTGTCGCTGGGCACGCGCACGCTGAGCGTGCCGCGCACCGTGTATTCGACGAGTTCGATCAGCTTGCCGTCGCCTGCAGGGCGACGCTGCACGCGCATGGTCTGCGCGGAGATGTTGTTGTTGACGATGAAACCGCCCTGCTGCGCGGCCACATCCTCGATCGCGAGCGCCGAGGAGTACACATCCTTCACCCGGAACTGTGCCTGCGCGGTGCGGATGAACTTGCGTTGGCCGTCGTCGAAGGTGGCGGCGCTGGAGCTGACCTGTCCGGCATCGACGCGGGTCTCGTACTCGACTTGTGGCTCGCTGCGGCGCGCGACTTCTTCCGATTCGGCGACCTCGTTACCGAGTTCGGCGAAGTTGGGGGCGCTTTCCGATACCGCCTTCGCGGCTTCCTGCGGCATCGGCGCCGATGCGGGCATCGCGCCACCCTCGGCGGAGGCCACCGCGTCGGCGGTTGCCATGCGCGTCGATTCGGCAGCGCTTTCCTGTTTGCTGCAGGCCGCGACTCCCAGAAACAGCGCTGCGGTCAGGCCGCAGGCGATCAGATTCGAATGAATGGAACGCATGGTGATTCCCCGGTGATCGATCAGTGATGGATGCAACGCACGGCGCGATCAAACGTACCGGATCGGATCGTGGGGTTAGCGCGGAGCGGCCACGGCCGGATGTAACCGGCGTCACCGTGGCCGATGACCGCTTTCGACGTCAGCGTTCGAGGATCGCGACCACGCCCATACCGCCAGCGGTGCAGATCGAGATCAGGCAGCGACCGCCGCCGCGTTCCTTCAGCTGCTTCGCGGCGGTGGCGACGATGCGCGCACCGGTGGCCGCGAACGGATGACCGGTGGCGAGCGATGAACCCAGCGGGCTGATCTTCGCCGGATCGATGCTCCCCAGCGGCGCGTCCAGGCCGAGCCGGGTCTTGCAGTAGTCGGCGCTTTCCCACGCGCGCAGCGTGCACAGCACCTGCGCGGCGAAAGCCTCGTGGATTTCGTAGAGATCGAAATCCTGCAGCGTCAGGTTGTTCCGCTTGAGCATTTCGGCGACCGCGACCGTCGGCGCCATCAGCAGGCCTTCGCCGTGGACGAAATCGACGGCGGACACATGCGCGTCGCGGATGTGGCATAGCACTTCGTGGCCATGTTCTGCGGCCCAGTCGTCGGAGGCGATCAGGCAGGCCGCCGCGCCGTCGGTGAGCGGCGTGGAGTTGCCGGCGGTGAGCGTGCCACGGCCGGAGGTCTTGTCGAACGCCGGCTTCAGCGATGCGAGTTTCTCCAGCGACGAATCGGCGCGCAGGATGTTGTCGCGCGAGACGCCGCGGAAATTGACCACGAGATCGTCGAAGAAGCCGCGTTCGTAGGCGGCGGCGAGTTTGTGGTGCGACGACACCGCCCACGCGTCCTGCGCTTCGCGCTCGATCTTCCACTCTTTCGCCATGTCTTCGCAGTGTTCGCCCATCGACTTGCCGGTGCGCGGCTCGCCGACCCCGGGAAATTCCGGCTTGAGTTCGCGGAACGAAAACCCGTTGGTGAAGCGCGCGATACGGTCCATCGTGGTTTTCGCGGCGGCCACCGAGAGCAGGCGGCGACGGAAGGCTTGGCCGTAGACGATCGGCACGTCCGAAGTGGTGTCGGAGCCACCGCCGATGCCGGACTCGATCTGCCCGGTGGCGATCTTGTTGGCGACGGTGATGAGGGTGTCGAGCGAGGTGCCGCAGGCGCGCTGCATGGTGATGCCCGGGGTGAGCGGCGACAGGCCCGAGGACAGCGCGGCTTCGCGGCCGATGTTCCAGTCGCTGCTGTGCTTGAGCACCGATCCCATCGCCACTTCGCCCAACTGCTGGCCGTGCAGGCCGAATTTCTCGACCACCGCGCCCAGGGTCCGGACCGACATCCCGAGATTGCCGACATCGGTGTAGGCGGTGTTCTGGCGGCAGAACGGGATACGGGCGCCACCCAGGACGGCGACGGGACGGCCATGCAGCATCGGAACACCTCTTGATTGAGCGACCCGCTGGCTGTAGCGCACGGCGGGCATCGATAATGCGTGAGAGTGTAACGCCGCACCGCAGCCCGGCCAAAGAGACGATGAGCGCAGATCCGCACGCAGCACCGAGAAATCTCCCGCGCATGATCGTGCGCGGCGCACTGGCGCTGGAACTGGTGCCCGGCAGCCAACCGGGTCGTGCGGCCTTGCGCCAGGCCGAGGCCGGCGCGCTCGCCGGTCTGGTCGGGCGCGATCTGGCGGCGCTGGCCGCCGATGCCGCCGCACTGGATCTGGTCTTCGCCGGCGCCCACTACGACCCCGCCGAAATGCTGCGACCGGGCTGGCCGCTGCATCGACGGTTGGAAGAGCTGCACGCACGCGCGCCGCAGTCCACCAGTGCGGGTGCGGGCACGGCGCGGATCATCGCCTTCGGCGCCGACGAACACGGCGTGGTGCCGCAGCCGCTGCGCGCCGAGCTGGAACTGCACGGCGGGCCGCTGCGGGTGGTGCCGTTCCTGCTGGTCGGCACCGCCGAACAGGCCGCTGCGGTCGCAGCCGAATTCGAGCATGCTCTGCTGGAGCGCGGCATGGCTCAGGCCGACACCGCACTGACGGCGCAGGATGCGTTCGAGGCGAAGGTCGAACACGCCCGCTACCTCACCGCCTACGACCTCGCGGCGATGATGGCCCTGCAATACCGCCACGTCGGACTGGGCGCACTGTGGCCGCTGGTGGAAACCGCATTACTGGCGCCGAATGAAGACGCCTGGCTGGACGCACCGCCGGAGCCGCTGCTGCGCTATGTCGATGGCGCAGTGCGCATCGCGGACTTCGACCGCGTCGGCTGGCAGCGTCGCTATGCTGCGGACGAACTGGATGCGGCCCGCATCGATCGCGGCTTCATGCATTTCCAGGCGCGTCAGCGCCAGCTCGCGGCGATCCTGAAAGTCCACGGGCTGGATGTGCGCATGCTGCCCTGCCCGGCGGGGCGCGATCCGCGCGCGGTGCTCGCAGGCTGAGCGCGCACGCGCAACGACTCACATCGCCATCTCGATCACTCCGCAGCCCACGCGCGGGCCGGAGTTGCCGGCCGGCTGGCTGCTGTAGTCGTCGGGGCCGGCGTGGACCACCAGCGCGCGGCCGAGGATGTCGTTGGGCGCACCGCTGCCGAGAGTGACGCCCAGCAGACGCAGATCCACCTTGGCGACGCCTGCATGGTTCGCAGTGAGGTTGTCCATGTCGCCGAGGTGATGCGCGCCGCTGCCGGCACGACCGTGCGCGGCGGCATCGGGGTTGAAGTGACCGCCGGCGCTGCTGCCATCGGCGGCGCTGCAGTCGCCGCGCTCGTGCACATGGATCGCATGGGTGCCGCCTCGACCGAGACCGCCGAGTTCGCCTTCGATACGCACGCCGCCGTCCACTGCGGTGATCGACAGACGGCCGCTGACCAGACTCGCGGACACCGGCGCGATATTCACGACCGCGCGCTGGAGGCGATGCTGCGGCGCGGGCGGTTTCGGCGGAGGCGCGCTGGCGCACGCGGCGAGCGAAGCGGCTAGGGTCGTGATCGCGAGCAAGCGGATCGGTGCCATGGCGGAATTCCTGCAGAGCGGGAAGCGCGATCTTAAGCGAACGGAGGTGTGGCGATCGTTATGCGCCAACGACGCATGCTGGGTTCATGCAGGACGTCGCGGCTTGCGCCCGGAGCCCAGTTTTCGGGTGAGCGTGTTGCGACCGAGGCCGAGTTTGGCCGCCGCTTCGGAACGATGACCGCCGGTATGCGCCAACGCGGCATCGAACAGCACCTGGTCGAAGCGCGCGCGCGCGGCGGCGTGCAGATCGCGTTCGCCCGCATCCAGACGCGCGCGCGCCCAGCCGCCGAGCGCCGCTTCCCAATCCGACGAGGCCGACAAAGATGCATACGCAGCCTGCGCGCCGAACGCATCGTCGAGATCTTCCGCTGCGATCACGTCGCCGGGCGCCAGCGCGGCCATCCGCCAGCAGAGGTTTTCCAGTTCGCGCACATTGCCCGGCCAGTCGTGCGCGAGCAGCCGCTGCAGCGCGGCGGGCGCGAAGCGTTTCAGCGGCGCATCGAACTTGCCCGCAGCCGCGCGCAGGAAACGTTCGGCCAGGCGCGGGATATCGTCGCGTCGCGCGCGTAGCGGCGGCAGCGGCAGACGCACCACGTCGAGTCGATGCAGCAAGTCGGCGCGGAAACGGCCTTCTGCGACCCGCGCGTTGAGATCCTGATGGGTCGCCGCGATCACCCGCACATCGACGCGGATCAGTTCGCGCCCGCCGACGCGGAAGAATTCGTTCTCGGCGAGCACGCGCAGCAGCCGCGTCTGCAGCGGTAGCGGCATGTCGCCGATTTCATCAAGAAACAGAGTCCCGCCATCGGCCTGCTCGAAGCGGCCAATGTGCCGCTTGCTGGCGCCGGTGAACGCGCCGGCCTCGTGGCCGAACAGTTCGCTTTCCAGCAGTTCCGATGGAATCGCTGCGGTGTTGAGCGCGACGAATGGTTTGCGCGCGCGCGGCGATTCGCGATGCAGCGCGCGCGCCACCAGTTCCTTGCCGGTGCCGGTTTCGCCGGTGATCAGCACCCCCAGCGGCGCCTGCGCCAGCCGGCCGATGGCGCGGAACAGCGCCTGCATCGCCGGAGTGTCACCGACCAGCGCATCGGTGACCGGAACACGTTCATCGAGCACCGCAGCGGCATCGTCCGCGTCGTCGCCGCGCGCGCGTCCGGGGGCGAGCGCCTGCGCCGCGAGCGCGACCACCGCATCGAGATCGAAGGGTTTCGAGAGGAATTCATGCGCGCCGCCGCGAAACGCACCGGCGGTGCTGGCGATGTCGGTGTACGCGCTCATCACGATCACCGGCAATTGCGGATGTCGCGCCTTGATCGCATCCAGCAGCACCAGACCGTCGTCGCCGGGCATGCGCACATCGGTGAACAGCAGATCCGGGATCGGGCGCGACTGCGCGATCGCGTCGAGCACCGCGCGCGCGGAATCGAATGCGGTCACTGCGTAACCGGCTTCGCGCAGCGCGGTGGCGAGCACGAAGCGCACCGAGCGGTCGTCGTCGACGACCCAGATCGATTCGGTATTGGTGTCGTGATCAGCGGTCATCGTTGCGTGTCTTCGGGCTGAATCCCATCGGATGATCGTGATCGTCGTGCGCCAGCGGCGCGAACGGCAGCAGCAGGGTGAAAACGGTATGGCCTGCGCGCGATCGATAACTCAGCGAACCGCGATGCTCGCGCGCGACCTGCTGCGCCAGCGCGAGCCCCAGACCGGTGCCTTCGGCGCGACCGCTGACCAGCGGCAGGAACACCTGCTCGGCAAGCGCTTCGGGCACGCCGCGACCGTCGTCGGAAATTTCCAGACGCAGCGCGCGCGCATGCGCCGCATCGCCGATGCGCACGCCGTGCTCCACGCGGGTGCGCAGGCTGACGCTCGCGGCGCCCGCTTCGATCGCATTGCGCACCAGATTCCACACCGCTTGGGTCAGCCGGTCGGCATCGCCGGGCAACTCGGGCAGCGACGGGTCGTAGTCGCGGACGAGTTTGACCGCCCAGCCGGCATCGCTTTCGGCGAGGCGCAGCACGCGTTCCAGCACGACGTGGATGTTCAGCGGCTCGTGCGCACGCGCCGGCTGCGGCGACAGCAGGCGGTCGATCAGCTCGGTCAGCCGCGCGACTTCGGATTCGATCAGTTCGGTGAGTTCACGCGCCTCGTCGCTCTCGACCCGCCGCGCCAGCAGCTGCGCCGCGCCCTTCAATCCGGCCAGCGGATTGCGCAACTCGTGCGCCAGGCCTTTGAGCGCCGCCGACAGCGCCGAAGGCAGCACCGTGGCCGGGTCGTCGCCGGGGAATTCATCGACCGGATGCGCCTCGATCCACCAGCCGCCATCCTCGCGCTGCGACAGCAGGGTGTCCGCATACAGCCGGGTGTCGCTGCCGGGGAACGCAAAATGCAGCCGGCGCAGCCGGATCTGCTCGCCGACGGGCGCCTCGTCGAGAATCCGCGCCAGCCGCTGGCCTTCCACCTCGAACGCCGCCAGCGGCATCCCCGGCAAGCGCCGCTGGCTCACGCCCAACCAGCGTGCGAAGGCCAGATTCCCGCCCTCCAACCGACCCGCCCCGTCGCACCAGGCAACGGGGGTGACGAGGGCGTCGAGGGGGCTGAGGTCGGGGGGCATTGCACCAATATAGTGCAATCAGGGTTGGAATTTGAGCGTTTGGCGCGTCTTGAAGGACCTAAACAGGACTAGTCCCACCAACATCAAAGCGCTTGAAACCGAACCGCGCGTGTGCCGGGCGGTGGCGGCATTTTTTCGGCAACCGGAAGAATAGTGGGTGTCCCGATCCTCTTCCCTTCAGGCCTCTTCCCTTCCGGGCCTCTTCCCCAATCCTCTTCCGATCTTCTCACTCACCGAAAATTTACTGCGACCCTAATGCCAGTCAGTTAAGCCTCGTCGCGTTTGCAGAATTCCTTCTCCCCTTGCGCAAAGCGCAGGGGGCGGTTGGGAAGGGGTGCTCTTGGCGGCAAAATCACCCCACCCCAACCCTCCCCTCAACCTGCGGTTGAAGGGAGGGAGGAAAATCTCTCGCCGTGAGTCATGCCCATCAGGCTGAACTGACTGGCATTAACTGCGACCCGGGTTTTTCCCGGTTCGACAGACTCACGCCGCTGCACGCGGAATGAAGCGCACTTCACCATCCGGCATGACTTCGACCCCCAAGCTGGCCATGTTGAGCGAACTCTCCTCATGCGGCTCTTCGAAAATATCTCCCAGCCTTTTCCTCACTTGATCGTCCATCAAAGGTTCGATCTCGTGCAAAGCACGCTGCAGATCCAGGCATGCTCGCCAAGCCGCATATTCAATGGCGTACAAGCGCAGATAGTTCTCGCGATAATCCAAAGCGAAGCCTTCGACGACATGAACCATTAGAGCAATCGTCAACCAATCAGCATCTCGCCGATTCATCGCGCGTTCGGCAGCCAGCACGCTCAGGTACATGAGCTTCATGGCAAGCCGGCGATCGATATGGGCACGCAGCTCCTTCAGCTCATCGAGCCCCAGGTCGCGCACGATTCGCATCACTTCTCCCAGGGAGTCCACGGCAACATCGTTTTTCGGGCGAAACCTTAACGACATCTCCGAAAGAGCCTTGAAAATCTCAAGACAGCGCGCCAATCGATTCGATGTCATTTCAACGGCCTCTCCGGGGCGGCAACATCACGTTGCCGTCACGATAGTACCCAGCAGAGCGAAGCTGCTGCAATTCCCTCATGTAAATCGTACGCGGATACAGGGGGTCGCCTGAACGAAGATTTCTGATATTCACTTCCGAACCGAGATAGAACGAACGGCGAGCATCGATGGCGCCTTGAACCCAGGCATCGTTGACCTCCGGGCTCCATGGGCTAGCGTTCAACCGCTGCATACCGAGCGCAGCACCTGCCTCGGTGTCCGCCAATCTACCGATGACCAACTCACCGCTGCCCTGACTAGTCTCCCGATAGACACGCCACGCCGAATCGGCATGACCCCTGCTCGGGAAGCTGCCCGGAGGAAATGCCCGGTCGAAGTCCGCTCTCGTCGTGAGGATGCGCGGCCTGACCCATGCGCTTCTGGCGGCCGTCCGCAGGGACGATTTCAAATCCCCCATCATCGACGTGAGTGCGCCTGCTCCCGAGGTCCGCATCTGTGCAGCACCCCTGGCCAGTCTGGCGGCGATCGTCGCCCCGCCTCGGGCAGCGCCAATGGCCGCAGCGCCCGCGCCAGTCGCGAGCAGGGCGATATTCACGAATTCGAATGCAAGACCACCCAACGCTTGGCCAGCGGCGTAGAACTGCCTCACATGGAGTTCACCATCGGTTGGAAGACGTCGCAAAGCGCTAGATGCGCCATCCCACGCCTCGAATAGAGGCGTGAAAATCGCATCGCCAGCCCCGGAGACCCAACCCGATGGCGTCGAAGCGAACTCGACAATCGAGCTGACCAGTCCGGAAACGTTGTTGTAGGAATTTTGCATCCATTCGGTCGTGAAACGACGCGCACCGACAGCGGACATGCTCATGTAAAGCGTCGCACCAACGATGTCGGATGCCAACTGGCCGAGAGCCTTGACCGTTGCCCATCCTTTGTCTGCGACCCCCGCCACGAATCCGATCGACATCGCAGTCTGGTTACCGATCCCTGCGGCGCCCGACATCACCAACTCCTGGAGGCTATTCAATGCATTGCGGAATGCGCCGCTCTGATAGCGGACATCGCCGTTACGCACATTGCGCTGAATGCGCTCTGCACTGAATACGCCCAGCGAGGCTTCGAACATACCTCCCGTCGTTGTAGAGAAATTGCGAACGCCATCCGAGGTCCGCAGGCTGAAAGAGAACCCGTCCACGCCAGCATTCAATGCGGACGAAACGAGATCCATGCTCATCATCATTCCGATGATCGCGCCGCCATCCAGCTCTCTGCCCGACTCATTCCGCATCGAAACACCGCCCACCGAGAGAGCCCACTCACCTACTTCCTCGTAATAAGCCGCAAGTACCGCACCCGCGCCATCCGCCGTGTTTGCTCGCGCGAGAAGATCCCGATCAAGCACTATTCGACCACCACCATTGCCATCGGATTGGAAGGAAGCGTTGGCATCGTTGTTGTCCGCATCCTTGACTTCCCCGACTACAACTTCGAGCCCACTCTCGCCGGCTTCCACGCGAGCGCGCGCCGCAGCGATACGCTGGCGCTGTTCGTCCGTTTCAGCCGCCTGCTCGGCGATGTCGAGCGACTTCAACTGCGCGGAGCGGAGCATTGCATCCGGATCGCCCATGCGTTCATGCAGCTTCTTGGCTGCGATCGCTTTATCGATCGCAGAGACTGCCGCATTCGCTAAGGCATTGCCGAAAGCGTCAAGCGCCAGGCTGGCGTAGTCGATCTTTTCGCCAATGCCGAATGCGCGTCGGGTATGCGCGCTCACCAAACCACCCGCCATGCCCGTGACTGTATCCCTGACGATCTGATCGCCGATATTGAGATCGTCGAGAATAGTCGAGACGCCTTTGTTCACGAGGCCGCCTACGACGGAAGTCACGGCACCGGCCGCGATACTCTTCCAGCTGAAGCTGGCATCAATACCGGCGATCCTGTTGGCGGCATAACTACCCGCCGACGCAAGTGCGCCGGATGCAGCGACCTTGCCCCAGTTGCCGTTTTTCACGAGCTCGCCGACAGGGCCGAGCGTACTGCCGATACCGGCCGTAATGCCCGCCGTGAGACCGGCTGCGAAAGCGCTCCGCAGACTGATGTGATCCACGACTCCAAGCGCCTTGCCCACAACCTGGCTCGCAATACTCCCGACAAAACCACCGACCGCCGCTCCACCGATCGCTGCAGCGGCTCCCAAGGTCGCAGTCGTACCTGCGATTGCGCCGCCGCCAACCAGAGCGGAAGCACCCACTGCGCCTGCGCTTGCCCCACCCACTGCGGAAGCACCGCCCGCAAAGTAAGTGGCCGCAGCGCCGGCCGTATACACCGTCACCACAACCGCGACGATCACCATCAGCACCATCGCGATGACGTTGCAGCTCTTCTTCGGCGGCGGCGTGATGTAAGGCAGGCCCGGGCTTGTCGGTCCGATGGCTTCGCTGGGGTCGTAGGGGCGGAAGGTGTTGGCGTCGTTGTTGCTGACGGTCACCTTGGGCGTGTTGAGCTGTGTGCCCGCGATGAGGCCGGCGTCCGGATCGGACAAACCATTCGCGTCGGCGAGCACGTACCACAGGCTGCTGTTGCCGTAGACGCGCTGCGCCAGCGACTGCAGGGTTTCGCCCTGCTGCGCCGTGACCGTACCGCCGCCGGCGGCGTAGTTGCCGCTGCCGTTGAGGGTCTGGATCTGCTGCGTGTTGTAGGTGTAACCGCCGTTGTAGCGGATCTGGCCGCCTTCACGCAGTTCGGCCTGCTGCTGGCCGGCGGCATGCACGAACAGATAGTTCGGGTTGGCGCCTGAGGCGTCCGGCGTCTGGGTGAAGACGTTGCTGACGATCTTGCCTTCGCGGCGGGTCAGCACGCGACCGTCGCCGTTGTAGGTGTAGGCGCGTGCGCGGTCCTCCAGCGTGCCCAGATTGCTGGGCAACGGCGTGTTCTCGATCTGCTTGATCAGCTTGCCGAACGCGTCGTAGGTCAGCGTGTTGGTGGTGGCGCGGTAGTTGTTGTTGGTGCTGACGCCGCTCATGAACTTCTCGACGTAGCCCTCCCAGCCCTCGTAGGTGCTGGTGTAGGTGTGGGTCGCCCAGCTGATGTCCTTGGCGGTATAGCGATACACCGAGACCCGCCCGACGCTGTCGTAGCCGCTGGCGCCGAACTGGTCGGTGTACATCACCCGGCTGTCTTCGATCAGCACGCTCAGGCTGGTGCGCTGCAGGGTGTCGTCGTAGTCCCACGGTTCGAACCACTGGATGCCGTTGATGCCGTTGTTGCGCTCCAGATTGACCTGCAGGGTCAGACGGCCGTCGGCGTCGTAGGTGAAGGTTTCGGCGCTGGAGATCCAGCCGGAGACGTGCATGTCCGGTCCCTGCGGGAAGCCCTCGCCGTCAAGCGGCGCCTGCACGCGCGTGCCGTTCTGGTAATAGCTGCGGGTCTCGGTCATCCGGTCGGCAGCGTCGTACGTGTACTGCTTGGAAATGCCGCCGAACTCGAAATTCACCGGGTTGAGATATTCGCCGTGGAACTCGTACTGCTTGCGGCCGCGCAGGTCGTAGGTGGTGCGGTAGACGATCTGGTTGGCGCCGGACTTGACCGAGCGGCCGACGACCTGACCGACGGCGTCGTACATCAACTCGTACGACTCCACGCCGCTGGCGCCGAGACCGATGTAGGTGCCCTGCGCGCCCGCGACGCCGACCAGCTGACCGCCGACCAGTTTCAGGCGGTTTTCGGCGTCGTAAAGGAACCATTCGTCTTTGATCTGCACCGGCACTCGTGTGGCGAGTGCGTTGATCATCGGCGCCGGCTCGATCGCACTGGCGCCGCCGGTCGGTTGGATCTCGACGATGGAGGCGCTGCCGGCAAGCGCCGGACCGGTGCCCATGTCGAAGCTGTAGACCCGCGCGACCGGCTCGACATCATCAATGGCGGCGTTCGGCTGTACGTCGTTGACCGGAATCGAACTGGCGGCGGTTGTGGTGGCGGCAGTAGCTGCTGCGGCAGCTGCCGTCGCCAACGCGGCCTGTGCGTCGGCAACGACGGTTTCGCCATCGGTCAACGGCGCTGGCGCGGCGTCCGGAACGATGCTTTGCGCGATGCCGTAGGGCTCGACGTCGGGGCCCGGCAGGGGATTGGGCGATTCGCGAACCGGTGCGACGTCCCAGGAACGGGACATGAGCTCGCCGTCCAGCGATTCGGCATTCGGCGCGAGTGCAGCGGATTGCAGGCTCGGATCATCGACCGGCACGCCGTCGAGCGGACCGCCGCCGGTGCCTTCTTTGTAGAGCCAGAAGTCATCGGTAATGCTCAGGCCGGATGGATCGGTCGCCCGCACCCGGATCGTCCAGCCCTGATTGCCGACACCGCTGGGAACGCCACTGAAGGTCCGGGTGGATGCGTTGAAGTTGAGCCATGCCGGCAGGGCTGCGCCGCTCGCCTGGGTCGCGCTGTAGGTCAGCGGATTGTTGTCGGGATCGGTGAACGCGTTGGCCGGAATGGTGAAGACGAAGTATTCGCCGCTGACCGCGTACTGGTCATCGAGCGGAACACTGACCACAGGCGCCTGATTGGGCGGTGCCGAGGCGTTGATGGTGAAGGTGAAGGTGGTGTTGCTCACTCCGCCGCGACCGTCGTTCGCGGTGTAGGTCACGGTCCAGCTGCCCGCTGTGGTCGGTGTGCCGCTGATGACGAGGGTGGCAGGATTGAACGACAAGCCCGGCGGCAGATTGCTGACGCTGTAGCTGAGCGCGTCGTAGTCGGCGTCGGTGAAGGCCGGCAGCGTGAGCGACAGCCCGCCGCCCACACCACCGGTCTGTGCGCCCACCGATGGCGGCGTGGGCGCGTTGTTGGCCTGCACATTCAGCGTGAAGGTGGTGTTGGTCACCCCGCCGTTGCCGTCGTTCGCGGTGTAGGTCACGGTCCAGCTGCCCGCTGTCGGCGGGGTGCCGCTGATCACGCGCGTGCTCGAATTGAACGACAAACCCGGCGGCAGATTGGCGACGCTGTAGCTCAACGCATTGCCGTTGGCGTCACTGAACGCCGGCAGCGTGTAGGAATAGGCGCTGTTCTGGCGTGCGGTCAGCGTGCCGACACCGGGCGCGACCGGGGCCACGTTGGCGTTGACCGAGAACCCGCCGACCGCCGTTGCACCGCTCGGATCGCGTGCGGTGATCCGCATGTTGTAGTTGTAGTAGTACTGGTACACGCTGTCGTAGCCGGGCGAATACAGGCCCTGCAACGTGCCGCTGATGGTGCCGTTGGCGGCGATCGACAGACTCACGGCCGAAGCCGCGACCCACACCGGCTCGACATAGCGGATATCGGGTTCGCCCGGCGCGAGCCAGTACGTCTCCCAGTAACCCGGGCGCTCGACTTCCAGCGTGTAGGTCAGGGCGTCGCCGTTGGCGTCGGTGAACGCACCGGCGGGCAGTGTCCAGGACACGCCCGTGCCGGAGGTGCCGCTACGCGCCGGCAGCGTGCCGTTGTAGACCGGACCGACGTTGGCGGTGGAGATGGTGAACAGACCGGATGCGGTGCTGGTCCCATCCGATGCCATCACCCGGATGGTCCAGCTGCCCGCCGAGCTCGGCGTACCGCTGAAGGTGCGGGTGGCGGCGTTGAAACTCAGCCACGCCGGCAGCGCGACGCCGTTGGCGTCGGCGCTGTAGGTCAGCGCATCGCCGTTCGGATCGGTGAACGCACCCGCCGGCACCGTGTAGCTGAAGCCCACGCCCGGCGACGCCGACTGGTTGCTCAGACCGCCGCTGTAGACCGGCGGCGTGCTCGGCGTGGTCACCCAGAAGCCGGTGCTGGACGCAGTGCCCGAGGTGTCCGTCGCGGTGTAGGTGACATACCAGCTGCCCACCACGCTCGCCGTGCCGCTGAAGGTGCGGGTGCTGGAATTGAAGCTCAGCCACGCCGGCAGGCCGCTGGCGCTGTACGTCAACGCGTCGCCGTTGGGATCGGTGAAAGCGGCAGGCGTGTAGCTGAAGAACGAACCCGCCGTCGCCGTCTGATTGCTCACCCCGGGCGCCACCGGCGCCGAATTGGCCACCGTCAGCGTGAAGCCGCTGTTGACCGTGCCGCCGCGGCCGTCGCTGGCCGTCACCGTGACGGCATAGTTGCCCAGCGCCGCGCTGGTGCTGCCGCTGATCACGCCCGCGCTGTTGATCGTCAGACCGGCAGGCAGACCGGTCGCGCTGAAGGTCAGCACATCCGCGTTCACGTCGCTGAAGTACGCGGCCGTGGACAGACCGAAGGCCTGGTTGCGACCTGCGGTCTGGTTCGGAATGGTGCCCGCCGTCGGCGCAGTGTTGGTCACGCTGAAGGTGAAGCCGCCGATGCCGGTCAGACCCTGCGGATCGCTGGCGATGATCCGCGCGCTGTAGCTGGCCTGGGTCAGATTGGTCGCGGTGCCGGTGATCTGGCCCGTCGTCGCGTTGATGCTCAGGCCGAGCGCACTGATGTTGGTCCAGGTGCTGCCGATCAGCACCTGTGCGCTGTAGCTCAATGCATCTCCGTCCGGCTCGCTGAACGCACCGCCCGGCAGCGCAAAGTTCACTGCGCCGCCATGCACCAGCGTCCGGCCGGGCAAGGTGCCGGCGTTGTAGATCGGCGCACTGTTGGTCCAGGTCTGGACATTGAACACGATGTCGCCGTCGTAGACGTTGCCGGCACTACCGACAAAGTTATGGTCCGCCGCACTGACGCGGCCACGACTGTCCATCGCCTGCACGCGCACGGCGAAGTTGCCGACCGGCTCGTTCGCCGGAACGGTGCCGCTGAAGGTGCGGGTGGCGGCGTTGAACGTCAGCCAGCTCGGCAGCGGCAGATAGTTGACGTAATAGAAGTTCGGAAGACCGGGCTCGTACTCCACCACCTGTTCGACGAGCGATGCGGTCAGACTGAAGCTGTCGCCGTCGTTGTCGACGAACAGCCCGTCCGGAAGCGTGTAGCTGAAACTGCGGCTGATGCTGAGGGTCCGATCGGCCAGGGTCACGCCGGTACGCACCGGCGCGGTGTCGGTGCCGATGGTCAGGGTGAAGGTGGTGTTGGTCACCGCGCCGAGGGTATCGGTGGCGGTGTAGGTCACCGTCCAGTCGCCCTTGGTGGGGCCGGTGCCGCTGATCACCCGGGTGCTGGCATTGAAGCTCATGCCCGGCGGCAGATTGCTCACGCTGTAGACCAGTGCCTGGCCGTTGGCATCGGCGAACGCCGGCAGCGTGGTGCTGACCGGCACGTTGTGCGCCAGGATGATGCGCGGAATGGACGGTGCGACCGGTGCCGCATTCGCGACGACTGCGAACGTGCCGGCAGCGCTGGCGTTGGAGGGATCGCGCGCGGTGATGCGCAGGCTGTAGTTGTAGTTGGTCTGATTGACGATACCGGTCACGCCGTTGCCGTTGCCCGGCGAAACCAGTGCGCGGATCGTGCCGCTGATGGTGCCGTTGGCGGCGATGCTCAGGCCGACCGACGAAGCGGAGACCCATGCCGGCTCGATCCAGCGCATTTCAGGCTCGCCCGGCGCGAGCCAGTACGACTCCCAGTAGCCGGGACGCTCGACTTCCAGGATGTAGCTCAACGCATCGTTGTTCGGATCCGTGAATGCGCCGGCAGGCAGGGGCCACGACACGACGGTGTCGACCGGCGCGTTGCGACTCGGCAAGGTGCCGTTGTAGACCGGCGCCGCGTTCGCGACCGAAATGGTGAACGTGCCAGAGGCGGTGCTGGTGCCGTCGTTGGCCATCACCCGGATGACCCAGCTGCCTGCCGTGGTCGGCGTGCCGCTGAAGGTCCGGGTGGCGGCGTTGAACGACAGCCATGCCGGCAACGGCGAACCGTTGGCGTCAGCGCTATAGGTCAGCGCGTCGCCGTTCGGATCGGTGAACGCACCCGCCGGCACGGTGTAGGAGAACACGACGCTCGGCGACGCCGCTTGATTGGACAGCGTGCCGTTGTAGACCGGCGGCGTGCTCGGCGTGGTGACGGTGAAGCTGCGGCTCGCGGGCACACCGGACGGATCGGTCGAGGTGATGTTGATGGTCCAGCTGCCGACCGGGCCGGCGGTGCCGCTGAGCACGCGGGTGGTGGCGTTGAAACTCATCCACGCCGGCAGTCCGCTGGCGCTGTAGGTCAGCACGTCGCCGTTCGGATCGGTGAAGGCCGGCACGGTGTAACTCCATGCCGCCCCCGCCGTCGCGGTCTGGTTCGGAATGGTCGGCGCCACCGGCGCCGAATTGACGACATTCAGCGTGAAGCTGGTGCCGATCGAGCCGCCGCGACCATCGCTGGCGCTGACCGTCACCGTGTAGCTGCCGAGCGCCGCAGTGGTGCTGCCGGTGATCGCACCGGTCGCTGTGTTGAGCGTCAGCCCGGCCGGCAGGCCGGTCGCGCTGTAGGTCAGCGGGTCATTGTTGACGTCGGCGAAGAAGGTCGACAGCCCCAGACTGAAGGCCTGGTTGCGGCCTGCGTTCTGGGCGGGAATGGTGCCGACCGTCGGCGGCGTGTTGGTGGTGCTGAAGGTGAAGCTGCCGATGCCGGTCAGCCCCTGCGGATCGTTGGCGATGATCCGCGCGCTGTAGCTGGCCTGGGTCAGATTGGTCGCGGTGCCGGTGATCTGGCCCGTCGTCGCGTTGATGCTCAGGCCGAGCGCACTGATGTTGGTCCAGGTGCTGCCGATCAGCACCTGCGCGCTGTAGGTCATCACATCGCCATCCGGCTCGGTGAACGCGCCGCCCGGCATCGCGAAGTTCACCGCACCGCCGTGCACCAGCGTGCGGTTCGGCAGCGTGCCGACGTTGTAGAACGGCGCCGTGTTCGTCCAGGTCTGGATATTGAAGCGGATATCGCCATCGGCACTGTTGTTGGCGCCGCCGACGAAATTGTTGTCGGCAACGCTGACGCGGCCACGGCTGTCGACGGCCTGCACACGCACGGTGAAGTTGCCGACCGGCTGGTTCGCCGGCACCGTGCCGCTGAAGGTGCGGGTGGCCGCGTTGAAGGTCAGCCAGCTCGGCAGCGGCTGATAGTCGACCCAGTTGAAGGTGGGCGTGCCCGGTTCGATTTCGGTGACTTGCACCACCATCGACGCGCTCAGGGTGTACGCATCGCCGTCGGCATCGGTGAACAGGCCGTCCGGCAGGGTGTAGGTGAAGCTGCGGTTGATGCTGAGCGTGCGATCGGCCAGCGGCACGGCGCTGCGCGCGGGCGCGTTGTCGGTGCCGACCACGATCGAGAACGACTTCACGCCGGTCAGCCCGGCGATGTCGGTCGCGCGCACATCGAAAGCGAAGCTGCCGGCCTGGGTGTTGACGGTCGGGCGACCGGAGAAGGTCACGGTCTTCGCGGTGTAGTCCACCGTCATCTTCAGCCACGCCGGCAGGCTCGAACCCTGCGGGAACAGCGTCGCCAGACTGAGGGTGTCGTTCTCGGGGTCGTTGAACAGCGCGGAGATCGCGAAGGTCTGGCTGTAGTTGTCGTTGACCCGCAGCGGCGGCAGCACCAGGGTGTTCGCGGTCGGCGCAGGCGCGCGGTTGGCGAAGACATTCACGGTCAGGGTGGTCGTGGTGACCGCCCCATCCACGTCGGTCGCGGTCAGCACGACGCTGTAGACGCGGCCGTTGACTTCATCGGTCGGCACATTGCCGGTGAACTTGATCTCCGGTGTGGCCTGATCGTAGAGGTACTGGAACGACATCCACGCCGGCAGCGCGGCGCCGCTGCTCAATTTCGCGGTGACCTGCATGCGGTCGCCGTCCACATCGGTGAACACCTGCGACAGATCGCGCGTCCAGTCGAACTGGCGGCTGATGATCGCGTCGACCGGCGTCGGTGCGGCGACCACGCTCGGCGCGCTGTTCGGCGCCGTGGTGATCGCGAACTGCTTGACCACGAATGCGCCCTGCTGGTCGGTGGCGCGCAGACGCACGATGAACGTGCCGGCGGCCGCCGGCGTGCCGCTCAGACGGATCGCGCCGGGATTGCTCGCGTCGATGGTCAGCCACGACGGCAGCGCATTCTCGATGCTCAGGCTCAGCACATCGCCCACGTCCGCGTCGCGGAAGTAGTCGCCGACGATCAGATCCTTGTTCCAAGGCTGATTGGTCTTCACGCGCAAGGCGATATCACCCGCCTGGATCAACACCGGCGCGCTGTTGCTGCGCACGCGCACGGTGAAGGTGGTGCTGACCGTATTGGCCGCATTCGCGGTCTCGGTCGCGGTCAGCCGCACCACGATGTCCTGGTCGGCCAGACCTGCGGAAGGATTCGCGGTGAACACGATCTCGCCGGTGTTCGGGTCGCGGGTCGCCACCAGCCATGCCGGCAGCGCTGCGCCGCTGCCCTGGGCGATGGTCAGGCTCAGGGCGTCCTGTTCGGCGTCGCGGAAAATGTCGGTGAACAGCAGCCGGAACTGCGAGGTCAGACCCTTGCGCACGGTGCGGTCGTCGACCGTGCGGATCGTCACCGGCGCGCTGTTGTTCACCGGAATGCCGTCGACGTTCGGGCCGTAGCCCGACACCGCGCGCACGTGGCGGCGGTTGCCGTTGGCGTCGTATTCGGTGATCAGATCGAACACCCGCTTGCCGGTCAGCACATCGTCCTGGGTCACGCGTTCGACCCGGTTGTTGCTGTCGTAGGTAGTGCGGGTGAGCGTGCGCACCTGCATCCCGTAGGTGTCGGCGGTGGTCACTTCCTCCACGGTGCGGTTGCCGGCCGCGTCGTATTCGTAGCGATAGGTGGTGGCGCCCTCGATCACCTGGCGGATACGCCCGTTGGCGTAGTAGCTGATGGTCTTGCTGCCGTTGCCGGTGACGATGCCCGAACCGCCGGCGGCGGTCTCACCGGTCGTTTGACCGGAGCTGGCGTTGTAGCTGTAATCGCTGTCGCGGCCGCTGAGGTTGTTGTGGTCGATCACCCGACCGAACACGTCGTAGTCCCAGCTCAGTTCGTTCAGTCGCACCGTCTCGCTCTCGCGATCCAGATAGGTCGGCGCATTGGCGGCCAGCGACAGGCCGTTGCGCTCGCGGATCCTGCGCGCGGCCGCGTCGTAGGCGTACTCCAGCACCACGCCCATCGCGGTCTTGCTGCGGATCACCTGCTTGCGGCTGTCGTAGTCGTACTGCGCCGCGAAATTCAGCGCGTTCTTCACTTCGATGCGGTCGCCGTTCTGGTTCAGCACATAGCGCTGCAGATAGGTCTTCTCGCGGCTCGTGCCGTTGCTGGCGGGCAGATAATCGCCGATCGCGGTGACCTGGCCGCGACGGTCGTATTCCTTGAAGGTCAGATACCCCAGTGCGTTCTGCATCAGGCGCTGGTTGCCCAGTGCATCGTAGGCGTGCCGGGTGACGTTGCCGTAGGCGTCGCGGGTCGCGGTCATGCGGCCGGTGGCGTCGTATTCGTTGCTGCGCAGATTGCCGTTGGCGTCGCGGGTCGCGACCAGCCGGCCCAGGGCGTCGTAGTACCACTGGTTGACCGGGCGCAGCCAGCTCACGGCGCCATTTTCTGCGACCACCTTCACCAGCGGGCGGGTCTCGCGCACCAGCTGGTTGAGGCTGTTGTATTCGTAGTCGGTCTGGTAGCCGCGCGCGTCGATGATCTGCACCACGTTGCCCCAGCGATCGACCCGCTGGGTGATGGTGCTGGTCGTGGAAGTGGTGGCGTTGTGCGACGGCAACACCGCTTCCAGCGTCCGGCCGAGCTTGTCGACGCGGGTCAGGGTGACCGCCACCACCACGCCGTCGGTGGCGCTCAGATACGCATTCTGGCTGGTGCGCACCTGATGCCCGGCGAGGTTGTAGCCGAAGTTGCGCACCGCACCGCTGTCGTTGGATGAAATCAGCCGGCCGGTGGTGTCGTAGGCATAGGCCAGGCTGCCGGTCAGGCCGGACATGGTCTTGCCGGTGATCTCGCCGAAGGCGTTGTAGCTCACCGTCTCGCCGGTATCGACCACGGTGTTCTGGAACGCGCCGCTGAGGTACTGGTCGCGCTCGGTCAGCGTGGTCTTCTGCCGACCGGTCTTGTCGTAGCTGTTGGTGACCCGCACGATCGCGCTGCGGCCTTCGTTGCCGGTCAGCGTGTAGCGCACGCCGATCACGTTGTCGGCGGCATCGTAGGTGCGGGTGACGACGGCGCCTTCGCCGTCGCGTTCCCACACCGCGCGACCCTGCCAGTCGTAGCGCATCAGCTGCACCTGGTCGCGGCTGTCGTCGGCCACCGCAGCGCTGGCGCCGTTCTTGCCGTTGGCGTAACGCCGCACCGCCACCGCATTGCCGAAGGCGTCATAGGCCATCGTGGTGTACGGCGAGCGCTGTTCGTACAGCGCGGTCGAGGTCAGATCCAGCGCGGTGCTGCCGCCGAGCGCGGTATCCACGCCCTGCACCAGGGTTGCACGGGTCGGTTCCTGCACCGAGGTGGTGCGGCCGATGGCGTCGTAGGCGGTGAGGGTGACGCCGGTATCGTCGGTGATCGAGATCACCCGGCCTTCGTTGTCGTAGCCGTACGTGGCGGTGACGTCGCGGCTGCCGGTGCTGCCGTCGATGCGGCGGTACTGGCGCACCGAGATCTCGCTGGTCTTGCGGCCCAGCGCGTCGTAACCCCAGCGGCTGATGCGGTTGTCGCCGGTGGCGGCATCGCCCGGCGCCGGCAGGCCCGGGCGGGTGTTGACGCTCGGGGTCTGGCTCAATGCGCGTGCGTACTCGATGGTCTCGATCGCTTCGCCGGTCGCGTTGTACTTGGTCTCGGTGACATAGCCCAGCGCATCCACCGTCAAGGTGTTGCGGCCCAGCGCGTCGTAGTAGCGATAGGCGGTGGCCCACACTTCGCTGCCGCTGTTGGGAACGCCTTCGACAAGATCGGACTCGGTCACCAGATCGCCGAAGGCGTTGTAGGCGAAGGTCTTCACCGGCGAACCGCTGGCGACGTTGCCGTCGTTGCGGTAGTAGGTCACCTGCGACTGGGTCACGCTGGCCTTCTGGCCCAGCGCGGTGTACGCGGTATCGATGGTGCGATCGGCGGCGTTGGCGACGATCGCACCCACCGTCTGCAGCTGCGCCGTGCTGAGCGCCTGCCCGGCGGTCCAGCCGGCGATGACCCCGGTATTCAGCGCCGTCGCGAAACGACGCACCGAGCTCACTTCGCCGAAAGCGTTGTAGGTGTAGCTGCTGACGTTGTTTTCCTGGTCGATCTCATGGGTGAGCCGACCGAGCGCGTCGTAGGTCTTGTAGCTGTAGTTGTTGCGGACGTCCTTCTGCACCACCGCCTGACCCAGCGCGTTGTAGGTGATCTCGATCGTCGCCTGCACGCCGGTCGCGTCCAGCGTATTGGTGGTGACGTTGTAGCTGCCGGCATCCGGGAAGATGGTGCTGACCTGATAGCCGCGGTTGTCGTAGACGTAGGTGGTGGTGCGGCGATCGGTGGTGACCGGCGCATCGGCGTTGTCGGTACGCGTGCGGACATTGCCGAGCGCGTCGTAGGTGAAGCGGGTGACGATCGAGCGCGGCGACGGCTCGGGGACGAGCACACCGGCGCTGTTGACGCTGCTCACCGATACCTGCGGCGTGATCTCCGCCGTGCGGCGGCCGGCGGCGTCGTACTGGTAGGTCCAGACCGCGTTGTTGCGATCGGTGCGGGTCAGCAGGCGGCCAGCGCCGTCGTAGGTGAAGCTCTCGGTCTTGTTGAGCGCGTCGGTGCGCACCTGCAGGCGACCGGAAGCATCGTAAGCCGAGCGCGTGCGGCGCACATCGACGGCGGGCTGGGCGTTGGCCCACGCGCTGAGACCGGTCTCGGTGGTGGTGGTGGCCGGAGGACGCTGCCCGTAGGCGATGGTGTCCGTGACCCGGCCGGCGCCGTCGTAACGCCACTCGGCGAGCGCGCCGGTGGCGTCGAGCATGAAACGCTGGCGGCCGGCGGTGTCGTAGACGATGCGCTGGGTGCGGATCTGGTTCGCGCGGATCAGCGGATCGGTGCTCAGCGCTGTATTCAGCGCCGCCGCCACACCTGCTTCGCTGTAGGTCGCGCTGAAGCCGATGTTGACGCCGTACTGCACGCTGGCGACCGCGCGACCGGCAGCGTCGTACTGGGTCTCCGAGACCTGGGCGATCCCGGCGGCCGAACGCGTCACCGTGTAACGGGCACGACCGGCGCTGTCGTAGACCATCGCCTGCGCGCGCGCGGCCGATTCATTGGCGGTGGCGAAGGTGGCGAAGTCCGCGACCGTGGCGGTACCGGCACGCAGCGCATCGCGGAGCGTACCGGTACCGACCGAGAACAGCGTGGCGTAGGTGCGGGTGACCGTCATCCGGCCTGCGGCGTCGTATCCGACCTGTTGCAGGGTGCCGGCCAGATCGATCAGATAGGCCACGCGCCCGGCGCTGTCGTACACGCGGTACTGGCCCTGATCGGCAAGGTTTTCGACCACCAGTCCCTGCAGCGTGGCGACGCTGGTGGTGTCGGTGACGCCCGCGAAATTCACTGCGGTCGCATAGCGGCGCGACGCGACCACGCGCCCTGCGGCGTCGTACCAGTTGCGGGTGACCGCACCCACGGCGTCGAGCATGAACACCACTTGCCCCGCAGCGTCGTAGACGTAACGGATCTGTACGTCCTTCGCCGCGTTCGGACCTGCAGCGGTACGCAGCGCGGCGACCGTGGCGGTGCCGGCCTGCAATTGGCCGCGCAGCGTCGCGTTGAGCACGGCGGACTGCGCGTAGCGGCGCTCCAGCACCTTGCGGCCTGCGCTGTCGTACACGATCTCGATCGCGCTTCCGGTGCCGTCGACGGACATCACCAGACGACCGTCGCGGTCGTAGATGCGATAGGAGACTTCATCCTGCGCGTCGTTCGCGAGCGTCTGCGCGGTGACCAGCGCGGCGACCTCCGCTTCGCTCGGCGCAGCCGACAGTCCGGTGATCACCGCCACCTTGGCGTAGCTGCGGATCATCGTGGCGCGGCCGGCCGCGTCGTAGACCACTTCGCTGACGTTGCCGGCGCCGTCGACGCTGAAGCGCAGGCGATTGGCGGCGTCGTAGCTGAAGCGCGTCACGCGACTGCTGGCGTCGGTCTTGCTGACGACGTTGTCGTTGGCGTCGTAGGTGTAGGTGGTGATGAGATTCAGCACACCCGGCGACACCGTTTCGGTGCTGCGGCGGCCGAAGGCATCGTAGGCGTAGGCGATGGTCATCGCCGCAGCGGTGCCCGCGCCCTGGGTCATCGTCAGCTGGCGACCGTCGCGGTCCCAGGTGTACGTGGTGCGCAGCGCCAGACCCGCAGGATCGAGGATCGCTTCGAGCAGATTGCCCCTGCGGTCGTAGCTCAGTGTGCTGCGCACACCGCTGGCGTCGGTCGCCTGGATCTGTCGGCCCTGACCGTCGTAGACCCAAGTGGAAGCAAGATTGAGACCGGCCGGATCTTCACGCCGGGTCAACACCCGGCCGGCGGCGTCGTAGGTGTATTCGATCCGGCGGCCACTGCCATCGACCGTAGCCACGGTCAGGCCGCGCGCGTCGTATTCGCTGCGCTCGATCCGGTTCAGCGGATCGGTCACGCTGAGCGCCTGACCGTCCTTGTTGTAGGTCGTGGTGGTGGTGGCGACGGTGCCGTCGGGCAACGTCTGCGTCACCGTGAACGCCTGGCCGAAGCGGTTCTGGGTGGTGGTGACGCTCACGCCTTCGGCGGTGAGCACGGTGATGCTGCGCGCGCTGTCGCTGTGGGTGTAGTTGGTGACACGGCCCAGTGCATCGGTCTGGCTGACCACTCGGCTGAAGGCGTCGTACGCCGTCGACACGCTCTCGTTGCGGCCGCTGACGTTGTTCGCGGTCTGCGAGACCATGCGGCCCAGGCGGTCATACGCCAGGGTCACGGTATTGCCGCGCGCGTCGGTACGCGTGGTGGCGCGACCGAAGGCGTCGTAGATCACGCCCATGCTGCGGCTGAGCGTGCCGCCGGCTTCGGTCTGGCCGGTCAGCAGGCCACGTTTGTCGTAGCTGTTGGTGAGGGTGCGGCGGACGCTGTTGTTGGCTTCGAGATCCTGCTGCGTGCGCAGCTCGCCGAACGCGGTGTAGGTGTACAGACTGCGGTAGTTCTCCGCGTCGATACGTTCGCTGAGCAGACCCCGGGTGTCGTAGCGGAACTGCGCGCGGCTGTCGGTGGCGCCGATGCTCAGCGCCGAAATCGCGGTCTGCGCGCTGGCGCGGCTGCCTGGCACAGCGAGGGTGATCCGGCCGGTGTAGGCGATGCTGTCGATCACCTGACCGAAGGCGTTGTAGCGGGTCTCGACCACTTCGCCCTGGGCGTTCTGGACGTTGCCGCTGTCGTGCATGCCGCGCACGGTGAAGGTCTGACGTCCGGCGGCATCGTAGAAGTACCAGGTCTTGTTGCCGGCAGCATCGATGCTCTCGATGCGGCGACCAACCAGGTCGTAGCTGTAGCGCACGCCATACTGGGCGTAGATGGCGTCGATCTGCGCTTCGGTCATGCCGCCGATCAGACGGGCCGAGCCTTCGCCCATGAGTTCGCCGATCAGATTGCCGAACACGTCGTAGCGACGATTGCCCTCGCGCACTTCGGTGGTGCCCTGCGCGGCCTCGGTCTTCACCAGGCGTCCGGCTTCGTCGTAGCTGTAGCGGGTGACGGTGCCTTCGTGATTGAGCTCGGTGACCAGTTGGCCCAGGCCGTTGTAGCTGCGCTGGGTCAGACGGAAGGCTTCTGCAGGCGCGCCGGTGGTGGCGCTGGTGCGCAGGGTCGCGAAGGTTTCGGTGCCAGTCAGGCCGGTCAGGCGCTTGGCGTAGCTTTTCACCGCGCGCTGGTTGTTCGCTTCGTCGTAGACGAATTCGGTCAGATGGCCTTCGGCATCGAGCATGCCGATCTGCTGGCTGCGCGCGTTGTAGAACAGCCGCGTGGTCTGGTCGTTGGCCGCATTGGCGGCCGGGCGCAGCTGCGCCAGCGTGCCGCTCGCCCAATACGCGCTGTTGGTCAGCGTCGCGTAGCGGATCGCCTTCACCGCACGGCCGCCGGCGTCGTAGATCGTCTCGGTCAGATATCCGGCCGCATCCAGCGTCGCGACCATGCGGTCGGCGCTGTCGTAGAACATCCGAGTGACACGCGGCACGGCGGTGACGTCGCCGGGTTTGGCCACGGTCAACGAGAGCAGGCGCGATGCCGCATCGTAGGCATAGGTGGCCACCAGACCCGCAGCATCGGTCTGGGTCGCCAGTCGGCCGGCGTTGTCGTAGGTCTGGCTGCCGCTGCGGTCGTTCACCGCATCGGTCTGCACCCAGGCCTGATTCGCGGTGAGCGCCGGTGCGGTCGCCGCGAACACCAGCGTGTCCTTCAACACGGTGCTGCCGGAAAGCCAGCCGCTGGTGTCGACGCGGATCGCATGCGCCACGGTCTGCACGACCCGGCCAACGCCGTCGTAGACGGTCTTCGCCACCGCGCCGGTGCCGTCGACCACCGCCGTCAACCGCCCGGCCGGATCGTAGAAGTAGTACATGCGCGCGCCGGTGGCGTCCTGGGTGGCGCGCAGACGACCGGTGTTGTCGTAGAAGTTCTGGGTGGTGCGGGTGACGGTGCTGCCGGCGACCACGCCGGACTCGACCGCAGTACTCAGCTGACCTGCGTTGTTGTAGCTCGCGGTGCGGGTCGCGCCGGTGTCGAAGGTGACCCGGATCTGGTTGGCCGAGTCGGTATACGCATAGGCGGTGAGCACGGTCGCGCCGTCGTTCGCCGCCATCCACGTCGCATAGCCGGTCGGATCAAGACGCGGATCCGGCATCGCCGCGATGTCCGCGCCGCGGCTCAACTGGCTGAGCAGGCGGCCCATGCCGTCGTAGATGTAATCGACGATCTCGCTGGTGGTCGGCGCTGCACCCGCGACGGTGCGCGCCGCACCGCGCACTGTGAGCCTCTGCCGCAACAGGCCCTGCGTATCGTAGGTGTAGCGCGCGATCTCGGCGCTGGCATCCAGCACGCCAGTGCCGGCGACATTGGCGGTGACGGCCGCATAGGCGGTGGTCTGCGAGAGACGGCCCTTGCCGTCATAGGTGTATTCGGTCAGCGCGCTGTTGGACTTGCGCAGCGCCGCCGCGTCGGTCGCCCAGGTGTTGAGGGCCGCCTCGGTGTAGGTGGTACCGGTATAGACCGCACCGAGATAGCGCCGCTCGGTGGCGAGCTGGCCGATGCCGTTGCCGGTGGTTGCGTAGGTCAGTTCACGCACCTCGCCCGCCGCATTGAGCACGAAGCGCACGCGATTGCGGGCGTCGTACATGTAGCGCGTGACCAGCGCACCGGAAGGCAGATTGGTGGTGCCGACATGGGTCGGATCCAGACCGTCGGCATCGGCCACGGTGTAGCGGGTTTCCGCAGTGACCTGATTCAAAGCGTTGTAGGTCCACGCCACGGTGTTGCCGAGCAGATCGCGCTGCAGGATGCGGTTGCCGTTGGCGTCGTAGCGGAACACCGTGTCCAGCACCGCCGCACTGCCGGCGTTGGGCGCCTGGCTGACGCGGATCAGATTGCCCGACGTGTCGTAGGTGTAGCTGGTCTTCTGGCGCAGCCCGCTCACCGCAGGCTCCAGCATCGCGATCAGCTGCTTGTTGGCGTCGTACTCGTAGGTCCAGGTACGGCCGGCGCCATCCACGACATCGGTCGTGGTCGCGCCGTAGGTGAAAGTCGTGGTCTGGGCTGCGCCGCCGCTGCCCTGGGTCACCGTCTTCACCCGGAAGCCACCGCTGCCGTCGGCTTCATAGGTGTAGGCCACCGTCACCCCTTCGCTGGTGCTGACGCTGGCGATGCGCAGATCGCTCGCGGTCGCGCTGACGTAGGTGTAGGTGGTGCGGAAGCGCTTGCCGTCGTTGTTGGCGGCGGTGGTGGCGTCCCAGGTGTTGTCGGTGGTGATCTCCGGGGTCAGATCGGTCTGTACCCAGGCCAGGCGACCGGTGCCATTCGCGTTCTCGTAGCCGTAGCTCACCTGCCCTTTGAGCACGCCGCCTTCGCGCGTGCTGATCGACGCCAGCTGGCCGGCAGCGTTGTAGGTGAACACGATCGAATCGCGCTGCCCGGCCAGCACCGTGCCGTCGATCGACCGCACTTCGGAGATCCGGTTGTTCGCGTCGTAGACGATGTCGTACTGCGCCGGTGTGGTGCCGTCGGTCTTCAGATCGCGGATCCGGGTCAGCCGGCCCTTCAGCGTCGCACTGGCGTGATCGGCATAGAGTTCTTCGCGCTGGCTGCTGCCTTCGGTATAGGTCCAGGTGAGCCCGGTGGTATTCCAGACCAGCGTGTCGTGGGCGCCTTCGCCGCCGGTCGTCGTGTACCGGTTGGCGGTGCCCGAGTAGACGAAGACCACGCTCTGGCCGTCGCCGGTGTTGAGGGTCATCGTGCTGCCGGCTGTGTTGAGCGTGCCGGTGAGCGTCACGTTGCGCTCGAAGCCCGTCACCCAACCGTCCTGCCCCTGACCGGTCACCGTGCCCCGGCTGTTGTAGGTCCGCAGGAACGATGCGTTCAGGCCGCGGACGAACAGGCTTTCGTCCAGATCCTGCAGCACCAGATTGCCGGTGGACAGATTGACGTACTGGCTCTCGCGGCTTTGCCCGAGGCCGGCGCCGCCGCCGGTGGTGAATCCCAATTGGGTGTACGAAGTGTTGTACAGGCCCAGACCCGTTCCGGTGAATACAGCAACCATGGCTCGATTCCTTAGAAGTTCCGATGCGGCATGGGCGCATTCGCCCGCGTCATCCAACCAAGTCCAGAGTCCGGGGCGGGAGTTTAGGGTCAGTTCGGATCGAGTCGGTTTGGCCGTGGCGCGCGCGACGCGCCGACGACAAGCCGATCACGCAAGCCTCTGTTTTTCAAAGAAACATGGAACCGTGCATAGCGGCGGGTGCGCCGGACTTGGCAGGCGAAGTCCGGATGAATTATGTTAGTGATTACATAAATACTGATCGATTGCCATGGAATACATCGCCCAACTCGGACTGATCGCCCTCGGCAGCCGCATGCGCGCGGTCAGCGACCGGCTCTACGCCACCGCCGACGAGGTCTATCGCCACAGCGGTCTCGACATCCAGGGGCGCTGGCTGCCGCTGCTGCGCATCCTCCACGACCGCGGGCCGCTGACCGTCGGCGAGATCGCCGAAGCGATCGGCCAGACCCATTCGGCGGTGAGCCAACTCGCAGACAAGCTCACCGACCAGGGCTGGCTGGAGGTCGTCGTCGACCCGGCCGACAAACGCCGTCGGCGACTGGCGCTGACTCCCCGCGCCGAAACCGATCTGCGCACGGCGAAACCGCTGTGGCGCGCCATCGAAGATCTGTTCGCGCAGCACTGCCGCGAACAAGGTATCGACCTGCTGCAGACGCTGACCGCCTTCGAGAGCGTGCTCGCGCCGACGCTCGCCGGCGCCATCGTCGCGCGCGCGGCTGCGCAGGACCGTTCTGCGCTGCGCATCGTGCCGTTCGATCCCGCGCTGCGCGAACACTTCTACCGGCTCAACGAAGCCTGGTTGCGCAAATATTTCTACGTCGAAGAAATCGACCACCGCGTGCTGTCGAATCCGGAAGCGGAAATCCTGCAATCCGGCGGCACGATCCTGTTCGCGATGCTGGGCGATGACGTCGTCGGCACCTGCGCGCTGCTGCACGAAGCCGACGGCGTCTACGAGCTCACCAAGATGGCGGTCGACGAACAGCGCCAGGGTCTGGGCATCGGCCGCGCGCTGATGGAAGCGGCGATCGCCGAATTCCGCCAGCGTCGCGGTGTTCGGCTGTTCCTGGAAACCAACAGCAAACTCACGCCGGCGGTGCGCCTGTACGAAAGCATGGGTTTCGAGCATCAGCCGTCGATCAAGCCCGACTCGCACTACGACCGCGCCAATGTCTACATGGTGTGGCGCGACCCGCAGGCCGCGCCTTCCGCATCCTGACCATCGCCCGCGCCTCGGCGTATCCTGCGGATCTGTCCGCACAGGAGCCGCCCCGTGTTCAAACCGAAAACGCTGCTCTTCGCCTTCCTCGCCGGTTTCATCGCCACGCTGCTGTTCCATCAGGGCCTGCTGCAGTTGCTGCACATGGCCGGCAAAGTACCGACCGCCGCCTGGAACATGGACCCCACGCCGCCGCTCGGCGTACCCAAGGTGCTGTCGCTCGCGTTCTGGGGCGGGCTGTGGGGCATCGCGCTGTGGGCACTCATCGCCAAGCGCGCAGGCGCCCGTTACTGGCTGCTCGCGCTGGTGCTTGGCGCGGTGCTGCCCAGCCTCGTCGCATGGTTCGTGGTGTTCCCGATCAAGGGCATCGCGCTGACCAGCACCCTGATCGGCGGCGCGTTGCTGCTCAACGGCGCATGGGGGCTCGGGGTCGCGCTGTGCATGCGGCTGTTCGGGCAACGCGCGTGACTACGATGCCGGTTATCTCTGCATCCTTCGCCATCGAAATCCGGAGACACGCTCGGTGAAAATATTCGCCACTGTTCTGCTCACAACATTGTTGCTTGGCTGCACCGCGCAGCCCAGTCTCGACGCACCGCCGCCGATGACGACGGCCGTGCCGAGCACGCCCGCATACGCCTATCAATCGCTGAGCTTCGATGCGGGCACGCAGCGCTGGTGGAATTCCGCCACCGTCTACGAAGTCTGGCCGCGATCGTTCAAGGATTCCGACGGCGACGGCAACGGCGATTTCAACGGCATGACCTCGAAGCTCGATTACCTGAAGGATTTCGGCGTCGACGCGATCTGGCTCACGCCGATGTTCGAGGCGCCGTCGTACCACGGCTACGACTTCCAGGATTTCTACAACGTCGAACGCGACTACGGCACGATGGCCGAGTTCGAGCATTTCGTCGCCGAATCGCACCAGCGCGGGATCAAGGTCATCCTCGATCTGGTGCTGAACCACATCTCCGACCAGCACGACTGGTTCCTCAAATCCGCGCGCAGGGAACCGGGTTACGAAGACTATTTCATCTGGCGCGAACAGCGGCCCGCCGGCTGGGGCCAGGCGTGGTCGAACCAGCCGAATCCCGAAGCGGTATGGCACTGGAACGAGACCCGCAAGGCGTACTACTACGGTGCATTCGGCGGCTCGCAGCCCGACGTGAATCTGCGCAACCCCAAAGTCGTGGCCGAACTTGACGCGCTTGCGGCCTTCTGGCTGAAGAAAGGTGTCGACGGTTTCCGTCTCGACGCCGTGCGCTACGCGATCGAAGACGGCCCACTGTCGAAACAGGCGGATACGCAGGCCACCGTCGACTACTGGACCGGCTTCACCCGGCGCGTCAAAGCGATCAACCCCGATGCATTGCTGGTCGCGGAAGCCTGGGCGTCGCTGGATGTCGTCGGCCGATACCGCGATAGCGGTCAAGGCCTCGACAGCGCGTTCGATTTCGACTTCGGCAACATCGTCATCGATCTGCTGAACCCGAAAGCCATGCGTCGCGCCGACTTCGGCACACTCAGCGACACCGACATCAGCAAAAAGCGCGACAGCCTGTGGGCCAACCTGCAGCAGCGCGCCGCCGCCGCGCCGATGGGTTATTTCTCGCCATTCCTCACCAATCACGATCAGAACCGGATCATGCACACGCTGGAAGGCGACGCGGCCAAAGCGCGCATCGCCGCGAGTCTGCTGCTGACCTCACCGGGCACCGCGTATCTCTACTACGGCGAAGAAATCGGCCTGTCGCAACACAGTGTCGGCGAAGACCGCTACCGCCGCGCGCCGATGCAATGGACCGATGACGCCAACGCCGGCTTCAATGCCACCGGCCGCAACTGGATCGACCTGCCCGCACCGCAGGGCTATCGCGGCGATCGAGGCGCGTGGTGGTCAAAGTATTGGGGCACGCTGCGCGGCAAAGGCCATTCCGTCGCCGCACAGCAGGGCGATCCGTCCTCGCTGTACAACCACTACAAACGCCTGCTCGCCGTGCGCCGCCAGAACCCCAACCTGCAGCTGCCGCAAACACTGCACTACTACCCCGTCGCTGAAGCCAACGCATGGGTCTTGCAGGCGCGCGCCGATGGTCGCGACACCTGGGTGGTGATCAACCTCGATCCGGCGAATGCCATCACCTTCGATGTGCCCGCAGCGCTGCGAGGCGAGCGCACCGAACAATTGAGCGGCGCAAAGAAAGCGCTCGGCGATCACGCAACGTTGAATGGCGGAGAGACCTGGGTGTTTTGAAACCGTACCATTTGCAGCTTTGAAGTCTTTGTTATCGGCGCTGGGGGGTCGGCCACTATCTTTGAAAGCGTCGAAAAAGTGCCGTCATTCCCGCGAAAGCGGGAACCCAGTGACTTTGAAGCAACCTACAACTCCCCAGAGGCAATGAGTTTCCGCTTTCGCGGGAATGACGAGAAAAGAACAGCGCCCGCCGATCGATCGTCCTGTTCGATTTTCATCGAGATATAGCGGAATGCGCTCAGACCAATGACTGGATCAGGTGCTGATCAAGGAGCTGCTTCGATGTTATTCACTCGCATATCCTTTGTGCTGCTGTGCATCTTTCCCTTTGCAGCCTCTAGTAAAACCTGCCGCTGGGACGAAGCCAACATCCGCTATCAAGGCACCGCACTCGAACAAGCGACCTGCCTGCTGCGCCCCGTCGGCAAAGGCGGCGCCGTCGCAGATACCGAAGCACCGCTGCCCGCCCATTTGGCGGCACGCGCCGGCCAGCCCGTTTCCGTCAGCCGCTCTGCGCTCAGACGCTATCTCGCGACACAGGGCATCGAAGAAACCAGCCTCGGCGGCGGCCTCGACGAACCGCTCTCCACAACCGAAGGCGAACCCGCACATCCGGCGCTGTATTTCGTCATCCACGACACCAGCAATATCCTGTGCACGCGCGAAGAATTTCCCGGTGACAGCGATTCCCACGACGCAAGCTGGAACCTGGCCGCGACCTGGGAATCGTCGAAACAGGCGCATCTGTATCTGACCCGAGACGGCGCCGCCTATTCGCCGCAAGGGCGCACGTTCTCCATCCCGTGGCGCGCCACGAAACATGAGATGACGCTCGGCGAAAGCACGCGGGGCAGATTCCTGCATATCGAAAACGTGCAGCTGCGCCGCCCGGACATCGGGACCGACACGCCCCTGACGAACGCCGAAGGCCATTGCGTCAACGACCGGATCGCACAACGCCCGGGCTTCACGCCGAAGCAAATGCATCTGCTTGCGCTGACCTACATCGCCGCCAGCGTCCGCGCCGGCGAATGGATGATTCCCGCCTATCACGCCGTGATCGACACCCCGTACCCCGGCGGGCACGACGATCCGCAGAATTTCGATCTTGGGGCGTGGTCGGAGGCTATCGGCACGATAGTCAGGGATATCGAACAAGTTCCTAATGGTGCAGGGCAGCACGCCAAGTGAGAAGCTGACCCAGCTCTCACCCTGTCTGAACTTACAGGGGCGTCGCGTATCAATGTTCTGGAAAGATTGTGCATCATGCTGAATTGGAGTTTATTGGAGCGATTGTCCTTCGACCAAATCTCCCATCCGTCCAACCAGCAGTCTACTTAATACGCAATTCTTGCGAGGATTTTATGAGCGGAATACCACTATTAATCAAGAAATCCAGCTCCGCACGAAAAAATATATTCGAATCAATCGATCAATTAGTTTTTGATGATGACTTACCAACTGCCTTATTCCGAGACGTTTCTGGGTATTTGTTAGCCCGCACCACTCGCATTACAGAAGTGAATCAGGAGACCACAGATGACATCTGAAAGTATAATTCCTAGAAAACCTTTGCTCACAAGTCGCGCCACAAAAGCGAATTATGAAATCACCAGAAGAGACGACACTCTGACCTTGGCGGATGAAGCACTGCCTATCGCAGTAAAAAACCGATCCATAGGCTTAATTATTTCATTGGGGACTAAAGTCACAGCCATTAATCAAGAAACAACTGATGACGAATAACTTAAATATGAGGCCATTTATTACAGAATTCTCGATGTCCATCGAGCCGAACCAGCATCAAACATTTCGATATGACAAGAAGCGTCAAATTTCGCAAATTCTAATTGGAGAAATATGGGTAGATGCTATAAATACAAGCATCTCAATGGACAATGGAACGCGTATGACAAAAGTTGATCAAGAAACCACAGATGATGAATAGCCATAAAGTTCTCATTGTTAGCACCGTAGTAGACATAGCAACAGACGACGTAGTTAGGCGTCTAATAGATCGCGGCATTAGTCACTACAGAATAAATACTGAAGATCTTCCGTTTGAAAAGTCAATTTCGGTCGATTACCAATCAGAAATTAGGTCGTCCATTTATTTTGATGGCGAAGCCATCAGCTTTGATTCAATCTGGTATCGAAGGATACGATCCCCTTCTATACCTGAGAATATGGACCCAGGAATTTACGAATTCTGCCTCCGAGAAAATCGTGCTGCTGTAGTTGGTGGCTTGTTAACACAAAATGCACGCTGGATGAGCAATCCCGTGTCGATTTGGCGCGCTGAGTTTAAGCCTTATCAACTGAGAGTCGCGCAAGAGGTGGGACTAAAAATCCCAAAAACGGTCGTATCAAACGATCCAAAGGTGATACGGCGTGCCTATGACAGTTTTGGCCAGATGGTCATTAAACCAACACGTTCTGGTCATTTTCGTGAGGGCGGCGAAGAATTCGCCATTTTTACATCATTGATTAACGATGAACATCTTGAGTCTCTTAAGGACGCTAAATGGGCGCCATCAATTTACCAAGAATTGATAATCAAACACTATGATATTCGGGTTACCTTTGTTGGCTCACAAATATTCTCTGCAGCAATTCACTCGCAGACAGATCCGGCTGCAACAGTTGATTGGCGGAAGACAGAGAATCCAGAACTTCCTCACTCCAAGATTGATTTGCCAATCGATCTTACTGAACGACTTCGCCATTTAATGCGACGCCTTGATCTTGAATTCGGCTGCATTGATCTAGTACTGACACCGAATAACGAATATATATTCTTAGAAGTAAATCCAAGTGGCCAATGGCTTTGGCTAGATGATCAATTAAAGCTTGGCATATCTGACGCTGTGGCGGATTGGCTAGCGAAGGAATCCAAGTGAATCTTATTTCAAAAGTTAAATACACTGCTATTGGATCAAGGTGGCTTGATATTGTTATTCCATGGGCAAAAATTCTTGCGCCAGAAAAAACAGATGAAATCCGAATAGGTAATGAAAATTTAATCCTCATGGCGAGGGAAAGAATAAAGCATGCCAGTTGCAAATCACTTAAGGATTCTCTAGAGAATATACATTTATTATCTGAAGAAGAAGAAGATCGGCGGCGGAGTGTAGACGCACGTCTTTCAACCATCGTCGGACTGTCGTCCATAGCAGCCACTATCGCAACTGGAATTATCGTTGCCCAAGCTGGAGGTCCACTAAAAATATCAAATATATCCGGTCGCTTTGTACTCAGCGCTGTCGCACTTTATTTGATAGTACAGCTTTGCGATGCAATTTACTGGGCAATTCGCGGGCAATCTAGACTCGATTACAAGGTGAATAAAATTGAAGCCTTTTTACCTCAGGAGGACATATCGGAAGAAGAGCAGTTGCGGTGTCGAATTATAAAGAAAATTGAACATCTTCAATTCAATCAAGAAAGCACTAGCAAAAAAGTAACCGCCATGGCGGTTGCTCATCAGGCAGCCAAGAATTTCGCGTGCGGCATACTGGTCTTAAGCATAATCGGAATGCTTCTGGTAAGTAGAGAGCCGGCCGTATCACCTCTTTTAGAGGCGCTGCGCACTAACGCAGAGCTTCGCGATCAACTAAAAGGCCCTCCTGGACCTGATGGGCCGATTGGGCCAGCAGGAAAACAAGGTCCAAAAGGTGATGCAGCGCGACCAATGCCTGATATCCAAATAGAGCGTAGTCGCAAACAACCGAACGAACCTGGAAAAACTGGCTCTGGTTGACTTCCAGTCTGATACCCCGGGCTTGCTATCCCTCTATGAAATCCAAACTAATCACGGATCTATTGCTCCAAGCTATCCACCCGCTCACACCAATACTGCAGCTCGCTGCCCTTGCTGGGTTCGTAGACGAAATGCAGGCCGGTGAAACCATGGCGCGAGCCGCCGACGATGAACGGCGGTCGATGTTTCGCCTGATGGATCAGCACCGGTTCGCCGCTGGCGAGGGCGTAGACGTAGAGGTTGATGGCGGCGGCGCGTTCGGGAGCGGCGACGTAGCTGGCCTTGAAATCGAAGTAGCGGCCGATCTTCTGCGCGGGGACTTGGTACGGGGTGGAGGTCGGGGCTGCGTCGACGGTGAAGTTTTCGCCGCCGTAGATGATGTGGCAACGGATGGTGTCGGCGTGCGCGTTCGCTGCGCACAGTTGCGCGGCGCAGAACACGATGGATGCGGCGAGCCATTGGAATTTATTCATCGCGGCACTGTCCGACGTTGCGATCGCCGCGCTTGCCGCAGGGGCTGGCGGTGGCGGGGTCCGGATGCGGGACGCCGTTCTTGTCGAGTCGGGCGACGTGCGTGCGCCATGCGACCACACCCTGTCTGTCCATCGTCACTTCGAGCGTCCAGCCGGTCTGCGTGGCTTCGGTGTCGAAGCCGTTGAACAGGAAATTGCCGAGGCTGTAGACGATCGGTTTGCCGTTGTGGATCTCGGCGCCCTGGGTGACGTGCGGATGCGCGCCCACCACCATGTCGGCGCCGGCATCGAGCATTTCGCGCGCGAACTGTTTCTGGCGTTCGCTCGGGTAGCCTTCGTCTTCCCAGCCCCAATGCATGAAGGGAATCACCAGATCCGCGTGGTAGCGGGTGCGCGCCGCGACGATGTCTTCGATCACCTGCTCGTCTTCGCCGCTCCAGGCGATGCCGGGTTTGTTGGCGCCGGCCTCGAACGCGCGCGGTTTGAATTCGTCGTAGCCGAGGAACGCGATGCGCAGGCCATTACGCTCGACGATCCACGGTCTATGCGCTTCTTGCAGGTCGGCGCCGCCGCCGAAGTACGGCAAGCCGGCATCGCGCATCAGGCCCAATTGTTCGACGAAAGCGGCCTTGCCGAAATCGCCGGAATGATTGTTGGCCAGCGTGAAAGCGTCGAAATGCCGCGCCAACACCGGCAGCGTGCGCGGGTGCGCGCGGAAGGTGTAGGGCTTGGTTTCCGCAGTGCCGCCGGTGGCGATCACGCATTCGAGATTGCCGACGCGCAGATCGGCATCGTGCAACCATGCGGCGAACGGCTGGAACGGGTCTTCGCCACGTTCGATCAATTCGCCGGGAGTCTCGGCGACCATGATGTCACCGACGAATGCGATGTCGACCACGCCCTCTTCGGCATGCGCCGCAGCGATCGGCAGGGCAAGCAGGACTGATAGGACAGACAGGTTCGGGGTCGCGAAGATGCGCATGGCAGGCAGTTTGTCATGCGCCTGCGTTCACGTCACGGGGTGCGCCAACGCTGCGCAGCGGTTACGACGTCAGCCCCATCCCGAAGACGAAGATGCTGCGCATCATCGCCACGAACCCGATCAGCCCCACGAGCCATTGCGCGGTACGGTAGCCGCGCTTCGCGCGCAGCCTCTCCAGGCCCGGCCATTGCCCGAACACGAACGACAGCAGCAACAGCGCGCCTCCGCAGATCGCGAGGCCATCGCGGCCGGTGGTCAGGCCCTCGGTCAACATTTTCACGCCGGTCGCCGCGAACGTGAAGAACAGCGCCCAGGCCAACGGGCCGGAAACGACCGGGCCGGGTTCGATGGCGGTGGATGAGGATTCGCGCATGGCATCTCCGGTCGGTCACGAGGTGTGTGGCTTGCACGGTAGACCCTGCGCCGCGCGCAGACTTGTGCCGGAAGTGACAGCGACCTCCCGCTGTGCATGCAGCGCGATCAACGGTTTGTCGCGTGCCTACGCGTCAGGCGGCCACGCGTTTCGGCCAGGTCCACGCATAGCGGACGATCAGCAGCGTGAACACGATTTCGATCGCGCCGAGGGCGATGTAGAACGTCCACATGCCGGGCATCGACAGCAGCATGATCGCGGTGTAGACCGCGCCGAGAACGATGTTGGTCCATCGGCAGACCGCTGCTTCGAGCACCAGCGACAGGAACACCATCGCGCTGGGGACGGCCATCGTCAGCGCCATCGCGAGCACCACGCCCGGCGTGGTCGGCCCCAGTTCGCCCATCGTGCCGTCCAGCATGTGCTGCACGGTGCCCGGCACGTACAGGCCGAAATAATCGCCGTACAGATAGCACAGCATCACACTGGTCCACAGCGCGGACAACTTGATGCGCACATGGATCTTCACGTCGTCCAGCGCCATAGGGGCGCCCCTGTCTGCATTCACTGTCGACTCCCGACCGGACCGGAAAAGCGGCTCTCGCCATGGCTGCAATATGCTTCGCGGCATCGGAATTGTCATGTGGCCGAAGTGCGGACGCGGATCGTGGACGTGGCAGCGAACGCGCTATTCCGCACCTGAACCGCACGATCCGGGCGCGTTCGACGCCCTTGCTGTAGGATGGGGCTGCAAACGCTGCATTCGCGCGTTGCGTCCCGAATTGCATACACGGCCGGATACGACGGCCTGCAGTCTCCATCCGGCTCGCTCCGCTCCCTTTCTTGCGTCATCACCCCGCCATCGGGGTGACGCTCCCGGGAGCCGACATGCCCGCATTCACCACCCGCACTGCCATCGCCGTCAGCGCTTCCACGCCTTCGATCGATGGCGCCGACGCGGTATGCCGATGACTCCACCCGCCGCAAGCCCGCCTGTCCTGGGTCCAACCGGCAGCCAACCGCCGGCCCGCGAAAAAGGCGTGCACTGCAATCGCTGCGATGCCTTGTGCTGCCGCCTCACGGTGGTGTTGTTCGAGGAAGACGCGATCCCCGCGCATCTGACCGAACGCAACGAACAGGGCGTGACGGTGATGGCGCGCGACGCCGACGGCTGGTGCGTCGCGCTGAACAGCGCGCGGATGAACTGCGGCATCTACGAAACGCGTCCGACCATCTGCCGCAAGTTCGCGATGGCCGGACCTTATTGCCGCGATGTGCGCGCCGAAGCCGCACGCACGCTGCACCCGCTTCCAATCGCCCTGGTGGGCTGAGGCATTCCGAATGGCCATGAAACCGCAATCGCCCACATCCAGCACGAGCGATCTCTTCCGCAAACCGAAGGAAGAGCGCCGCACCGCGCTGACGCACGACAAGATTGCCGACGATCTGGCAGCGTTCCAGCGCGCGGGCGGCACGATCGAAGTGCTCGGCACCACGCACACGCTGAAATCCATTCCGCCGCCGCCGACGCATTCCGCTGCGTCGACCGCCCCGGAAGATCTGCCGGCGACGAAACCCGCGAAGTAAGCGCTCGACGCGGCGGACGCGTCAGCGCGTCGATGTTGCGGACGGCGTTGCGGGCACATCCGCTGGCGACACGAACGGATCGGGATCGCGCTCGAGACAGCTCTGCCCGCTCGGCGCACTGTCGTCGTAAGTGCAGGGCCACAGCGCGCGCGGCACGGTGTTGCGCAGATCGAAGCGCTGCCCGTTCCAGACCAGAAAGCCGAAATGCACGGTGTAGACGCGGCCTGGGTAGCCGCCGGGAAACGCGCGCGGGTGGTCGCGCGGCAAGCCGCCGCTGTCGCCCAGTTCGACATACAGCCGCAGTACCGGCACTTCCGACAGTCGACTGAGATCCACCCAGACGCCCGGACGACTGCCGGTTTCGTCGTGCACGCCGTAGACCTCGCCCTTGGGCAGGTTCAGCATCGGGTCTTCGGGCAGCACGCGGCGTGTGACGGCATGTGCGCGACCGCGACCATCGAGACGGTACGCGGTGAAGCCGAAGCGTTCGTCGGCATCGGACTGGATACGGGCCGCGCCCAACTCCTCGTCGTACACGCAGAACTTGCGGCCGACGCGATCGTCGGCGCCGAGCAGCGCTTTCAGACCGGCACAGGTATCGACCTCGCTCGCGACCCGCAGCAGGTACACGCGGTCTTCCGGCCGGGCGCCGGCGAGCGTGCGCACGACGGCGCTGAAATACACGCCGTCGTCCTCATGCTTCATGCGCAGATAGCGGTCCGCCGGTCCATCCGTGCGCGGCACCTCGATCGCCTCGACACGCTGCAGCATGCCGCGACGCATGGTCAGCGGCAGGCCCGAGTCGGCGGTCTTCAGTCCCAGCAGCAAGCGTTCGATGTCCTCCGGCGCGCGTTCGAGCGGCGTCCAGGGTTCTTCCTGCGCCATCGCCAGCGCCGGCCACAGCGCGGCGGCCATGAGAAGGGCGCGCATGCCATCGCGCCAAGCGTGCGTGTTGAAAGGCATGTTCAAGCGGATCGTCATCGGCAACATCCTGGAATCGTCTCCGGATCATGCCACAGCGCATGCGTCGCAAGACCGGCACGACAACGGCCGCAGCACATCGCGTACAAGCTGAACGGGCGCCGGATCGGCGCGACGGTCTGTGCGAAAACAGACAGACCATGACACTCGCGACCGCGATGTTGGGTGTCCGCTGCGCATGCAGGCATCCAGAAGAACACATCGATATGAAAGCCACGGTGATGAAAGCGCTCGTCTATCTCGGGCCGCACGAAAAAGCGGTGCAGGATCGACCCATGCCGACGATCGATGCGCCGACCGATGCGATCGTCAGGATCACCCGCACGACCATCTGCGGCACCGATCTGCATATTCTCAAAGGCGACGTGCCGAGCTGCCAGCCCGGTCGCATCCTCGGCCATGAAGGCGTGGGCGTGGTCGATGCGGTCGGTTCGGCGGTCACGGCATTCAAGGCCGGCGATGCGGTGCTGATCTCGTGCGTGAGCGCCTGCGGCAAATGCGCCTACTGTCGCCGGCAGATGTATTCACCGGCGGCTGGATCCTGGGCAACACCATCGACGGCACCCAGGCCGAATACGTGCGTATTCCGCACGCCGACATGAGCCTGTATGCGATCCCCGCCGGCGCTGATGAGGAAGCGCTGGTGATGCTCAGCGACATCCTGCCGACCGGCCTGGAATGCGGCGTGCTCAATGGCCGCGTGCAGCCCGGCGGCACTGTGGCCATCGTCGGCTCCGGGCCGATCGGACTGGCGGCGCTGCTCACCGCGAAATTCTATTCACCCGCCGAAATCATCATGATCGATCTCGACGACGGCCGTCTGGCCGTGGCCAAGACCTTCGGCGCCACCGCCACCGTCAACAGCAGCGACGGCCTCGCGGCCGATGCGGTGATGAAACTCACCGGAGGGCGCGGCGTGGACACCGCCATCGAAGCCGTCGGCGTCGCACCAACGTTCGAGCTGTGTCAGCAGATCGTCGCCGCTGGCGGCAATATCGCCAACATCGGCGTGCACGGCACCAAGGTCGATCTGCATCTGGAAAAACTCTGGGACCGCAACATCACCATCACCACCCGGCTGGTCGATACCGTCAGCACGCCGATGCTGCTGAAGACGCTGTGTGCGCACACGCTCGATCCGAAACCGCTGATCACCCACCGTTTCAAGTTCGACAAGATCCTCGACGCTTACGAGACCTTCGCGAACGCGGCGACCACGCACGCGCTGAAAGTCATCATCGAGACGTGAGCCTCCGCATATGAATTCCAGCCGGCCTTTCGTCACCCTGCGCTTACCGACGCGTTCGGTCGGTCTGTTCTTCTTCGGCACACTCTTCGGCACACTCTTCGCCGCACTCTGCGCGTGCGCCCATGGCGGCGAACCGGCGACGCCATCGCCCGCCGATGGCGTCGGCCCGACACCGGCACTACCAGCGCCGCGACATCCGTGGATTCCGGTGGTCAACATCGCGCCCGCCGTGGGCTGGCCCGATGGCCACTTGCCGACGGCGGCGGCGGGTATGCGCGCCAATGCCTTCGCGACCGGGCTCGATCACCCGCGCTGGCTGTACGTACTGCCGAACGGCGATGTGCTGGTCGCAGAAACCAATGCGCCCTCCAAACCCGACGACGGCAAAGGTGTGCGCGGATGGTTCATGGGCCTGGTGATGAAACACGCAGGTGCGGCGGCGCCCAGCGCCGATCGCATCACCGTCCTGCGCGACACCGATGGCGATGGCGTCGCCGACTTGCGCTCGGTATTGCTATCCGGGTTGAACTCGCCGTTCGGCATGGCCCTGGTGGGCAACGCGCTATATGTCGCAGCGTCCGACGCGGTGCTGAAATTTCCCTATGCGACCGGCGATCTGCGCATCGTCGCAAAAGGCATGACGGTCGTCGCATTACCGGCCGGACCGATCAATCATCACTGGACCAAAAACCTGATCGCCAGTGCGGACGGCCGCACGCTTTACGTCACCGTGGGCTCGAACAGCAACGTCGGCGAGCGCGGTATGGAAGCGGAAACCGCGCGCGCGGCCATCTGGCGCGTGGAGATCGCCAGCGGCGAGCACCGCATCTTCGCGTCGGGTCTGCGCAATCCGAACGGCATGGCGTGGGAAACCGATACCGGCCAGCTGTGGACGGTGGTGAACGAGCGCGACGAGATCGGCGACGACCTGGTGCCCGATTACATGACCTCGGTGCGCGAAGGCGGCTTCTACGGCTGGCCTTACAGCTATTACGGTCAGCATGTGGACGCGCGGGTACAGCCGCAGCGTCCGGATCTGGTGGCAATGGCAATCACGCCGGATTACGCCCTGGGTTCGCATACCGCGCCGCTGGGTCTGGCGTCTTCCGTCGGCACCAGCCTGCCCGCGCGTTTCGCGCACGGCATGTTCATCGGCCAGCACGGCTCGTGGAACCGGAAAACCCTCGCCGGCTACAAGGTGATTTTCGTACCGTTCGCGCAAGGCAGGCCCGCAGGCCGCCCCATCGATGTGCTGACGGGTTTCGTCGACGCACAGGGCAATGCCTACGGTCGTCCGGTCGGCGTGGCGCTGGATCGCAAAGGCGCGCTGCTGGTCGCCGACGATGTCGGCAACGCGATCTGGCGGGTCAGCGCGACGCAGTGAGCGCGATCGGCGATCGGATCCGCGGCGCGATGTCCTGCGCCATGGTTCGAGCAGCGGTCTGTGCGACGTCCATCGAAGCCGGCGGCAGGATGCGATCGGTTTCCCTGCGGACAACGGCGTAGCACTCGCAGCTGAGCCGTTCCAGCAGCGGCCGGTCCAACACCGTGATGTGGCCGCGGCGATATTCGATCGCGTTCAAACGCATCAGCCTTCCGGCCGCCTCGGTCACGCCTTCGCGACGCACGCCGAGCATGTTGGCGATCAATTCCTGGGTCATCGTCAGCCGATTGTCCGGCAGTCGATCCAGCGACAGCAGCAGCCAGCGGCACAACTGCTGATCGATCGAGTGATGGCGGTTGCAGGCCGCCGTCTGCGCCATCTGCGTGATCAGGCATTGGGTGTAGCGCAATGCCAATCGCAGCATGTCGCCATGGCGTGCGAACTCGTCCTTCATCTGCTGCGATGGCAGCCGGTACCCGAAACCGCCGCTCTGCACGATCGCCCGGCTAGTGGTGCTGTCGCCGCCCATCAGCAGGGCGATGCCGACCAGACCTTCGTTGCCGACCACGGAAATTTCCGCAGAGGCACCGTTCTCCATCACGTACAGCAACGACACGATCGCATCGGTCGGGAAATAGACGTGCCGCAGGGTATCGCCTGATTCGTACAGCACATGCCCCAACGGCAGCGGCACGTATTCGAGGCACGGGACGATGCGCGCCCGGGCTTCGGCGGGCAGCGCGCAAAGCAGGCGGTTCTGCAACGGGGAGCGCGGCTTGGGCATCCGCCCAGTAGTAGCACGGACATTTGAGCCGCATCCGCGCGTCCGCAAGCGCAGCGCACTGCGGTCCGATTCCGTACAGATGCGGCATCGAACGACGCGATGGAGACGCCTCCAGCCGTGCATCGCGCATGCGGATGCCGCAAGGACGGGCATTTTGAACGCTGTCGATGCAGGCCTGCCGCCCGCGCGCCGCGAGGCTGCGCAAACGCCGTCCGGGACCACACGCCATGGCAGCCGCCCACCGGGCCGGGAGATGGCGCCGTCAGCGCCCTGAAACTACACTCCGGCCATGAAAAATATCGCTCAGACCCAGCCAGCTCCGGCCGCGCAAGCCCTCGCCCTCGCCGCCGCGCTCATGGCAGCCTCCGCCGCCTTTCCGGCCTTCGCCCTCGATGGCAAATGGACGCCGGACCAAGTGCTCGACATCGACCCGAAGTGGCTGAAGCAGCAGGGTCTGAAGTTGCCGCCCTCGGCGCTCTGGGACGACAGGCGCGGCACCGGCCTGCTCACCGGCACGGTGAACGTGGCCGGCTGTTCCGGCGCGTTCGTCTCCAGCACCGGTCTGATCGTGACCAACCATCACTGCCTGTTCGGGCTGGTGCAGGAACACAGCACGCCGCAGCGCGATCTCATCACCAACGGTTTTCTCGCGCGCACCCCGGCCGAAGAATTGCCGGGCAGCACGATGCGGGTGGAAATTCCAAAGCGCTTCACCGATGTCACCGCGAAGATCCTGGCGGCGGTGCCGGCCGGCGCCGATGCTTCGACACGGCTGCAGGCCATCAACGCCGCGCAGAAAACGCTGGTGAACGAATGCCAGCAACAGCCCGACACCAAGTGCAAGGTCGCCGCCTTCGACGACGGCGTGAATTACACGCTGATCGAATCGATCGAACTGCGCGACATCCGCCTCGTCTACGCGCCGCCGCGCGCGATCGGCGAATACGGCGGCGAGACCGACAACTGGTCGTGGCCACGGCACACCGGCGATTTCTCGATCGCCCGCGCGTGGGTGGGTGCGGATGGGCGCCCTGCGGATCGCGCGGACACCAATCGCCCGTACACGCCGGAATTCTTTTTCCCGATTTCAAAGCGCGGCCTGGACGAAGGCGATTTCGTGATGGTGCTGGGCTATCCGGGCATCACCTACCGTTCGCTGATCGCCGAGGAAATGCGCGAACGCCGCGAGCGGTTCTTCGTACGCCGCGAGGACGTGTTCGGCGAATGGATCGCGCATCTGGAACAGGCCAGCGCCGCCGACCCGCAGGGAAAAATCGCGGTCGCGGCGAACGTGAAGGGCATTCTCAACCGCTACAAGAACGCGCAGGGCCAGATCGCCGGGCTCGATCGCGGCCGCATCGTCGACCGCCAGCGCGCGCAGGACGATGCCGTCGCCGCATGGGCGTCGAAACATCCGCAGCATGCCGGTGCGGTCGCTGCGCGCGATGCGCTCCGCGCGGTGCTGGAAGAGCGCGAACGCACGTGGGAGCACGACTTCCTGCTGAATCTGATTCCGCTGGGCGCCGAGTCCGTGGCCGGCGGCATTCCGCCGCTGCCAAAGAGTCTCTACTACGGCGCCACGCTGGCCTACAACGCGCACGAACGCGCGAAGCCCGATGCGGCGCGCGCGTCCGGCTTCGCCGATGCCGACCGGGCGAAACTCCGCGACCGTCTTCGTCGTGAGCAGAGCAATTATTTCGCCGCTGCGGACCAGCGCATTTTTGCCGCGCTGGTGCGACGCGCGCTGGCGTTGCCGCAGGATCAGCGCATCGCTGCGGTCGACGCGCGCTTCGGCGGGCTGACACCGGAAGAGATCCACCGCGACATCGCCGCCATGTACGCGGCTTCGCCGCTGCTCGATCCTAGCGCGCGCGAAACTCTTCTGGGCGAAAGCGCCGATGCGCTGATCGCACGCAAGGATCCTTTGCTCGATTTCGGCATCGCATGGAGCCGCGAGCTGCGCGCACTGCGCGAACGCGAGCGCGACTGGAACGCGCGCGCCGCGCTGCATCGTCCGGCGTGGCGACGCGCGGTGGCGGCGCAGGCGGACAAACCGATCGCGCCCGACGCCAACGGCACGCTGCGGATCAGTTTCGCCCATGTCCAAGGCTACGCACCGCGCGATGGCGTGCGCTACACGCCGTTCACCACGCTGGCGGGCGTACTGGAAAAGCACACCGGCCAGGAACCCTTCGACGTGCCGCTTGCGGTGCGCGACGCGGCGCGCACGCCGGGCACGCGCTGGCGCCAGAGCACGCTGGATGATGTGCCGGTGAACTTCCTCGCCGACGGCGACACCAGCGGCGGCAACTCCGGCAGCCCGGTGATCGACGGTCGCGGCGCGCTGGTCGGCATCAACTTCGACCGCGTGTGGGAGAACGTGGCCGGCGACTTCGGCTTCAACCCGGCGGTGTCGCGCAATATCAGCGTCGATATCCGCTATCTGCTCTGGCAGCTCGACCACGTGGCGCACGCCGATGGCCTGCTGCGCGAACTGGGCACCGGCGCGGATTGACGCGATATGATCGCCCCGGCGCCCGCGGAGGATGCGGGCATCGGGGGCGTACTCCGGCGGCATCGATGCATCGCCAGGGATGGTTCGTGGTTCTCCGGCCGATGGATTGGCCGATCATTGTTTCCGCTGGCGCTCGACGGACCTCATTGCCTTTGCTGCGGACGACGCCATGAATCTCACCGATCTGATCAATCGACGCACATCGGTGGAAAAGCCCGAGCTGGAAGCGTTGGCGGCGGCGCTGTGGCCGAAGCTGGAACGTCTGGCCGCGCACCAGTTGCAGGGCCGCAGCGGTCTGACCCTGCAGGCTTCTGATCTGGCGCAGGACGCGTACATCGCGCTGATGCACGAATTTCCGGGACGCTTCAACAACCGCGAGCATTTCTACGCGCTGGCGGCGCGGATCGTGCGCAACATCGTTGTCGATTATCTGCGCAGGCGTAGCGCCGAGAAACGCGGCAGCGGTCTGCCGTTCGAGCGGCTGGAGAAGATCGAACACGAAGCGGCGGCGCCCTTGGACGACACCGTGGACTGGATCGCGGTGGACGCGGCGCTGACGATCCTGTCGACGCAGCACGAAACCGCCGCGCAGGTGGTCGAGCTGAAATTCTTCGCCGGTCTGACCAATGAACAGATCGCCGACGCGATGGGCCTGTCGCGCGCGACCGTGATCCGCCATTACCGCTATGCGCGGGCCTGGCTGATCGATCATTTCGATGCGGGGAACGGCGCGCATGCATGACGACAACGTCGACGACGCCGTGCCGCCCGAAGGCGACATCGACGAGGCGCAGTTGTTCGAAACCCTGTGCGAGCTGGAACCCGAAGCGCAGGCGCAGCGCCTGCGCGCCTTGGATCCGACCCATCCGGCGCTGGCAGCGCGGCTGCGGCGTCTGCTGGCGATCGACGAGGCTTACGGCACGCATACCGCGCGCAGCGTGGTGACTCCGGACATGTCCGACCCGGTCGGCGATATCAGCGACATCGGCGCATTCCGTCTGGTCCGCCAGATCGGTCGCGGCGGCATGGGCGTGGTGTATCTGGCCGAACGCCGCAGCGATTTCGCGCAGCAGGTCGCGATCAAGATCATGCCGCGCTTCGCGATCGACGACATGAGCCGCGAGCGTTTCGCGCAGGAGCGCCGGATCCTGGCGCAGCTGCGCCACCCGAACATCTGCAGCATTCTCGACGGCGGCGAACTGGCGGAAGGCACGCCCTGGCTGGCGATGGAATACGTGCCGGGCGAAAGTCTGTGCGCCTGGTGCGAGCGCACCGGCAGCGGACTGCGCGATCGGATCACGCTGTTCCTGCAACTGTGCGACGCGGTGCAGTATGCGCACCGCAATCTGGTGATCCACCGCGATCTGAAAGACAGTAATGTGCTTGTCTGCGAGCACGGCGATGCGCGCGGCACGGTGAAGCTGCTGGATTTCGGCATCGCGAAATCGCTGGTGGAAACGGCGGACGGTGCGCAGACCGCGCTGCAGGATCGTTTTTTTTCGCCGATGACGGCGGCGCCGGAACAGCTGCGCGGCGAGCGCGCCACGGTGGCGGTCGATGTGTACGCGCTGGGCGTACTGCTGCACCAGTTGCTGTGCGGCGCACTGCCGTTCGCGCGACCGCACCGCGACCCGATCGAACTGCAGCGCGCGATCCTCGATACCGTGCCGCCGCGCATGAGCGAAGCGCTGGCGCGCGAACGCGAGTCGCCCGCCGCTGCTGCAGACGCCGGAGCATCGCCGATCGCGGCACGCGAGCTGCAGGGCGAACTGGACGCGGTCGTCGCCCACTGCCTGCGCAAGGACGCCTCAGAGCGATACGTGGAAGTCGGCGATCTCGCGCGCGATCTGCGCGCCTGGCTGTCGGGCCACCCGATTTCCATTTCCGGACACCACCGGCTGTACCGGCTGCGCAAATTCGTGCGCCGCAACCGGATCGGCGTTGCCTTCGCTGCGCTCACGGCATGCAGCGTCCTGATCGCTCTCGCGGTCACGCTGTGGCAAGCGGCGGCGCTGCGTACCGAGCGCGACGCGGCGCAGGCGGCGCGAGCGCGTTCCGATATCGACCGCGATCGTGCGCGCGCCGTCGCCGGGTTCATGCGCTCGGCCTTTGAAGAGGCCGATCCCGGCAAGGCCTCGGAAGGCGGACTGCTGGCGCGCGAGTTGATCGAACGCGGCAAACGTAGGCTCGACAGGCTGGACGACCAGCCGGATGTCCAAGCCGAGCTGGCGCTGCTGCTGGCGGAAAGCAACGCCGGCATGGGGCTGGTGCAGGAGAGCGATGCGCTCTATCGCAAGCACGCTGCGGCGATCGAAACCCTCTCCGCCACCGATCCGAAAGTGCGCTGGCGGGCGGGTCTGCTGCAGTTGTCCAATCAGATCGTCCTGGCCAACGACGGGCCGCCGCTCGACGCCGCACTGTCGGCGCTGCAGCGGATCGCGGATACGCCGGAAGCGCATGTGCAGGTAGCGCGACAGCAGGAGCGCCTGCAGGTGCGCCGGTCGGAATTCGGCCTGGCGGCGCGGACGTTGGAAGACGCGTGGCGGCGCTACTCGGCGGCGCTGGACGAAGAATCGGAGCTGCAGCTGCGCATTGATCTGGGCTACGCGCTGCTCAGCGCCGCCCGCAATACGGATGCGCGGCGGATCTGCGAGAGCATCGATCGCGCCGCGCTGCGCGATCGCGATCCCGCCCTGCAGATCCGCGCACTGCGACTGCTCGTGCGCGAGCTTGATGCGCGCGGCAGCGACCGCGATGCGCTGATCCGGACCATCGGCGACTGGAGGCGTACGGCCGAGCAGCTTTACGGCAGCGATTCGCTGGAGGCGGCCAAAGCATACGTCTGGTCGGTCGGCGTGATCACCGACCCGCAGGAACAGGACGCGCTGATGCGCAAGGCCTATGCCATACAGACCGCGAAGCTGCCGCCGGTGTCCACCGCCCGCGCCTACGCCGAATACAACATGGCGGGCTTCTATCTGGAATATCGCCACCCTGCGGAGCTGGCGGAACCGCATCTGGCGCGAGCGGTGCAGATCGGGCGCAAGGTGTCTTCGCGCGCGCATGCCGACGTACGCAAGTTCGAGCTGACCTGGGCGGAAACACTCAACAGACTGGGGCGCCATCGCGAATGCATCGATCGGCTGTCGGCGCCTCCGGGCGAGCCTGACGATGCGGTGGATGCCGAAGCCCTGAGCGGGTTGCGGCTGGAGCTGGCGAAAGCCGCTGCAGCGCTGCGCAGACCGGAAGATGCCCGGAAAGAAATCGCCGCCGTCGAGGCCCTGTGGCGGGAGATCGGCAAGCCTCTGCCGGCCCCGCTTGCCGGCACCCTGCGTACCCTCAAGACCGGTCTTGGGCCAGGCGCCGACGAACGGTGATCCTGTTCGGTGTCGAAATACGCTCAACCCAGCGTGACAGCCAAGAACGAACCAATCATGCGGCCAAGGATCACCGCATCGACCGGCAAGCACGCAAGTCTTTGCCGCGTCGCACACCAGCCCGGGATACACCCGGGCCGGAGACTCGAAGAGCGCCCGGGACCTGCGATCTTCCACACCAGCCTGCATCCGAACGCCTGGAGAATCACATGATCAAACGCTTCCTCCCCTCGGCACTGATCCTCGCCTGGGCCCCGATGGCCCTGGCCTTTCCACCATGCCCGGGGCCAGAACTGCAGCTGTTGCCGCTCGGCTCACCGGCCGCCGCCACCGAACTCTGGTTCCAGGCTGAATATGTCATGTGGGGCAACGAGGACATCATCGATCAGGTGAAGAACCCGACCGCCCCCAGGAGCAAATGCAAGGATCGATTGCCGGTCCCGGATGCCAACAACTCCGACGGCACGATCCAACTGAGCCCTGCGTATGCGGATCTCGGCGGCTTCGGCATCATCTCGTTGCCGGAACTGCCCTTCGTCGCGAACAACCATCTGCATCTGCAATACACGCTTCATTTCACTGTCGACAATGCATTGCTCGCCAACACCGGCGACTGGATCGATCTGGCGCAGCTGGAATTCGCGCACGACCGGGAACAGGCCAACCCACTGTCGGCCGTGTACCGCGTACGCAAGATCCAGCGCGGGAAAGGCCCGGCGACGCTCGAAGTGATCGAATCGCGCGCGGACATCGGCCCGCCCTATACCAAGCCGCCGTTGTCGGACCGCGTTGTCGCCCAGATCCCGCTGGCGGGCGAAGAAGACCAGACCGCCATCGCGCTGCGCTGGACCCAATTCGCGCAGACACCGATCGCTGCGGAATCCATCGGCAGGTTCGAGGATGGCCCGGTCATCGGCCCCCCGGTCATTCAATACAACATCGACTCCGTCTTCGAAGTGCTCGGCTCGATCATGGTGGACGACAGCTCGACCGACAAGGTGCTCTATTCGATCCCGTTGCCGAGACAATGGGCCGACCGGCTTTCGATGGGACTGCTCGATTACAACGTACCCGACGACTCGCAGTACGGCAGCGAGTTCCGCCTGGTGATCGACAACCCTTCGCTGTCCGCGAAAACGCTCTGACCGACGGCTGCGAAAACCGCTTGTCCATGTCGTCATGGCAGTTCGTCGCGGCGGCGCGCGCTTCGCCGAAGCGGCGTCGGAATACGCACCAGCGAAGGCGTGCCTGATCCTGTTTTTCTTCGTATTCCGCTGAAAGGTACGGGTCCGCTACTGGGCGGACCCGTTTCCGGCGCGCACGACCATGCGCCGGTCGACTCCCTTTCATGCTGTCTCGTTGGAGAAACACCTCATGAGAATTTCCCCCGTTCTCCTGGCCATGGGTGGCCTGGCACTCGCCGGCCACGCGCTGGCGGCACCGCCGCCGGACACCGCCGGCAACCTCCGCTTCGTGCCGTTCGAAGTGATCGTGAAGTTCAAGGACGACACCGGCAAATCCGCAGCCGCGTCGCAACTCGCCGGCGTGAAGCTGACTTCACGGACCGCGCAGTTCGACGTCGCGACGCTCGAGAACACGCTCCTGCTGCGCAACGATATGCGGGTCGCGAAATCGGAAACGCTGGCGCTGCTGGCGAAACTGCGCCAGCGCGACGACGTCGAGTATGCGCAGCTCAACTACATTTTCGACTTCTCGCTCACCCCGAGCGATCCGCTGTATCCGCAGCAGTGGCACTACCCGTTGATCTCGCTGCCCAGCGCATGGAATCTCACCACCGGCAGCAGCGCGACCCGCATCGCGATCCTGGATTCCGGGCGCAGCGGACATCCCGACTTGAACGGCCGCTGGTCGCCGCTGGAATACAACGGCCCCGCGCCCGGTCAGCCCGCCACCGACAACGGCAGCTGGCGTCACGGTACGCATGTCGCGGGCATCGCCGGCGCTGCGGCCTACAACGGCAGCGGCGGCAGCGGCGTGTGCTTCGGCTGCACGCTGATGAACGTGAAAGTGGGCGACACCACGACCGGCATCAGCATGACCTCGATCGTCGCCAGCATCGACTGGGCAACCGACAACGGCGCGCGCGTCGTCAACATGAGTTTCGAATCGGCCGCCGCCTGCACGCAGGCATCGTTTCCGGCATTGCGCAGTGCGATCAACCGCGCCCGCGACAATGGCGTGAATCTGGTCGCGGCTGCGGGCAACAACGCGGTGAACGTCGACAACGTCACGCCGGCATCGTGCCCGGGCGTGATCTCGGTCGCCGCCAGCGATCGCACCAACGCGCTCGCAACCTACAGCAGCCGCGGCCCGAACATCGGCGTGACCGCTCCGGGCGGCGCTTCGTTCTACGGTGCCGGCATCGGCTGCCCTGCGGACGGATCCAGCGGCTTCAATCCCGCCGATCTGGAAGGCGCGGTCTCGGCATGGACCACTTCGCCGGGCAGCGGCAACGCGCACTGCTACCGTCATCTGGGCGGCACCTCGATGGCCGCGCCGCACGTCGCCGGTACGGTCGGACTCATGCTGTCGGCCAACCCCCGGCTGGTGCCGGGACAGGTCACCCAGATGATCCGCGGCACCGCCAGCCCGATGCCCGGCTGCGGCAGCAACTGCGGCCCGGGCCTGCTCAACGCCTACAGCGCCGTCAACACCGCGCGCCTCGCCACCACCGGCGCCTGCAGCGTGCCGGAAGCATCGACGTCGAAAATCTGCCGGATCGACAGCATCGGCCAGTACGTCAACAGTGCCGGCACGCTCGTGGAATCGATCTACGCGTTCGGCTATCTGTGGCAGTTCAACGCCGCCGGCACCCAGATCGGCACCACCAAAAAGCTGACGGCGTTTCCGCGATACGCGAACGGCCCCTGCCTGTACGCGCCCGCTGGCGAGATTTGCGTCATCGATTCGGCGACCGTGCTCGACTATCCGGGCTTCGGCTACATGGAATCGGTCACCGCCTACGGCCGCTACTGGAACTTCGATCAGAACGGCAACGGTCTTGCCGGCAACGGCTCGCTGCTTTCCAGCGTGACGCGCTTCGCCAACGGACCCTGCCTGTACGCTGGCGGCGCGCCCTGCCGCTTCGACACCCGCAATCTGCTGGATGCGCCGGAATGGGGCGGGCTGTACGAATCGATCACCGCCTACGGCCGCTACTGGATCTTCGACGCCGTCGGAACCCTGGTCGGCACCGATACGCTGCTCAGCGTGCCGCGCTTCGCCAATGGTCCCTGCGCGTATCGGCCGGCGGGTAGCACGTGCACCTTCGGCAGCCGCGAACTGCGGCATCTCCCCAGCGGTGCGCAAGTCGAGACAGTGACCGCCTACGGCCGCTATTTCGAGTGGGACGGCAACGGCAACCCCACCGCGAATCACGGGCAGATGCTGACCTCCATCCCGCGTCTGCGTTGATCACTCCGCGTCCGGGCGGCGATGCTGCCCGGACGCGATGCACTTCGTGGCGGCGCAATGGATCGCCTGCCACGCCTTGCGCCCGGCAACAGAACAGGACATCGGCGCGGGGATTTCGCCCCGCGCCGACGTGGATCGACCTTGTCAGACCAGGATCAGTGCTCGTACGCCGCTTCGCCATGCGAGGCGATATCGAGACCTTCGCGCTCCGCTTCCTCGGTCACGCGCAGACCGACGGTGTATTTCACGATCACGAACGCGACCAGCGAAACCACGCCGGACAAAGCGACCGTGGTCAGCACACCCTGCAGCTGGATCCAGACCTGCGAGGCGATGCTGTATTCGGCCAGCGCGGTTTCGGTCACGTAGTCCCAGATGCCCGCGCCGCCGAGCGACGGCGCCGCGAACACGCCGGTCAGCAGCGCGCCGGTGATGCCGCCGACGCCGTGCACGCCGAACACGTCGAGCGAATCGTCGGCGCGCAGTAGCTTCTTCAGCCCGGTCACGCCCCAGAAGCAAACGACGCCAGCGATCGCACCGATGGCGAGTGCGCCCATCAGACCGACGTAGCCGCAGGCCGGGGTGATCGCGACCAGACCCGCGACCGCGCCCGAAGCGCCGCCGAGCATCGACGGTTTGCCGCGCGCGATCCATTCCACCGCGCTCCACACCAACACCGCAGCGGCAGTGGCGAGGAAGGTGTTGACGAACGCCAGCGCAGCAACGCCGTTGGCTTCCAGCGCCGAACCGGCGTTGAAGCCGAACCAGCCGAACCACAGGATCGAAGCGCCGACCATGGTCTGGGTGAGGTTGTGCGGACGGATCGCTTCGCGGCGATAGCCCAGACGCGGGCCGATCACGTACGCGCCGACCAGACCGGCGATGGCGGCGTTGATATGCACCACGGTGCCGCCGGCGAAATCGAGCGCACCCTTGGCCCACAGGAAACCGGACTTCGCGAGCACGCCTTCGACCGCATCGGTGCCGGTGAACGCATCCGGGCCCGGGAAGAACCACACCATGTGCGCCATCGGCGCGTAGGCGAAGGTGAACCAGATCACCGTGAACAGCAGCAAGCCGGCGAACTTCACGCGCTCGGCGAACGCACCGACGATCAGTGCGCAGGTGATGCAGGCGAACGCACCCTGGAACACGAAGAACGCGAGTTCGGGCAGATAGACGCCCTTGGTGAAGGTGGCGCCCATCGCACCGTTGAGCCCGGCGCCGAACAAGCGCGCGCCGCCGCCGATGAAGGCGTTGTTTTCAGTGAACGCGAGGCTGTAGCCGTAGACCACCCACAGCACCGCGACCAGTGAGAACACCACCAGGCATTGCATCAGGATCGACAGCACGTTCTTGCTGCGCACCAGGCCGCCGTAGAACAGCGCGAGCCCGGGCAGGGTCATGAAGATCACCAGCGCCGAGCACACCAGGATCCATGCGGTGTCGCCCTTGTCGGCGGTGGGTGCGGGCGCCGCTTCGGCAGATGCCGCTTCAGCTGGCGCGGCTTCTGCAGTTGCTGCCTCTGCTGCGGCGGTTTCTGCGGCGGCGGCCGGTTCCGCTTCCGGTTTGGTCGCTTCAGCCGCTGTTTCGGTCGCGGCTTCGGCGGCAGGCGTCGCCTGTGCGGCAACGGTCATGGTGGTTCCAGACAACATCGCGCCGCACAGCAGCGCAACCAGCAAGGTACGGGTTCGCAACCCGGAAAAGAATCCAGTGTTCATGGGACAGTCTCCGAGTGAGGGTTAGAGCGCGTCCGCGCCGACTTCGCCGGTGCGGATGCGGATGACCTGCTCCAGCGCGGTGACGAAAATCTTGCCGTCGCCGATCTTGCCGGTGCCCGCGGATTGCTGGATCGCTTCGATCGCCGCGTCGAGACGATCGCTCGCCACCGCAACTTCGACCTTGATCTTGGGCAGGAAATCGACGACGTACTCCGCGCCGCGATACAACTCGGTATGTCCCTTCTGTCGACCGAAGCCTTTGACTTCGGTGACGGTGATTCCGGACACGCCCATCTCGGACAAGGCTTCGCGCACCTCGTCGAGCTTGAACGGCCGGATGATGGCGGTGATCAGTTTCATGCGCTCTCCCCGTTGGCGAAATATTCGCGATGGATGATGGCCGGCACCGGAGTGCCGGCCATCGATGAAGAGAACCGCTCTACGCATTCCGACGTGGGGAAGGAAGCTGCGTATGCGTTTCCCGTGCCTCGTCTTGCAAAAAATCAGACCGCTGTTGTCACTTCCACGACGATCGCGCATTCAAAGCGCGATGGTCATGAACATGCTGTACGGGTCTTCGACGTAATCCGCGAACGGACCGCATTCCACGAAGCCGAAGCGCTCGTACAGCGCCCTCGCCGGTTCGAATACTTCCATCGAACCGGTTTCCAGACTCAGGCGCCGATAGTTCCGACCCCTGGCTTCCTGCAGGATGTGGCGCATCAACCTGGCCGCCACCCCTTTGCGCACATGCCGTGAAACCGTACGCATCGATTTGATTTCGCCATGCGTCGCGTCGAGTTGCTTCAACGCGCCGCAGCCCACCAGTTCGCCTGCCTGCCACACGCTCCAGAACGTGACATCGGCTGCACGCAGACCGTCCAGGTCCAGCGCGTGGCAACTTTCCGGCGGCGAGTGCTGCGCGAGATCCGCCTTGTGTTCGCGCAACAACGCGATGACCTCGTTGTCCTGCAGCTCGTCGACACGGATCTCCATCGTCACCTTCAATTCCAACCGGTGTTCTCCTCCCCTTGCGCGCAGCGCAGGGGGAGGCCGGGAGGGGGTGCTTTTACCTGCGACCTGCAACCCCTCCCCAGCCCTCCCCTTCGCTTTCAGCGAAAGGGAGGGAGCAAAAAATCTCTCCCCTTCGCCTGCGGCGAAAGGGAGGGAGTAAACATCAGATCGTGTAGTACATCTGGTATTCCAGCGGATGCGTCGCAGCGCGGAATTTGGTGACTTCCTGCATCTTCAGGGCGATGTAACCGTCGATGAAGTCGTCGTTGAACACGCCGCCGGCCTTGAGGAACTCGCGATCCTTGTCCAGCGCTTCCAATGCCTGATCCAGCGAATGGCAGACGGTTGGGATGTTCTTCTCTTCTTCCGGCGGCAGGTCGTACAGATCCTTGTCGCTGGGCGCGCCCGGATCGATCTGGTTCTTGATGCCGTCGAGGCCGGCCATCATCAGCGCGGCGAAGGTCAGGTAGCCGGACTGGATCGGGTCGGGGAAGCGCATCTCGATGCGGCGCGCCTTCGGGTTGGACACCCACGGGATGCGGCACGAGGCCGAACGGTTGCGCGCCGAGTAGGCCAGCATCACCGGCGCTTCGAAGCCCGGGACCAGACGCTTGTAGCTGTTGGTGGTGGAGTTGGCGAACGCGTTGATCGCACGCGCATGCTTGAAGATGCCGCCGATGTACCACAGCGCCATCTGCGACAGGCCGCCGTAGC
>CAZGBA010000003.1:0-112173 GCA_964523435.1 uncultured Xanthomonas sp.
TCTACGAGGAAGGCAAGGACCAGAAGAACGACGACGACGACGAAGGCCGCAAGCTTCCGGCGATGAAGACCGGCGATCGCATTCCGCTGGACCGCATCCACACCGATCAGCACTTCACCCAGCCGCCGCCGCGCTTCACCGAAGCGGCGCTGGTGAAGACCCTTGAGGAATACGGCATCGGCCGGCCGTCGACGTATTCGTCGATCATCCAGACCCTGCTGTTCCGCAAATACGTGGAGATGGAAGGCCGCAGCTTCCGTCCGAGCGACGTCGGTCGCGCGGTCAGCAATTTCCTCAGCGGGCATTTCACCCAGTACGTCGATTACGACTTCACCGCCAAGCTCGAAGACGAGCTGGACGAAGTGAGCCGCGGCGAAAAGGACTGGATCCCGCTGATGGAGCGTTTCTGGGGCCCGTTCAAGGAACTGGTCGACGCCAAGACCGAATCGGTCGATCGCAGCGAAGCCACCGGCGCGCGTGAATTGGGCGTCGATCCGAAGTCCGGCAAGCCGGTCAGCGTGCGTCTGGGTCGCTATGGCCCGTACGCGCAGATCGGCACCGCCGACGACGAGGACAAGCCGACCTTCGCCAGTCTGCGCCCCGGCCAGAGCATGCATACGATCACGCTGGAGAATGCACTGGAGCTGTTCCGGCTGCCGCGCAAACTCGGCGAGCACAACGACGAAGAAGTCAGCGTGGGCATCGGCCGCTTCGGGCCGTTCGCCAAGCGCGGCAGCGTGTACGCGTCGCTGAAGAAAGAAGACGACCCGTACACCATCGATCTGGCGCGCGCGATATTTCTCATCGAAGAGAAGGAAGAGATCGCCCGCAACCGGATCATCAAATCGTTCCCGGGCAGCGATATCGAAGTGCTCAACGGCCGCTTCGGCCCGTATCTCAGCGACGGCAAGCTCAACGGCAAGATTCCCAAGGATCGCGAGCCCGCGTCGCTGACGCTGGAGGAAGCGACCGAGCTGATGGAGACCACCGGCAAACCGATGCGCAAGGGCTTCGGCGCGAAGAAGGCAGCCGCGAAAAAAGCGGCGACGAAGAAAGCCGCGCCCCGCAAGGCCGCCGAACCCAAGCCGAAGGCCGACAAGCCGACAGCCGCGAAGAAAGCGCCCGCCAAAAAAGCAGCGGCCAAGAAAACCGCGAAGAAGACCGCAAAGAAAACCACGGCGAAGGCACCGGCGAAGCGCGTTCCGCTCTACGACCACCCGGCGCCGGCGAAATCGCTGTTGACCACGAACACCAGCACCACGGTCGGCGTGAAACGCGTGATCAAGAAAAGCAGCGGCGACGCGCCGTTCTGATCGCAATGCCGGTGACGCCACCGTGACCGGAGCGCTCGATCCGATCGCCGCTGCCGCCCGTCTGCGCGCGGGTGCGGTGATCGCCTACCCGACCGAAGGCGTCTGGGGCCTGGGCTGCGACCCGTTCGACGAGGTCGCCGTCCACCGCCTGCTCGCGATCAAACAGCGGCCGGTCGAGAAAGGCATGATCCTGATCGCGGGCGATGTCGCCCAGCTCGACGCGATCGTCGACTGGGACCGCTTGCCGCCGGAACGGGCCGTCGCCGTGCGCGCGACCTGGCCCGGTGCGCACACCTGGGTGGTGCCGGCGTCGGCGCAGGTGCCGGCGTGGATCACCGGCAACCACGACAGCGTTGCGGTGCGGGTCAGCGCTTATCCGCCCGTAGTCGCGCTGTGCGCGGCGTTCGGCGGTCCGCTGGTGTCGACCAGCGCCAACCTCACCGATGCGCCTGCAGCGCGTCTGCGGGCGGCTCTGGACCCGGCGCTGCTGGCGAGGCTCGATGGCGATCTGGACGGCGTGCTCGACGGCGAGACCGGCGGACTGGACCAACCGACGCCGATCCGCGATGCCCGCAGCGGCGTCACGCTGCGCGGCTGACCCGACGCAGGGCTGAACCCCGACGAACATCGGGGCTCGCACGGCTTCCCCACGGCGGCCCGGGAGACGCAAGATGCGCGGATGAGCCCGATCCCTTCCGTCCTGCGTCTCCTGCTCGCATTGGCGATGATCCTGCCCGCGTCCGCGCAAGCGCAGGCCGCCGATCCGCTCACGATCTACCGCTGCACCGATGCCAAAGGCCGACTGACCCTGCGCGACTCCCCCTGCAACAAGGGCGAGCGCCAGGAAGCCCGCAGCATGCAGCGCCCGAAGGACGCGCCGTCACGACCCGAGCAGCCCGCACCGCCGCCGACACCGAGCGTCGCGGTGACGCCACCGCCGCAGGTCATCATCGTCAACACCCCGCAGCCGCTGTACGAATGCATCGCCCCGGACAACAGCCGCTATCTGAGCGACACGGCGGAGGGCAATGCGCACTGGGTGCCGCTGTGGCCGAACGGCTATCCGGTCCCCGCGCAGGCGGTGTACGAACCGGGCCGGCTGAATGTCCGCGTCGACAACGGCCATGTCAGCGGTGGCTACGACAGCGGCGGGACCCGGGTGTGGGCGCCCACTTATTCCGAGTACGGCGGTGGCACGTGGGTCCGCGACCCCTGCCATGCGCTGCCGCAGGCCGACGTCTGTGAACGTCTGGTCGACCGCCGCGACGCGCTCCGCCGCCGCTACAGCATCGCCCAACCGTCCGAGCGCGCCGTGCTCGGTCAGGAAGAGCGCAGCATCAACGCCCGCCTCGCACAGGATTGCCGTTGAGATGAGATCGATCCGGATCGCCGTGTCCGCCGGCTCGCTTGCCGGCGCACTGACCGTACTTGCCCTGTGCCCTCGGGCGCACGCCGACAACGACATCACCATCTACCGCTGCGTCGACGCCAGCGGCGCGGTCACCCTGCAGAACGACGTGCCCTGTCCGAAAGGCAGCCAGCAGACGCTGCGCAAAATCGGCGTGCTGCCGACCTTGCCCGCGCCGCCCGCAGCGGTCGTCAAACCGCCGGCAGCGCCGCCCGCACCGCCACCTGTGGCACCTGCGCCCGAACCCCTCGTGCGGACTGCGCCGCCCGCGTTGTTCCAGTGCCGCACCTGGGACGAACGCGATTATCTCGGCGAGACCGCCGAGCCGCCCGCGACCTGCGCGCCGGTGCAATCGATCGGCATCGACGGCAGCACCGAACTCGCCGCCGGCACCACCTGCGAAATGCGCCAGGACACCTGCGCCGGAGTGCCTGCCGAGCAGCTGTGCGCGTCCTGGAAGAAGCGCGTCGACGAAGCCGAATTCCGCTGGAAGATCGGCGGCGGCCGCAATGACGACCGCAAAGCGGAGTTCGACCGCCTGTCGAAGATCCATCGCGAGAGCGTCTGCGTGCGCTGATCGACGGCGAAAGACATCGGGAGCGCCTAAGCGCCCCCGATGCGGGTCGAACCTTTGCCGACGAACCGAGTACAGCATCGGATTGGTCGGGCAATTGAAGGTTTTACTGCTCGATACAGAACCTGCAGGGTAGGCACCTCAGGGGAGAATACTCTTTCCTGCGGTCCGTTTATCTGCGTCTCACGGAAGTGCTTTCGTAGGGCAAGGGAACGTCCGGCTGCGCGACACCGAACCGGAGGCATTGGTCACCGTTACCGTCACTGTTGGTCTACTGCCTCGTGTGCATGTGCCGGAATATTCATCATTGACAACACTGCCCTGCCAAATCACCGTTGCTGGCGTCGATGAGGTGTAAGTGACATAGCAGGTATACATGCCCGCGCCACTGTCACCCGGATGAGGGCAGGGGAAGTCGGTAATCGTCGGCGGCGTTCCACCACCACCGCCACTACCCAGCGTGTACAGCAGGCGGTTCGGCGAACCGGTTCCCGGATTGGTGACGACATTCGGCGTTGAAGCGTTGATCAATGCGGTCGTCACCTGTGTCGGCGTGGCGCTGGGATTGCTAGCCAGATGCAGTGCGGCGGCGCCTGCCACGTGCGGCGAGGCCATCGAGGTACCGCTGATGGTGTCGGTCGCGGTGTTGCCGGTGTTCCAGGAGGAAGTGATCGACGAACCCGGCGCGAAGATATCGAGGCAGTAGCCCCAATTGGTGAACGACGACGCAGCATCGGTGCTGGTGGTGGAACCGACGGTGATCGCCGACGGTGCGCGCGCGGGCGAGAAGCCGCAGGCATCGGATGAATTGTTGCCTGCGGCGACAGCCACGGTGACACCGGCGTTGGTCAGATTGGCGACGGCAGCGTCCACCGAGGCGTTGGCGCCACCGCCCAGGCTCATGTTGGCCACGGCCGGCAGCACACGGTTGGCCGCAACCCAGTCGATACCTGCAATCACGCCTGCCCAGGTGCCGGAGCCGCCGCAGTCGAGCACGCGCACCGGATGCAGGGTCACGCCCTTGGCGACGCCGTAGGTGGTGCCGCCGATGGTGCCGGCGACGTGGGTGCCGTGGCCGTTGCAGTCGTTGGTGCCGCCGCCGACGGCGTCGAAGCCGTTGCCGACGCGGCCGGCGTATTCGTTGTGGGTGGCGAGCATGCCGGTATCGATGATGTAGGCGTGCACACCGGCGGCAGTGGTGTTGTAGGTGTAAGTAGTGCTGAGCGGCAGATTGCGCTGATCGACGCGATCGAGTCCCCACGTTGCGCCGTTCTGGGTCTCATTGATCGACACGTAGCCGTCTTCTTCGACGTAGGCGACGCGCGGATCGGCGAGCAGGCGTGCGAGTGCCGCGTCATCGGCTTTGACCGCGAAGCCGCGAAGCACGCGGTCGTAGCTGTGGATCAGATTGGCGCGATGCTTCGTGACGATATCGTCGGCGACAATGGAAACGCGGGCCGCGCGATTCGATTCGCCGACAAGCGAGGCTGCCGTGTCCTTCAGCACGACGATGTACTGACCGTCGACAGGATGCTTCGCGGTGCGGAACTCGCCGGCCATGGCCGGAGCGGCCATTGCACAAAGCAGCGAGACGCTGATGGCGGCGGACAGTCGGTTGATTGGTTTCATATCGATTCCTTTTCGTTGTATGAATGAGAAACATCGATACGGCGCGCATGGCAAGCCATGCCCCTTTGCCGCAACGGCCGGGCGCAACGCCAAGGAAAAATCGTATCGAACCCGTCCTTGGCAATCATCGATCGCGCGATGCGATCCGCTCGGTCCGTAACCACAAAGTAGCCGTATGCGACAAGGCGTCTGCATGAACGCTTGATGACAGCGCGCGAAGCGATGGGCCGCAGTCCTTGCGACTGCGATCCGCTTCGACTTATTCCTCTGCGAGCACGTCGCGCAGTGCAGCGGATGCTTTCGCGCGCAGCGCAGCGCGCGGATCGATCGCGCCGGCACGCTTCGCGGCGCGTGCGCTTGTTGTCTTCTTGTCGCGCTTCGCGCCTGCGCCGCCAGCGGAGAGGAACGCTTCGCGCACGGTTTGATCGGTAGCGACGTAGAACACGATTTCGTCAATCAGACTTGGCGGCGGAGGCGGCGTCCGGGCGGACCGGGCACTGCGTTGCGTACCAGCGCCGTACATCACGGTCGCCGCCGCCGCTAATTGCTTCGGCGAAAGCTCGGGGAGATAAGGTTGCAAGCGCGTCCAATCCATCGCCGCTGAAGTCCGCGTTGGTGCGCGCAGCGCACTGCGCGAGGCCGTGCCGCCGAATGCTGGCAGTTCCGCGCCGAGCAGAGCGACGGCATCGACAATGCCCGGGCCGTAGCGGTCGGTGTTCCAGTTCTGCACGGGACGGCAATGCGCTTTGAGCAATGTCGTGAAGACGGATGCGAGACGCCCGCCGTAGCGCGTGCGCAACGTCGCCACACCGTGGCGTTGCAGCCACAGCGCACAGACGCCGGCGGTGGTGGCGGTGGCGTACGACGTGCCCGAGCTGCGCTCGGTATCGAACGTCAGCACGCCGTTCTTCTTGAATGCATAGGCACGCCACACCGATTCGCCCGGTGCGGTGATGTCGACCGCCGCGCCCGACGCCGAACCGCTCCAGGGTTTGTTGCCGGCATTGCTTGCGGCGACTGCGATGACGCTGTCGAGCAGCGCCGGGAAAATCACCATCTTCGTGTGGTTGCCGGCGGCGGCGATCAGGATCATGCCTTCGGCGACAAGCTGGTCGGTCGCGCGCGACAGCGAACGCCCGGCCCACGGTCCGCCCAGACTCATCGACACCACATGGCAACCGCGATCGCGTGCGCGGTACAGCGCCTGCACAAGATTGTCGAAACTGAAATGGATCACCGAGTTCGACACCCGCAGCGGTACCAGCTCCGCGCCTGGCGCGATGCCGAACAGATCTGGCGCGCCGGCGCTGAAGATCACGCTGCCGGTGGCGGTGCCGTGCCCGGGATGCATGCCGGTCATCGGGTCTCGCGGGTCCGCGTCGTCGTCGACGAAGTCGTAGCCATCGGCGATACGCAGTCGTGGCCCCTCAATCTGCGGATGCGCGGTGTAGCCGGTATCGGGATGTCCGACGCGCACGCCGATGCCGGTCACGCCGAACTGCGCCTGCGCGAGGTTCGCGCCGACGGCTTTGATCGACCAGTCGCGTGGCATCGAAGCGGGCAGATGGGCCTCGTTGCCGCCAATGCCGGAACGCGCTGCCGAACGCGAAGGCTCGGGTGGAAGCGTATAGCACACCGCAGGTTCGCAGTCGGCCACCAGCGGATGCAGCAGCAGCGCATGCACCGCGTTCCATGCTTTGGCGATGGAAACGCGCTTGCCTTCGGGGAAGGCGACCAGAACATCGCTCGCGCCCTTGCCGAGCGGCTGCGCTGTCGATGCCGTCGTGGTCAGCGCCGCGAATGCGGGCACCTCTGCGCGCAGACGCACGAGGATCCGTTTGCGTGCCGCTGCCGGCAGTGCTTCGCCGAGATCGAGGATGATGCCATGGACGCGATATTTCACGGACGCCGATGGCGTCGACACGGTGACTGTCATACACCTGCTCCCTGTGCGTTACCGGCGATGACCGGGGGATGCCACAGCATACCGCTCGCCGTCGTCCGATCAGCGATGCGTGACCAGCGACATGCGAAAAAAGCGCCCAGCCTGTCGATCAGGATCCGGGCGCTTGTTGCCCACACACCGGGGCAGGACACCCGGAAGTGTCTGCCCTCGGGTTCACCTCGTTGATGAGGCTAGTGCATCACGGAATGTTGCCGGAATTGCATCGGAAGGTAGCGCTGCTGCGCGAAGTCGTGCCATACCTGTTGGACACCGAGACGGTCACGCTTATGTTGGTGCCGGGCGTGCAGTAGCCATCGTACATGTTGCCGCTGGAGCCGTTCGGCCAGCGGATAACGGCAGTCGTTCCCGAGGTGTATGCGACCGAACAGTTGAATGAGCCGCCGGCATTCGTACCTGCGATCGGGCAGACGAAACTGGTGATCGTCGGCGCCGGACCCACCGGAGCGGTGCCGCAGGTCAGTCCTACCACATTGAACGCGGCGGTGACATCGGCCACGGTGTAGCCGAGGTTCGTCGCTGCCGTCTGCACACCGCAGACGCCTGAGTAGAAGTCGGTGCTGGGCGTCCAGTGCAGATCGTTCGCGCGCGCGAACACCTGGAATGCCTTCTGCGTGTTCCAGCCCGGCTTGGTCGCCAGGGTGTAGAAGGCCTTGTTGTACAAGCCGGACGAGTGGTGCACGTCCATGCCGTAGATGTAGTTCGACGCGAGTGCGATCGATTTTCCGTCCTGCGGCGGATTGGCCATGTAGCGCAGCGCACCGGTGGCCTTGAAGATCTGCGCGCCGACCAGGAAGTCGTTCGTGCCCTTCATGTAGTACTCGGCCGCTTCACCGGCGATATCCGAATACGCTTCATTGATGCCGCCGGATTGATTGGCGTAGATCAGGCTCGAGTTCTGCGAAGTGAAGCCATGCGACACCTCGTGCGAGGTTACGTCCAGGCTGACCAGCGGATAGAATTTGGTGTAGCCATCGCCGAAGGTCATCGACGATCCGTTCCAGAACGCATTCTCGTAGTTCGTGGCGTAGTGCACGCGCATCAACAACTGGAAGGTGAGCGGCGGTTTGCCGATGTAGGCGTTGTACATGTTGAAGACGACTTTGCCGAAATAGTGCGCATCGTTCAGCGGCGAGTACGCGCCATTGATGACTTTCACCGTATTGCGTGGGCAGGTGTACGAGAAGGCGGTCGTGTTGGTCGAGCCGTGGTTCAGGTTGACGGTCTTCACGTTGGTGTTGTTCATCGTGCACGTGGTGCCCGATTGGGTCACGTCGAGCTTGCCGTAGTTCGTGCCGTATTCGTACTGGCCGGTCTTGGCGTTGCCGCCCGGGCCCGTACCGACGAGCGCGTGCTGAAGACCGTCGTATTGCTGCAGGATTTGTCCATTCTCCGCGTTCACGATCACGATCGGCCGAGTCGGCGAACCGCCGTTGCGGGTATCCGCGAAATACGACACGACGTACGCCTTCCGCGCCACGCCCTCTTCGTCGATGTGGATCATCAGCTCCGACTTCTCGTCGGCCGTGTGCATAAAGCCGATGCGGTTGCCCAAGCCGGCCGCCTTGCCAATCGCGAGCGCGGTATTGCGGTTCAAGCGCGGCTTTCCTGCCGGAATCTCACTGGCCAACCCATCGACCTTGCGGCCGAACAGCGTGTCGATGTTGCCGTTGGTGTCTTCATTGACGACGACGTGCTCGCCGAAGATCGGCAAGCCACGGAAAGTCTGTTGGTAACGGTGATTGCGCACGCCCAGATCGGTTCTGCGATCAAGCAGGAACAGGCGCGATTCGGCATCCAGACCGAGCGCTTGCTCATGCCGGGAATGGACCATGTTCACTGCGCCGGACGTGGCGATGGCGGTGTTGCTCTGTTTCACGCGTACCGGATCGATTTGGTGCAGATCGGTGCGGACAGCGGCGGACGCGCCGCCTGCGACGAAGATCGTGGCGGTCGCAGCAGCGAGCAGACTGAAACTGTGGAGTTGGCGCATCGGGCATTTCTCCTCGAATACTTGGGCGATAGCGGCAGCGTTGCCGCCAGTCGCTAACGCACACAAGTCCATCCGGTTGACACCCCGGGGTTCGACGGAGTTCGTGATGCAGGCAGCCACCGTCCATCGCAACGGATGTGTCGGCGATGAAGGCGAAACCGCCGGAGAGAGGATTCTCTCCGGCGGGCCGATGTCGGCGAATTACGGAATCGGATTGGTCGGACAGTTGAAGGTTCTGCTGCTCGATACCGAGCCGGCGGAATTTGCCACCGACACGGTCACTGTCGGCCGGCTGCCGCGTGTGCAACGTCCGGTGTAGAAGTTGCTGTGCGAACCGTTCGGCCAGGTCACCGTGGCCGGCGTCGACGAGGAGTAGGTGACTTCGCACCAGTACATACCGCCGCCACTGTTGCCGGGATCCGGACACAGGAAGCTGGTGATCGTCGGAGGTGTGCCGCCACCGCCGCCACCGCAGGTCGCGCCGACCACCGAGAATGCCGCAGTCACATCCGCCACGGTGTAGCCGAGGTTGCTGGCTGCGGTCTGCACGCCGCACACGCCCTGGTTGAAGTCGGTGCTGGCGGTCCAGTACAGATCGTTCGCACGCGCGAACACCTGGAACGCCTTCTGCGTGTTCCAACCCGGCTTGGTCGCCAGTGTGTAGAACGCCTTGTTATAGATGCCCGACGAGTAATGCACGTCCAGACCCGCGTAGTAGTTCGAAGTGTGCGCGATCGACACACCGTCCTGCGGCGGATTGGCCATGTAACGCAGGGCACCGGTCGCCTTGTAGATCTGCGCGCCGACCAGGAAGTCGTTCGTGCCCTTCATGTAGTACTCGGCCGCTTCACCGGCGATGTCCGAATACGCTTCATTGATGCCGCCAGACTGGCCCGAGTAGGTCAGGTTGGAGTTCTGCGACGTGAAGCCGTGCGAGACTTCGTGCGAGGCCACGTCCAGGCTGACCAGCGGATAGAACGTCGTGCCGCCGTCACCGAAGGTCATCGACGAACCGTCCCAGAACGCATTCTGGTAGCTGTTGCTGTAATGAACGCGCATGGTCAGCTGGAAGGTGAGCGGCGGCTTGCCGATGTACGCGTTGTACATGTTGTAGATCACGCTGCCGAAGTAGTGCGCGTCGTTCAGCGGCGAGTACGCGCCGTTGATGACCTTCACCGTGTTGCGCGGGCAGGTGTACGAGAACGCCGTCGTTCCGGAAGTGCCGTGATTGAGGTTCACGGTCTTCACGTTGGTGTTGTTCATCGTGCACGTGGTGCCCGACTGGGTCACGTCCATCTTGCCGTAGTTCGTGCCGTATTCGTACTGGCCGGTCTTGGCGTTGCCGCCGGGGCCGGTGCCGACGAGGGCATGCTGCAGGTTCTCGAACTTCTGCAGGACGCGACCGGTGTTGGCGTCGACGATCACGGTCGGACGCATCGGCGCACCGCCGTTGCGGGTGTCTGCGAAATACGACACGACGTATGCCTTGCGGGCCACGCCATTATCGTCGATGTGGATCATCAGGTCCGACGTCTCGGCGCTGGTGCGCATGAAGCCAAGGCGGTTGCCAAGACCCGCAGCCTTGCCGATGGCCAGCGCGCTGTTGCTGCTCAGGCGCGGCTTGCCGGTCGGGATTTCGCGCGCCAGACCGTCGACCTTGCGGCCGAACAGGGTGCTGATATTGCCGCTTTCGTCTTCGTTGACGACGACGTGCTCGCCGAAGATCGGCAGCCCGCGGAAGGTCTGCTGGTAGCGGTGGTTGCGCACGCCCAGATCGGTCTTGCGATCGAGCAGGAACAGACGCGAATCGGCGTCCAGGCCGAGCGCTTGTTCGTGACGGGTGTGGACCATGTCCGCAGTGCCGGAAGCGGCGATGACGGTGTTGCTTTGTTTGACGCGCGCCAGATCGTCCTGTTGCAGATCGGTGCGGACTGCGGCGGACGCGCCGCCTGCGACCAGGATCGTGGCGGTCGCGACGGCGAGCAGGTTGAAGCGCTGAAGTCGATGCATGGGTGTCTCTCCTTGAGATGTCTCGAACGAGTGCGGCCGAATGACCGCCCTTCGCTAACGGATGCAAGCCATTGAGGTTGACACACGCCTACCCGTCAAAACTCCGTGCGGCATGATTACGCACGAATCTCTCCTTGGATTGCGATGGAAACCGGTCGTGGGGACAACCGGCGTTTGCGACCCGCGCCCCGGCGGGTTTTCGATCGTGCGTACGGCCATCGGGAGGATGGCGGTCGGCCGATACGCGCGTCGAGCACCAAGCATGCGGAAGTGGTGTCGCAGAAACTGCGATTGCGGTGGAGCTTTCGATATGCACCGTATAACGTCCGCTGCGCCGCGAGGCGCTGCAGTGCAGCATCGGATGCGGTGCTGCGTCGGCTCAGAATCCGTAGCGCAGGAACCCGCCGTCCACGGCAATGCATTCGCCGGTGATATAGCTCGATGCGGGCAGGCACAGAAAAGCGACAGCGGCGGCGACTTCCTCGGGTTCGCCGATGCGGCCCATCGGCGTGCGCAGCAAGACTTCGTCGAGGTAATCGGGATCGGCGAGTTTGGTCGAGGTGCGGCGGGTGCGGATGTACCACGGCGCGACCGCGTTGACGCGGATGCCGTCTTCGGCCCACTCCACCGCGAGGTTGCGGGTCATCTGATGCATCGCCGCCTTGCTCATGCCGTAGGGCGCGCCGCTGCGCACGTGGGTGACGGCGGAGACGCTGCCGACGTTGACGATGCAGGACGCGGCATGTTTGGTCAGCAACGGATAGGTGCTGCGCGCAAGTTCGAAAGCGCTGAACAGATTCACTTCGAATATCCCGCGCCACTCGTCTTCGCTGTAGTCGATGGTCGGCCTGGTGAGGTTGCCGCCGGCATTGTTGACCAGAATATTCAAACCGTCGCCGATGTCCTCGACCCAGTCCAGCAGTTCACGGCGCTGTTCGTCGTCGGCGACGTCGGCGACGCAGGTGCGCACTTCGCCGTTGGGGAATTCCTCTTCCAGTTCCACCCGTACCGCGTCGAGGCCGTTGCCATCGCGCGCGGCGATCAGTACGCGCGCGCCGAAACCGAGCAGTTCGCGCGCGATGGCGCGGCCGATGCCCGCGCTGCCGCCGGTGACCAGCGCGAGTTGTCCGTCGAGACGCCAACGAGGAGAAGACATGATGGGGTCCGTTCGATCCGGGGTTCGGCGTTAGGATAAGCCGCGATCCTGCTGAGGAGAACGACCATGCGCCGACCCCTGTTGTTCATGCTGCCGCTGCTGACCTGTCTGGTCGGCGTTGCGGGATGTTCCAAGCCGAAGATGCCCGATCACGACGATCCTCCCAAGCCGCAGACCGCAGCGGTCGAGGTCGCTGCGCCCACGCCGCTGCGCGAAGCGATGCAGAAGCCGGTCGACAAGGCGGAAGCGGCGCAGGCCTCGGTCGACGCCGCCGCCGAGGCGCAGCGCAACGCCATCGATGCCGCGACCGGCAATTGATCCGCGCCGTTGAAACGACGACGCCCGGCGGTGCCGGGCGTCGTCGTCGATTCCTGAAGCGGTCGGGTCGCCGGTTCGGAACCGGCGCATCGCGGAGCCTGCAGCTCAAGAGCCCGCAGAATCAGAACCCGCAGAAGCAGTAGACCAGCGTCTTCAGCGGCTCGCCGTTGGCGCGCGGCGCCATTGCCCGCTCGAGCACGCGCAGATCGCGGCCGGCCTGCGGTGCGACCTTCGACAGCATGCCGCGTGCGATGTCCGAATCGCTGAGCATCGCGTGGCCCAGACGGGAGACGGCGAAACCGCTCACGAACTGTTCGAACGGGGTGAGCTGCTGCTCGATGTAACGCACCCGGTAGTCGCCGGGCTTGTCGCCGAGTTTGGCGCGTTTGGCCGCATCGGCGATCGCCGTGCGCAGCCCGCCGAAGGCGTCGACCAGACCGCGCTCCTTCGCCTGCGTGCCGCTCCAGACGCGGCCGCGGGCGATGGCATCGACATCGGCCACCGGCTTCTTGCGCGCTTCGGCCACCTTGCCGGTGAAATCGCGATAGCCCTTCTCGATGACGCTCTGCATTACCTGACCGACTTCCGGTGACAGCGGGCGGGACACATCGAATCCGCCGGCGTACGTGGTGGTGGAAACGCCGTCGGTATGCACGCCGATTTTCTCGAGCGCGCGCGAGAAGCTCGGGATCATCCCGAAGATACCGATGGAGCCGGTCACCGTGGATGGATCCGCGTAGATGCGGTCGGCGTTCATGCTGATCCAGTAGCCGCCCGACGCGGCGAGATCGCCCATCGAGACCACCACCGGCTTGCCGGCTTTCTTCAGCGCGATGATCTCGCGGCGGATCTGCTCGGAGGCGAACACTTCGCCGCCGGGCGAATCCACGCGCAGCACCAGCGCCTTCACGCTGTCGTCGTCGCGGGCCTCGCGCAGCAGCGCGGCGGTCGATTCTCCGCCGATACGGCCCGGAGGCTGGTCGCCACCGGTGATTTCGCCTTCGGCGACCACCACGGCGACATGATCGTCGCCGCCCAAAGCGGGCAGTTTGCTGCTGATATTCGCGAGGTAGGTGCCGAACGACACCTGACGGAACCCGCCTTCGGCCTGCTCGTCGGCGACGCCGCGCTCGATCAGCAGGTCCTCGACCTGTTCCCGGGTCTTCAGGCCGTCGATCCATTTCTTCTGCAGCGCGAACTTCGCGAGATCGCCCTGCGCGCCGACGACATCCGCGGCAATGGTGTCGAAGCTCGCGGCAAGCTGCTTCTGGTCCAGCTTGCGTGCCTTGGCGATATCGGCGAGATAGCGCTGCCAGATATCGTTCATCCAGAACAGGTCGGCTTCCTTCGATTCGGGCGATGCCGCATCCAGCACATAGGGTTCTGCGGCTGACTTGTATTCGCCGACCTTGAACAGATGCACATCCACGCCGAGCTTGTCCTGCAGGCCCTCGCGGTAATACTGGCGATAGCGGCTGAGACCTTCCAGCAGCATGCCGCCCATCGGGTCGAGATAGATTTCGTTGGCCTGCGCCGCGAGTAGATATTGCCCTTGGTCGAAGCTCTCGCCGAAGGCGACGACCTGTTTGCCGGAGGCGCGCAGCTCGGCAAGCGCCTCGGCGACTTCGCGGATCGAGGCATAGCCGCTGAAACTCATGCCGTCCACGCGCAGCAGGACGCGCTCGATGCGCTTGTCGGTCTTGGCGGCGTCGAGAACCTGCAGCAGGTCGCGCAATTGCACTTCGGCGGTGCGGTCGTCGCCGATGACCTGGGCGATGGCGCGCCCGGCAGCGTCGATCGAATACTGTTCGACCAGCGTGCCCTCGGGCGCGATGACCAGGGTGCTGCGATCCTGCACCGGCAGAACCCGTTTGCCGCTGGTGCCCAATCCGGCCAGTACGACCAGCAGGAAACCGAAGAACAGCAGGTTGAAGACCAACCGCCGGGTGAAATTCATCGCATCCCAGATGCCGATCAGGATGCTTGCGACGGGGCCGCGACGCTGCGGTTCATTCATGGGGGAATCTCCAGGGGGTCTTGTAGCCGGATGTCTTGAAGCCTAGTTTCAAAGTCCAGTCTGCCGCTTGCGCCGTGCATCGGCATGCGCCATCGGTCACTCCCACCGATTGCACAAGGCCGAGCGGACAGCGCCGGTCGCAACAGGCTGACCGCAGCAGGCCCGCCGCAGCGCAAGGCACTGCGGATTCGGGACAGATGCTCAGGACGTCACAATGGCGACGCGTCGGGAAATGCGCAAGAAGCGCAGGCCCAACAGCACGGCGGCGACCGTCAGCCCGGCGGTCAGACCGATCCACATGCCCTTCGGTCCCTGTGCCGGGACCCATTCGCCCAGGCCGAGCCCCAGCACCGCGCCAAGCGGCATGCCGATGCCCCAGTACGCGAAGGCGGCGATCAGCATCGGCATGCGCGTGTCCTTCAGCCCGCGCAGGGCGCCGATCGACAGCACCTGCACGCCATCCGGAAACTGGAAGGCGGCCGCCATCAGCAGCAGCGTCGAGGCCAGCGCGATGACCGCCGTGTCGCCGGTATAGAACGCGGCGATGGTCTGGTTGCCGAGCAGCAGAGTCGTCCCGGTGATCAGCTGGGTGAGCAGGACCAGCGCAAAGCCGGCGAATGCGGCGCGACGCAGGCCGTCGCGGTCGCCGCGCCCCACCGCGTAGCCGACCCGCACCGTCGTGGCTTCGGCGAGCGCCATCGGCACCATGAAGCACAGGCTCGATACGTTGATCGCGATCTGGTGCGCGGCGGCCGGTACCGCGCCCAGGCGTCCGATCACCAGCGCGGTCGCGACGAACAGACCGCCTTCCATCAGCCAGGTGAAGCCGATCGGCAGCCCCAGCGCGAGCAGGCTGCGGATGGGCGGCCAGCGCGGCGGGTCGTAGCGATCCAGCAGATGCAGGTCGCGGAAACGCCGCGCCCGCGCCAGATAGGCGATCAACCCCAGGGCCTGCAGCCACATCACCAGCGCCGAGGCCAGGCCGAGCCCGCCCGCCCCCAGTGCCGGCAGACCGCCGTAACCGAAGGTCAGGCCGTAACCGACGGGGATCAACAGCAGCAGGCCGCCGAAGCCCAGCAGCATGGTCGGAATGGTGTGATGCAGGCCATCGCAGAGGTAGCGCATGCACAGGAACAGCGCCAACGCCGGCACGCCCCAGCGGATGCCGTGGACGAACGCGGTCGCGCCGGGGCGGATCTCCGGCGCGATGCCGAAGGCCCCCAGCGCCATGGTGATGACGCTGAGGAACGCGAACATCCCCAGGCCCATGAGCAGCGCCAGCCAGAGCGCCTGCCGGAACAGCGGCCCGATCTCGTCGCGGCGGGCTCCGCCGTCCAACTGCGAAACCGACGCCGGTACGGCGATCAATGTCCCCATCGGAACCAGTAGCGGCAGCCAGAACAGGGCCGTGCCTACCGACACCGCCGCAAGGGTGGTGGTGCCGTGGCGGCCGGCGATGAGCGCATCGACCAGCCCGATCAGCCCGGTCGAGACATGTCCGGCGATCAGCGGCGCGGCCAGACGTGCGCTGGCGCGAAGCTCGTCGCCGAAACGCTGTGGCGGGGAATGGGACGGGGTCATGCGTCTGCCGGGAGAGGAAAACCGGCGCGGAAGCCGGCGCACGGGCTGTTATCTTAACCATGTCAGCTGCCGCGCCCCGGGGAGCGCATGACCGACCAAGACGCCCACGCCCCGCCCGCCGCCTGCGAAAACTGCGCCACCGCCCTGATCGGCGGTTACTGCCATGTCTGCGGCCAGCACGCGCACAGCCCGCTGCATCACTTCGGCCATGCGCTCGAAGAAGTGTTCGAGTCGTTCTGGCATCTCGACGGCCGGATTTTCCGCACCCTGCGCGATCTGTTCGTACCCGGCCGGGTCGCCGCCGGTTATCTGGCCGGACATCGGGTGCGCTATGTCGCGCCGCTGCGCCTGTTCATCATCCTCAGCCTGATCACCTTTTTCGTCGGCAAGCTGACCCTGCACATCGATTCCGAAGACGCAATCCAGATCGATACGGGTCCGGCCAAGAGCGGCATCGTCGTCGGCGATACCCGGGTCGACGAAAGCGATTTCAGGAACGCGAAAACCGTCGAGGAGGTGATCGCGTTGCGCACGAAGTTCCTTGACGGGATCGCAGCGGAAAACCGCCAATCCAAGGCCGGCCCGGTGTTGTCCGCGCTGCTCGATTTCGCGAAGCGGAAGATCGACCAGAAATCGCGTGCGCGCATGATCGAACTGGGCGCGACTCCCGCGCAGCTGCGCATGCTCGATATGCCGCACGACGCTGCCGCCGCAACAGTTGCAGGAAATACCGCTGCATCCGCACCCGTACCTCGTGCTGCATCGTCACCCGATCCCGTCGCCGCCGGCAGCGATCTCGGCGTCCTCGATCGCTGGTTCGTGCGCCGTGTCGAAAAGATCCAGGAAAACGCCGAACTCGTGCAGAAAAACCCGGATGAACTGCTCAAGCGCTTTCTCGGCGCGGTGCCGGGCGCGCTGTTCGTGCTGATGCCGCTGTTCGCGCTGTGCCTGAAGGCGCTGTACATCCGCTCGGGGCGCGGCTATCTGGAGCATCTCGTGGTCGCGCTCTACAGCCACGCCTTCATGCTGGTCGGGCTGCTGTTCGCGTTCCTGATGATCGGGTTGCAGGCGATTCGCGGTCTGCCGGCGCCGGTCGCTGGTCTGCTGGCCCTGACCGCATCGTTCGTCCTGTTCCTGCTCGTGCCGCTGTATCTGCTGTGGATGCAGAAGCGGGTATACGCGCAAAACTGGCTCAAGACTCTAACCAAATACGCCACGCTGGGCCTGATCTATTCCTTCCTGCTGAGCATGGCGATCGTGTATGCCGTCTTTGCGGGACTCAGCAGCTGAGGTGTCCATGCGCGTCAAACGGGTGATCTACGAGGTCAATGTCGAAGTCGATGCCGCAGCGCACGATGAATACCGCGTGTGGTTGCGCGATCACATCGCCGAAATCCTCACGTTGCCGGGCTTCGCCGGCGCCAAGGTCTTCGAGGTGCTGGAACCGCCACCGAGCGCAGGGCGGGTGGGGCTGTGCGTGCAATACGCACTCAAAGACCGCGCATCGCTGGACGACTATCTGCGCGATCACGCGCCGAGGTTGCGCGCCGATGGCGTCGCCCGCTTCGGCGACCGCTTCCAGGCGACACGACGGGTCTTGCGCGGCACCTACTGACCGGCGCTGAAGCGCGCAGGCTCTGATCGAGGAGGCGTCAGGCCAAGCCCACGCTCGACCAGAGCTTGTCCAGCCAGCGCGGTTTGCCGATCGCGATCGGGATCGTGCTGCGGGTGGCGCGCGGCGGCGCCTCGATGGGCTTGGCCGCGATCGCGGCATCGCGCAAGCGGGCGATGAATGCGACCCGCTCCGGAGGCAGGTGCTGCATCACGAAGCGGGCTTCGTCGTTCATCGCCAGCCAGGCCTCGCCGTCCAGCGTGCCGTCGGCACGCTGCGGCAGCGCGCGCTGCAGGGCCTGTTTGTATTCGGTCGGGTCCACCCCGAACACCGCCGCCGCCTGGGCATCGTTGAGCCCGACCACCACCCGCAGCAGGATCACCGCCCGGGTGCCGAAGTCCAGTCGCGCCAGCGGGGCGAAATCGCCGTGCCAGAACGGCGCCAGTGCTTCGGTATTGAGCGACGGATTCTGCAGGAGCGTGGTCCAGAACAGCAGCGGCCACTCGTCCTGCGGGGTTGCCGGCGCGCAGGCGGCGAAGGTCTCGATGGCACCGGCCAAGGCCTCGTCGCCGTGTCCGGAGTCGCCGCACTGCAGTTCGGCCAGCAGCGCTGCACGACGTTCCACCCCGCGCAGGAAGCTGGCGATGGCTGTCGTGGCGGCAGCAGCGGTATCGAGCGTATGCAAGGAAGGCATGGGGCGGTCTGAGCAGCTTGACTGTGGGCTGGCATGATGCCTTGCGGCGTCGAATTTCCACTTGACAACCATCACGAAACCGGCTCCCCGAGGTGCGCCAAGGCCTGCAGCCAGCCGGCCGATCCGGGCCCGTTGTGCACAGCGGTCATCCGGATGTCATTTGTCCGCCCGGACATCGCGGTGGACACCTGCTTTTCTTATGTTTCACGGATAAGCATTTGATTCACATGGCGTTTGTCGGAGTGGTGCTTTTTTCGCCAGAACCCGCAGAACCCCTTCATTTACTGCACAAAATCCTTCGCGCACGGATTCATGCACAAACTTATCCACAGGCTGTGTGGATAATCCTGAATTTCCTTTGCGATCCGCCACTTGCGGGCCATTCATGTTTTGCCCGTCAGCTATGCGGTGCAAGTGGGCACCGGTTTGCGCCCGGGCCGTCTCACAAGCTGCCGTCGTCGCAATCGCTAAACTGGATGGATGTCCGCACCCGATTCCGTGCTCCGCGTCGCCCTGCCGGTGCCACTGCCGCGCCTGTTCGACTACCGCCCGCCGGCCGACGGCCCAGGCGGGGTCGGCTGTCGGGTGCGGGTGCCGTTCGGGTCGCGCAGTCTGGTCGGAGTGATCGCGGAGATCGGCCCGCCCGATCCCAGTTTGGTCGAACTGCGCGAAGCCGAAGCGCTGCTCGACCCGCAGCCACTGCTGCAGGGCGAGCTGCTGGCGTCGCTGCGTTGGCTGGCGCGCTATACCCACGCGCCGCTGGGCGAGGTGCTGGCCACCGCGCTGCCCAGCGCCCTGCGTCGCGGCGAGCCGCTCCCCGAGACCCACGCGTGGGCTTGGCGCCTCACCGAAGCCGGCGCGACCGCGCTTGCGCGTCTGCGCGGCCGACCGAGGCAGTTGGCGGACCGGCTGCAGACGGCCGCGCTGGACGAAGCGCTTCTCGATGCCGAAGTCGAGGATTGGCGGACGGCTGCCCGCGCCCTGTCCAAGCGCGATCTGGCCGAACGCGTGGCGGTGCCCGCCTCGCAGTGGGCGCCGACCCCGCAGCCGGGGCCGATGCTCAACGGCGAACAGGCCGAGGCGCTGGCCGCGCTGCGCGGATGTTCGGGCTTCGCGGCCGCGCTGCTGGATGGCGTCACCGGCAGCGGCAAGACCGAGGTCTATCTGCAGGCGATCGCCGATTGCCTCGCACGCGGCCGGCAGGCGCTGGTACTGGTGCCGGAGATCGGCCTGACCCCACAGGCGCTGGCAAGGTTCCGGAAACGGCTCGGCGTGCCGATCCATGCCCTGCACTCCGGGCTGACTGACAACGAACGCGCCCGGGTCTGGGCCGCCGCCTGGCGCGGCGAAGCGCGGGTGATCGTCGGCACCCGCTCGGCGGTGTTCACGCCGCTGCCCGAGGCCGGCTTGATCGTGATCGACGAGGAGCACGACGGCAGTTACAAACAACAGGACGGCATCCGCTATCACGCCCGCGATTTCGCGCTGGTGCGCGGCAAGGCGTTGGACGTGCCGGTGATCCTCGGCAGCGCCACACCGTCACTGGAAACGCTGCACAACGCGCAGGCCGGTCGCTACTCGCATCTGCGCCTGCGCAAGCGCGCGGGCGATGCGCAGCCACCGGCGGTGCGGGTGATCGACGTGCGCAAGCGCCCGCTCGATGCCGGTCTGTCGTCGGACTTGCTCAAGGCGATGCGCGCCGCACTCGACGCCGGTGGTCAGGTTCTGGTGTTCAAGAACCGCCGCGGCTACGCACCGGTGCTGCTCTGTCACGACTGCGGCTGGAGCGCACAGTGCAAACGCTGCAGCACGCCGCTGCGCGCATCGCCGATGACCGTGCATGGCGGCGGTCGACGGTTGCAGTGCCATCACTGCGGCGCGCGACAGACGCCACCACCAGCCTGCCCCGACTGCGCCAGTCTCGCGCTGCAGCCGCAGGGCGTCGGCACCGAGCGGCTGGAGGAACTGCTCGCGGAAAAATTCGCCGATGTGCCCGTGCTGCGCATCGACAGCGCCAGCACCCGGCGCAGGGACGCGCTCGAAAAACTTTTCGTCGAATTCGGCGAACGCCCCGGGATCCTCGTCGGCACGCAGATGCTGGCGAAAGGCCACGACCTGCCCAATCTCACCCTGGTCGCGGTGGTCGGCATCGATGAAGGCCTGTTCTCCGCCGATTTCCGCGCTGGCGAAAAGCTCGCGCAGCTGCTGATCCAGGTCGCCGGCCGCGCCGGTCGCGCCGACAAGCGCGGCGAGGTGCTGCTGCAGACGCACCATCCCGAGCATCCGCTGCTCCAGACGCTGATCCACGGCGGTTATCACACCTTCGCCGACAGCGAACTCATGCAGCGCGAAGCCGCCGGTTTCCCGCCGTTCGCGCACATCGCCCTGCTGCGGGCCGAAGCGCCGCACGCCGACGCACCGATCCAGTTTCTGCACGCCGCGAAGGCGCTGCTGCTGCCCTACGCGCAAACGAAGAGCCGGCGTGGTACGCAGACGACTCCCGACGCAGGCGTGCAGCTCGACGGACCGGTGCCGGCGCCGATGCCGCGCCGGGCCGGTATGCATCGTGCGCAGCTGTTGCTGTCGTCGCCGCAGCGCCGCGAACTGCACGCCGCACTCGAAGCTGCGCTGCCGGCCGTTTACGCCTCGCCCGAAGCGCGCAAGGCGCGGTGGTCGCTGGATGTGGATCCGGTGGATCTGTACTGATCGGGCCCGGGTTCCGCGCGGTCAGGCATTGCCAAGCAACTTCTGGATCTTTCCGCCGAGCTTCATCAGCTTCATCAGCGTCGTCGGCTCCAGCCGCAGCATGTCGTCGCCCCATCCCGACAGCGCATTCATCAGCGCCAGTGTTTCCTTCATCCTGGCGCGCGCGTCGGCGGGTTCGTTCGCGAATGCTTCGTCGGCGGCCAGTTCTTTCAGCACGGCGACGGTCGGATCGAACTCGCGCGCCTTGCGCTCACGGATAACGGTGCGGAACAGCGCCCACACATCCTTCGAGGTCTCGAAATGATCGCGACGATCGGCGTGCAGATGCACGCTACGCACCAGATTCAGATTGACCAGATCGCGCAGGCTGGTGCTGACATTGGAGCGCGCGACCGCCAGGATCTCGGTGATCTCCTCGGCGTGCATCGGCCGGCCCATGTAGAACAGCAGCGCATGGATCTGCGCCACGGTGCGGTTCACGCCCCAGCGCGAGCCCATTTCGCCCCAGTGCAGGACGAAGCGGCGGCACAGCGGCGACAGCGGATCGGAAGCGGGTTGTGCGGACATGACGATGCCATCGTTTCGGGCTTGCGGGAAGTCTGGTTTCATCATATATTTCTGTCAAGACAGAAATAACTGACAAGACAGTCAAACCTCAAGGAGAGGCGCATGGGCGCTCTCGATGGCGATCTCCCGGGGCCGGTTCCGGCACCCGTTCTGGTGCTCGGCGGCGCCGGCTTCATCGGCCGGCATGTGGTCGAAGCGCTCGTTGCCCGTGGCCAACCGGTCATCGTCGGCACCCGTCATCCGCAGCGGCGATCGCACGAACATCCCGCATGGGTCCATCGCGAAGTCCACCTCGACCGCCTGCTCGACCCCGAATCCTGGGGCGATGCGCTGCGCGACTGTTCCGCAGTGGTGAACTGCGTCGGCATCCTGCGCGAACGCGGGCGCGAAACCTATCGTCGCGTGCATCACCAGGCACCCGCCGCGCTCGCGCAGGCCTGTGCGGCGCGCGGTCTGCGATTGATCCATGTCTCCGCGCTCGGTCTCGATCACGATGTCCGTAGCGGCTTTCTGCGTTCAAAGCGCGATGGCGAAGCCGCGCTGAGAAACAGCGATGCCGATTGGCATATCGTGCGGCCGTCGCTGCTCGACGGCGAAGGCGGTTTCGGTGCGCGCTGGATCCGCCGCGTCGCGCGATGGCCGGTGCACCCGTTGCCGCCCGCCGCCAGCGGACGGATCGCGGTGCTGGATGTGCGTGATCTGGGTGAAGTCATCATCAATCTTGCGCTGGACGACCTGGCATCGCCGCGCGGAGCGGTCGTCCGCGAGCACGACCTCGGTGGTCTGCATGCGCGCACGCTCGCCGAACACCTCGCGGCGATGCGCGCGCTGCACACGTCGCGTCCGGCTGTGCGCATCGCGATTCCCGACGCGATCGCGCGCATCGCCGCCCATGTTTGCGATCTGTTCCACGTCACGCCGTTTTCGTACGGACACTGGGAACTGTTGCAGCGCGACAACGTCCCGCGAGAAAACCGGCTGCCGCTTCTGCTCGGACGCGCGCCGCGCGCTGTGGGTGCGCAACCGATCATGCCGCCGCCGACGTTGCCCGTCGTTGCGACGACAGCATTGAGATCTTCGCCATGACCGGAACACCGCACATCGTCATCGTCGGCGGCGGTTTCGCCGGGCTGTGGGCGGCGCGCGCACTGGCCAGGGCGCCTGTCCGCATCACCCTGCTCGATCGCGGCAACCATCATCTGTTCCAGCCGCTGCTGTATCAGGTCGCGACCGCCGGCTTGTCGGCGCCGAACATCGCCGCACCGCTACGGCACATCCTGCGCAGACAGAAGAACGTCACCGTGCTGCTCGGCGAAGTCGCGAACATCGCGCCCGATGAGCAGCGCGTGCGACTCGGCGACGGTCGCATGCTCGACTACGATCATCTGCTGCTGGCCAGCGGTGCCACGCATGCGTATTTCGGCCACGACGACTGGGCGCTGCACGCGCCCGGTTTGAAGACGCTGGACGATGCGCTGGAGATCCGCCGCCGCATTCTGACCGCGTTCGAGCGCGCCGAGGCCGAAGACGATGAAGCAAAGCGTGCGGCATGGTTGACGTTCGCGATCGTCGGCGGCGGACCGACCGGCGTCGAACTCGCCGGCACGCTCGCCGAAATCGCGCGGCACACGCTGCTCGGCGAATTCCGTCGCGCCGATCCCCGCAAGGCGCGCGTGCTGCTGCTGGAAGCCGGCCCGCGGGTCCTGTCGAGCTTTCCGGAATCGCTGTCGGTGAAGGCGCGCAAGCAGCTGGAGCATCTGGGTGTGGAGATCCACACCGGCGTGCCGGTCGCGCGGATCGACAGTGACGGCGTGCTGCTCGGCGATACGCCGATCGCCGCACGCACCGTGCTGTGGGCGGCGGGCGTAGCGGCATCGCCGCTGGCGCGCGATCTCGGCGTGACGTTGGATCGCGCCGGTCGCGTCCTTGTCATGCCCGATCTCAGCGTGCCGGGGCATCCCGAGATTTTCGTCGCCGGCGATCTCGCGTCGATACAGCACGAAGGCAAGCCGGTACCGGGCGTCGCTCCCGCCGCGAAACAGATGGGTCGCCACGTCGCGCATGCGATCCGCGCACGTTTGCAGGGCCGTACGGCACCATCGTTCCGTTATCGCGATTTCGGCAACCTCGCCACCATCGGTCGCATGGCGGCGGTGGTCGATGTGCATGGCCTGCGGCTGTCCGGACTGCTCGCCTGGTGGTTCTGGCTGGCCGCGCATGTGTTCTTCCTGATCGGCTTCCGCAACCGCATGGTCGTGCTGATCGACTGGGCGCAGGCCTACTGGAGCTATCAGCGCAGCGCGCGGATCATTCTCGGCAAAGACCGCGCGCAGTAGCGGAATGGATACGGATCACGTGCGCTCGACGCGACAGGCGTAACAGCCGGGTTTCGCGTAGTGGATATGGAGATACGCGCTGCGTTTGATCGCGAACAGCGCCGCGATGGCGGTTTCGACTTCGGTGCCCGGTATCACATCGGCCCACACCATCATCCCGCATGGATCGTAAGCGCGCAGCGACAGCAGTCGCGTGCGCAGCAGCGCCGGCACTTCATCGATCGCCGGCAGCGCTTGTGTCGCCGCCTCACGCACGTACACCGGACCGGACGCGCGATACGGCGTGTCCACGCGATGATGATCGTAGGGCAACAGCAACAGACGTTCGCCCTCGTTCGCATCCTGCAGACTGACCCGGCAGGGATACACCGGACGGCCGTCGGCGACGACGCTGCGGATATCGCGGGCGCGCAATTGCTCATCCAGCAATGCGAACAGCGGCGCGAAGGTGTCGGCGGGCAGTGCGTGGATCTGGAAAGACATGAAGGTGCTCCGGCGTCGGGAGCACGCATCGTGGCGCGATGTGTGCGATGACGATATCCGGATCTTGCAGTATCAGGCTTTGGCTTTCGTTGCCTTCGGCTTGGCGCGGACGGACGGGTGCTTATCTCCGCCGCGCCGGATCTCGAACAGACCTGTCGCCTCGATGAGGCCGCTGAGTTTCCCGTAACCGTAATTGCGCGCATCGAACGGCCCGCGGTTGCGGATGTTGGTGCCGACCGCCGAGAGATTCGCCCAGCCGTCGTCCTCCTTCTCCGCTTCCACCGCGCCGCGCAGCAGCTTTACCAGCGCGGTGTCCTGGCGGAGCTTCGCGGTGGGCATCGGAGGCACCCGTTCCGAGGTTTCGGCGGTATCGGTGGTTTCACCCGCGACTGCGGCGGCGGGGGCCTGTTCGTCGATGTAGAGAAACGTCGAACAGGCGTTGACAAAGGGTTCCGGGGTTTTCTTCTCGCCGAAGCCGAACACGCGCATGTCCTGCTGGCGCAGCCGCATCGCCAGCGGCGTGAAGTCGGCATCGCTGGAGACGATCGCGAAAGCGTCGAATCGGCCGCTGTACAGTAGGTCCATCGCGTCGACCACCATCGCCATGTCCGAGGCGTTCTTGCCTGTGCTGTAGGCGAATTGCTGGATCGGCTGGATCGCGTTGGGATGCAATGCTTGCTCCCATTTCTGCAAAGTCGGGCTCTTCCAGTTGCCGTACGCGCGACGCACGTTGGCGATACCGTGCCGGGCCAGCTCGGCCAGCACCATATCGATCTTCGCAGAGGGCGCATTGTCAGCGTCGATCAACAGCGCAATGCGCATCCGGTCGTCCATGGCGTTCCTCCTCGTTGCAGACGTTCAAGCGTAGTCGCAGCGGCATCGCCATGTCCATGACGCGAACGGCCCGGTTACTCGGGCCGTCGTTGATTCCGCGGATATCCGCTGCAATCAGTTCCAACCGTCCTCGAAGTAAGCGGTCGCGGCCACCGTCTTGCTGGCTCCGGTCTGGTTGTCGATCACGGTGACACGCATGCTCTTGCTGCGGCCGACCCGGATCGAACGTAGACAGCTGATGTTGCTGGAGGCGCAGACATCCACCTGCCGGTGCTCAGATCGGTCCAGTAGAAGGTGTAGCTGCCAGCGGTCAGTCCGACGACCTGGAACACGGCCTGACTCGGGTTGCTGGCGGTGCCAGGGGTCCATACGCCATGGCACTCGCCGATGTCGGGATAGTCGTATGCGTAGGTATCGACATAGCAGCTGAGCTGCGCGGTGGAGACATTGCCGGCATGCGCGACTTCGGCATGCCCGAAAACGCCGCCGACGAGCAGCAGCGCGGATGCGGCGATGGAATGGGTTCGCTTCAAGATCATGGCGTTCTTCCTGATTGAATGGACATGGATGCCGGAGCGTCGTTTGGGTCAAAGGGGGACGACGCTTTCGGCCGGTGCGCGGAGCCGAACGTATGCGGGGGGCGCTGCGCTTGCCGTGCTTTGCAGGAAGCAGAAAAAGCCGCAAAACAGGATCATCCGCCGGTTCGTTCCCGAACAAAGAAAACGGCCCGGTTGCCCGGGCCGTTCGTGTCCACAGTGTTGACGATGCGTCTCAGGCCGCGAACAGCGCCTTCATCTTCTTCAGCGCATTGGCCTCGATCTGGCGGATGCGCTCGGCGGAAACACCATACTCGTCGGCAAGCTCCTGCAGCGTCACCTTGCTGGCGTCGTCGAGCCAGCGGCGTTTCACGATATCGCGCGAGCGGGCGTCGAGCTTGGCCAGACCTTCGCGCAGCAGATCGAGTTGATCCGATTCGCTGTCTGCGCTTTCGTAGGTCTGCGCCGGATCCTGGCCCTCGGCCATCAGATAGGCGACCGGCGCGGGCGGGCCATGATCCTCGTCGGCATCGTCCGGTGCATCGAAGCCGATATCGCGACCGGAGAGCCGCGATTCCATCTCCAGCACTTCGCGCTCGGAGACGTTGAGGTCCTTGGCCACCGCACGCACTTCTTCGGCGTTGAGCCAGCCCAGACGGGTCTTGCTGCGGCGCAGGTTGAAGAACAGTTTGCGCTGGGCCTTGGTGGTCGCGACCTTGACGATGCGCCAGTTCTTGATGATGAACTCGTGCATCTCGGCGCGGATCCAGTGCACCGCGAACGACACCAGGCGCACGCCGACGTCCGGATCGAAGCGCTTCACGGCCTTCATCAGGCCGATGTTGCCTTCCTGGATCAGGTCGGCCAGCTGCAGGCCGTAGCCGTTGTAGCCGCGGGCGACATGCACGACGAAACGCAGATGCGAGAGCACCAGCCCGCGTGCGGCGTCGAGATCGTTCTGATCGTGGAAGCGACGGGCGAGCGCCTGCTCGTCCTCGGCGGAGAGCACCGGAATCTGGTGGACCGCGCCGACATACGCTTCGAGCGAACCCAGTGCACTCGGGATCGGCAGGCTGTTCGGGATCAGGGCAGTGCTGGCAGTGATCTGGTTCATAGGTCTCGATCTTAGCAGTCGGTCGGTTGGAGTGCTAAACCCCAAAAAGGTTCCCAGCGTTCTGTTCATGGAACGAACTCTGAAACAACCATGAAAAATGTCGAGTGACGTCAACAGTGTCCGCTGTGGCAGGGCAGCTATCAGTGACACACCACCATGTCAGCTTCCTGACGCAATCAGGCCATCAAGAAAATCAAGGTCTTGAGAGCACCGGCTTTGGCTTGACGTTCCACCGCCGCATTTGGGCAAGGCTGGGGCAAAAGCCGTTGCCGAGGGAGGCCCGAAGGTCACGCTCTTCTGCGCGCTATTCAGTCGCAGGCTCCGCATCTCGCAAGACGGGCTCTACCGGTCTCCCTTGGCCGAGAAAGGAACGTGAACAGGGGGAATGGGCGGCCGTAATGGAATCGCCCTCCATCCAGCAGGCACCACTGGATCCGTGCCGGTGAGCGCAAGACCGGGTTCTCTCGTTGCCGACGCCGTTGCTCGTCGCTGCAGCTCTGCTAAGAATCGTCCTCTCGCCTTGTCTGGAAACGAAACGCACCCGGAACACAATTCATTGCGTTACAGGACGCCAACGCCCATTGCCGAGCGGGTGCGTCCTCGTTGTTGTCGGGTCTGGGCTTTGCCGCTAGAGTGGAAATCGTTCAGGGTATCGAGCTGTCAGGTCGGCTAGGAGTCCCGGAAAGTCTGGATCGAGGCGCAGAACCCGCACCAACCGCAGTCGCTGGGTGATGGGTGTCAGGCGTCCGTTCCACGTCCGACCATGTCGGATCGTAGCCAATGGATGGGGTTGACGATGATCGAGACAGCTGTAACGGCCGATGCCCGGCCAGTCGTGGGACATGTTGGGCCGGGCCGTGGCGCGGCTCTGGCCAGCGAGTTCTCGATCGTCGCCGCCATGACCGCGCTTTTCGTCCTGCTCTGGGGCTACAGCTTCGGCGTGGACGACCATGCGATCCATCTCGCCTTTATCGAGCGGATCCGCGATCCCGGATTCCTGCCCGGCGATCCGATGTTGGCGATGGCCTCGAAGCATCCTTCGATGTTCTTTCCGCTGATGGCCTGGCTGTCGAGCGCCGTGCCGATCGAGGCGGTGTATTTCGGCGCCTATCTGCTCTCAACGTTCATGATGCTGTTCGGGCTGCGAATGCTGGGACGCAGCCTGTGGCCGGGCGCTGGCGCGAACTGGATCTTCTTGCTGGTGCTTGCCATCGCCGCGCTGATACCGCGCGCCGTCGCAGGCGGAGTCAACAATTTCGATCCGCTCTTCCTTCCCCGGGTCATGAGTCTCGGGCCGCTGTTGATCGCACTCGCGCTGTGCGTGCGTGGCCGAACGCTCCTGGCCTTCGCCCTGACCGGCCTGGTGTTCCTGTTCCATGCAACGACTGCGGCGCATACCGCAATGCTGGTCTGGGTGGCGTGCGCCTTCTGCGGCCGCGAGCAGTTGCGCGCGCTGGGGCTGGGACCGGTCGTGTTCCTGCTGGCTGCTTCGCCGGTGCTGATCATGATCGTCGCGGCCGGCGGTTCGGACATTCCCACTCCCGCGCCCGCAGCGTGGATCGATGCGGTCAAACTGCAGTATCCCTTCCACCATTTCGACAACCCCTTCGCCGTGGTCATGCAGGCGCTTTGGGGCACGCTGGCTGTGCTGATGGCGATCCTGTGCTCGCCGTGGAAGAGTACGGGTCGGATGCTCGCCGGTTTTCTCGTCGGAGTCTGGTTGCTGTTCGCGATCGGAGCGGTCGGCAACAATCTTCTGCGCTCGCCGCAAACGATCCAACTGCATCTGTTTCAGGCGGGGCGGATGCTCGACTATCTCGCACTCCTGTCGGTGGTCTGGTCCGTCTACGCGTGTTTCCGTCGATCGAAATTGTTCGGCGTGGCCGCCTTGCTGCCCGCGCTGACCTATATCTTCAACTCGGCGATCGTCTATCTCAACGACATCACCGGTCTTCCGGCCGATCTGCACTTCACGCGCGCGTCGTATGCGGTCCTCGCCATCATGTTCGCAGGCGTGCTCTTGATTATCGCAATGCGATCGACGAAGCCCGACGATACCGCCACGCCGGCGCCTCGTCCTGCACCGCCGCTCGCGGTGACCCTGGGCCTGTCGACGCTGATTGTCGTAAGTACGGCGTTTGTCGGAATCAAGGCTGCCGATTCCTCCTCGCACTGGGGCTACGACGGCACGCGTCTTGCCGGCTATCCGATGATGCGTTGGGCGGACGCACACCTGCCGGCCGATGCGGTCGTCATGATATCGCCGTACCTTTTCGAGCCAGTCGCCTCTTTCCGCTATTTCGGGCGACGCCGCATCATCGGTTCCTGGAAGGACGGAAGCGAGGGCTCCTTCGACGCTGCATTCCAAATGCAGTGGGCCGAATACATGCACCATGTCTTCAAATTGCCGACAACTGTGGACCCGCGGGATCATCCCGGGATGCTTGAGCGTTTGAACCGCGATTACCATCGCATTTCGACCGACGAGATCGCCGCGATCGCACGCAGATACGGCGCAACCCATGTCGTCCGCGAAAGTGGTGCTGCGCCGCTGCTGTTTCCACAGTTGTATCGTGATCGCGACTATGCGCTGTACCGGATCGCACCCTGATCACATCCGAGGCTGAGCGCCGACACGAAGCCCCTGTGAATCGCGGCACGCGCGCCAGCGGACCTGTCCATTGAAGCCGGACCCGCACAATCCAGCGCGTGGCTGGCGTATCTTTCCGGGTTCAACACTTCTGTTTATGCTGTCTGCGGTCAGGGCGGATGTAACGAAAAAGGGATCTTATGCACATCGCGTTTTTTTGCCTGCCCGAACATGGCGGTTACGTTCCCACATTCCAGTTGACCAAGCGACTGATCGCACTCGGTCATCGGGTCACGTATTTTGGACCGATCGACTTCGAAGACCGGGTTCGCAGCCAGGGTTTTGAGTACGTGACCTTGTACGCAGACGAACTCATCAAGGGGATGATCGATCCTGATGCGGTCACCGATGGAGGCGCATTCGGTGCTCTGCGCGAGATACGCGGACATTTGCGGCGCATCTCGCTGCGTGGACGATGGGAGCTGCTGCAAGGAGTCGCAGACAACGAGTTTGCGGGCATGCTCCGCGAGTACGGAATCGATCGTGTGCTTGTGGATGGCCTTTTCAGCTTCATGGTTCCGCTGATTGCCGCATCGGGCATTCCCTATCAGGTGTATCTCACGGAACTCAGCGGCGCGCGCGGCACGAGCGCGACCCCCAGCTACAGCGGCGCCATCCCCGGGCAAGGGGGCGTCTTCGGAGCCATCAGGATCAAACTCGCCTGGGCGCAGGCGCTACCGCAGACCGTGCGTCTGTTCTGGTTGAACGCGCTGTACATCGGAATTCCGCGGCCACCGAAAACCCTGCTGAAAATGGTCAAGCTGCGTGTGAGAGAAAGCGCCCGTCGTGCGGGCCTCAAGCGCAGTCTCTGGGAATACGGATGGCGATGGGCGGATGGCGAAGTCGTACTTTGTCCGGCCGCTTTCGATTTTCCGGAGACACGGCTTGGCAGGGTCTACGCCGGACCTTGCATCGATCTTGAGCGCAAGGATTGGCCGTTTCCCTGGGAGGAATACGAGCAACGCCGTGCCGGTCGCAAGCTCGTGCTTGTTTCGCTCGGCACGCGTTCTTCGGAATACGGCAACACACCGGCACGGTTCCTGCGAAAGGTCTTTGAAATCGCGGCGAGCAACCCCACGTTGTTTTTCGTGGTGGCGCTGGGCAAAGGCAGAACCGTCGAATCCGTCGGCGTTCCGTCCGAAAACGTCATGGCGTTTCCGTTCCTGCCGCAGCTCGATCTGTTGGAACGTGCGAGCGCGATGATCACCAACGGCGGCCTGGGCACCGTGAAAGAGTGCATCTGGTTCCGGGTGCCGATGGTCGTTGCACCATGCAGCTTCGACCAGCCAAGCAACGCCGCACGCGTCGTACGCCATGGTCTTGGACAGCGTGTCGATGCTGGACGTGTCAGTGTCGGGCAACTGCACAAGGCTCTCGAAGCCTGCCTTGAGGATCCGCGCATTGCCGAGAACATGGCGATGATGAGCGACGCATTCAGGCAATCCGACGAACAGGAACGCTGGATCGAAAGTGTCGTATCGCGAAACGCCGCCGATGCATCCGCGTGACTACGCATCGACGGGATGCGGGGTTGATCTTTGCCGATCTTGCCTGGATCCAGATCAACCCAGCCCGACAGTGGCGCTCCTCGACCGCTGATGGAGTTTGCCGGCGATCCACAGTTCCAGGTCGTGGACATAGCTGAAAAGCACCGGCACGAAAATCAGGCTGAGCGCGGTGGACGACAGCAATCCGCCGATGACTGCGATCGCCATCGGTGCGCGAAACGCCGAGTCCAATGAAATGCCCAGCGCGAACGGCAGCATGCCTGCGATCATCGCGACCGAGGTCATGACGATGGGCCGTGCGCGAGCGCGGCAGGCGTTCGAGATCGCGGTGTGGCGCGGTACGCCGTCCCGGATCTGTTCGAGCATGGCGTCGACCAGAAGGATCGAATTCTTGTCGGCGATGCCCATCAGCATCAGCATGCCGAGCATGGCCGGCATGCTCAGCTCCATGCCGGTGACGAAAAGCAGCAGGAACGCACCGCCGACGGACAGCGGCAGCGCCATCATCCGCGCCAGCGGTTGCAACCAATCCTTGTACAGCAGTACCTGGATGGCGTAGACCATCAACAGGCCCGCACCGAGCGCCTTGAGAAAGCTCATCATCAGTTCCGCCATGAACTCCGCATCGCCGGTGTTCAATACGCGGACGGTGGCCGGCAGGTGTTTCATGGAAGGCAACGCGTCGATCTGATCCAGAGCGGTTCCCAGTGCGATGCCATCGAGGTTGGCCTCGATATTGATCCGGCGCTGACGTTCGTAGCGCTCGATGGTGGCAGGGCCTTTGCCGTAACCGAGTCTGGCCACGGACGACAGCGGGACACTGCCGCCGTTCGCGGTCCGCAACTCGAGATTCTGCAGCACGCCCAGATCGGCGTCGTATTCGCGCGGAAGCCGGACGCGGACCGGGATCTCGCGATTGAGATGGTTGAATTTCGAGAGTCTGGGAATGTCGTCGCCGATGGTCGAGACGCTGATCGCCTCGCCCACCTGCTGGGTCGTGATTCCGAACTCGGCAGCCTTCACCGGATCCATCGTGATCACGACCTCCGGCTGCATCTGCCCCTCGCTGCTGTCGACGCTGGTCAGTCCTTCCATGCCGCGCATGTCGCGCTTCAGGGCATCGGCCGCCCGCGACAGCGCGACGGGGTCGTCGCCGACCAGCGCGATCGATACGTCCTTTTCGCCAGAGAAACTGTCGAAATTCACGCGGATATCCGGTAGCGATGCGACTTCGTCGTACATCAGAGCGCTGAACTCGCGCTCGCTCAATGCGCGTTCACGCGGTGGTACGAGCTTGACGTAGATCCGCGCCTGATTGATGGCGCCGTTGGTTTCGCCGACGGTGCTCACGACATATTCCACTTCCGGACGCTTGCGCAGAATCGTCGCCAGCTTCTGTGCGGCCGCATCGGTCTGTTCGATGGTATTGCCGCGCGGGACTTCCATCGTCACGCTGGCCAGGGAATAGTCTTCGTAAGGCATGAATCCGGTGGGGAGAAGCGGGATCAGCGCGAAGGATGCGACGACGCAGGCCAGCGCAACAGCCATGGTCTTGAGGCGATGCCTGAGCGTCCATTCGACGGTCTTCAGGTAGCGCGCGACGATGGGGCCATCGCTGCTGTGCGCGTGCAGCGGCTTGCGCAGCCATCGCGAAGCCAGCATCGGCGTGATCGTGCGTGCGACCACCAGCGAGAAGAACGCCGCCACGGCCACGGTCAGCCCGAACTGTTTGAAGAACAGTCCGGGCAGCCCGCCCATGAAGCTGACCGGCACGAAGACGGCGCAGATCACCAGGGTCGTGGCGATCACCGACAGGCCGATTTCCTCGGCGGCATCGATCGATGCCTGCATTGGCGTCTTGCCTTGCCGCATGTGCCGGTGGATGTTCTCGATCTCGACGATGGCGTCGTCCACCAGTACACCGATCACCAGCGTGATCGAGAGCAGGCTGACGAAATTGATGGTGAAACCCAGCCAATGCATGATCATGAAGGTGGGAATGATCGACAGCGGGATCGTGATCGCGGCGATCGCGGTGGTGCGCCAGTCGCGCAGAAACAGGAATACCACCAGCACGGTGAGGATCGCGCCTTCGATGAAATTGAAGATCGTCGAACGGTACGATGCCATGACGAAATCGATCTCGGTGTAGCCGATGCGGAACTTCGCCTGATGCGCTTCGGCGAGCGAATCGAGCTTCTCCATCACCGCTTTCGAGATATCGACTTCGCTGAACGCCTGCTCCTTGAACACCGAAAACGAAATCACCGGACGGCCATCGATGCGGCTGATGGTGCGTGCTTCGGATTCACCGAGCGATACCGTGCCCAGGTCGGACAACGTGATCTCGCGATCGCCGCCCACTGCGATGCGCGTCTGCGCGAGCGCGTCGAGCGTTTCCGCTCTGCCGACCGTCCGCAGCGCGTACTCGGTCCCTTCGAGGGTCAGCCTTCCGCCGGGGTAGTTGGTGTTGGCCTCGGACAACTGACGGCTGATATCGGCAGCGGTGATGCCCAGCGAAGCGAGGCGTGCGGGATCGAGCACGATCGCGATTTCCTGATCGCTTCCGCCGCTGCGCACGACCCTGGAGACGCCCTTGATCGACATCAGTTCGCGGGCGACCGTGTCGTCGACGAACCAGCTCAGTTCCGCGACCGGCATCTCCGGTGCTTCGACGATGTAGATGCCGACGGGGCGGCCACTGTCGTCGGCGCGCTGCACGATGGGCTCGCGCACGGTCGCCGGCAGATTCTGGCGGATCGATGCCACGGCATTGCGGACATCGTTCATCGCACGATCGATGCCGACTTCCAGGTCGAACTCGATCGCGGTCAGCGACTGCCCTTCGGTCACGGTCGACACGACCTTGCGCACCCCGGGCAGCGAAGCGACCGCATCTTCCACTTTGCGGGTGGTTTCCATCTCCAGTTCGCTCGGCGTGGCACCGGGCTGGTAGATCAGAACGTTTACATCCGAGGTGACGACGGTCGGCATCGCGGTGATCGGCATCAACGCAAACGACACGAGGCCCACCAGTGTGAGCATGGCGAACAGCAGGATGGGCGGTACCGGATTGCGGATCGACCATGTTGAAAAACTGAAAGCCATTGAAAGTTCTCTATCCGATGAGAATGTCCGGTCGACGCGCCGTCATGTATCCGCGGCGCGTCGTAGCGGCGCCGCCGGAAAAAAACGGATGCGGCGATCGGTCATATCCGGGGTTTGGCGACCCGCACGCGGTCGTTTTCACGCAGGAAAGGGCCCGCTTTCGCGACGATGCTGGCCCCGCCCAGCGATTCGGCGACGATCACCGACTCGGCGGTCTGGATGGTCGGCGTGACCGGCAGGCGCGAAACGACGCCTTTGTCATCGACACGCCAGAGGTAGGTACCGATGCTGTCCTGCTGCAACGCGGAGCGCGGGATCACCCAACCTTCCACCTTCGCCACATCGATCTTCGCCTCGGCGAACGCGCCGACCTGCAGCCCGCTCGCGTCATGCAGCCGGATCCGCACATCGGCAGCACGACTGAGACTGTCGACGTTCGGGGACACCAGGCGGATTTCGCCAGCGATGGCGCCGGATCGACCGGTCACATCGACGCTGACGGGCATCCCCGGTTTCAATCGTCCAACCATCGCCTCGGGAACGCGGGCTTCCATTTCGACCAGACCGTCCTTCGCGATCTCGAACAGTGCGACGCTGCCGTCCGTGAGTCCGCCGATGGTCGCGGTCCGACGATAGACGAGTCCGGCAGCAGGAGCGACCACCCGCGTTCTCTGCACGTCGAGTCTGGCGCTGTCGTAATCGGCGCGTGCCTGTTCGTAAGCGGACTGCTTCTGCTTGAAGAACTCGCGGCTGACCAGTTGCGATGCGACCAGCGTCCGCGCGCGCTCGTATTCGCCGCGCGTGCGCTCGAACTCCGACCGCAATCCGTCCCGCTCGATATCCTGGCTCCTGCCATCGAGCACGGCCAAAGTCTGTCCGGCGCGGACGACATCGCCCACTTCGGCTTCGATCCGGAGCACGCGCAAGCCGGTCAATTCGGGAATCGCCATGACTTCGTCGCGACTGCGGGTCCGACCGACGACGCGAATGGAGTCGTCGATCGCCTTGCGTTCTGGGTTGACCACGCTGACGGTCAGCAGCGCCTGCGCTTTCTGAGCCGCAGGCACAGGCGGTATTTCACCTCTCGCGCCGATCATCAATCCGGCGGTCAGGCCGAGGCCGAGCAGAAAGGCGCCCGATAGCCACATCCGTGTCGTCATGGCGCCACCAGGGAAGTGATTCGCCGCGCGTGACGGATCGACGCGGGTGCGCCACCGTCATCGAGCGATGTCCGACCGGTGCCGACGGACGCGTACATTGAAAACATCGTCGTCATGAACGCAGTATCTCCTGTAGTGTCCGGCATGCGCCGTGGGACGGTGGTCACCAACGGAACCGCCATCTGGAGAACAGCAGGGACACTGCCAGCCAGACACTCATCGTGATCAATGCCGGCAACAGCACCGACGCATTGTGGAAGCCGACGCCGCCGAACATCAGATCGCGCAGGGCGGATGTGAACGGCGCCATCGGCGAATACTCGGCGATGACCCTCAACCAGCCGGGAAACATCGTGATCGAGAAGAACACCCCGCCCAGCAGCACCAGCGGAAGCTGGATGACGCTGACGATCCCGTTGAACGCCATCACCGTCTTGCTGAACAGGAAGATCACCAGTCCCAGTGCGAGAAAGCACGAACATCCCAAGGTCACTACAAGGAGCAGCAGCGGATAATTGATCTGCGAAGGCACATCAAGCACCAGTACGCTGATCAGGAACATGCCGATGGCCACGCTGTAGGCGACGAGCATGCGCGACATGAAGAGCCCGGCGAAGAACGGCAGCGGCGACGCATCGATGGTCTTGAGGTTCCGATACAGGCCGAGCGCTTCCTCCTCGATCAGCACGCCGCCGAATCCGCTCAATCCGATCACCAGCAGCGTCATCGCGATCACACCGGGCAACAGAACGGCGATGTAGGACGACCGATTGCTGACCTCGACGGTGCGGAGCCGCAGTCCGGCAAGCCGCGCATCATCAGCGATGTCGGCGCTGCTCATGATGCCGGTCAACGCAAGCGCGGCGACCCGGTTTTCCTCCAGCGAATTGCTCGTGACCTCGAATCCTCCGCCCGCTGCGGAAGGCGCGGGCGGAACCGTCAGCAGGTGCTGGATCTCGTTGTCCTTCAGGCTCTTTTCCGCTTCGGCGCGCGTGCCTGGAAATGCGACGAACTCGATCAGGTCGTGTTTGGAGACGATGTCGATGGCGTGCTTCGTGGCCGAATCGAGCTCGGCCGGCAGGTAAGAAACCTCGATTTCCTGATCGCTGGTCATCTCCAGCGGATAGCCGATGCCGAGCAGCAGCAGGATCGGGAAGACATACGAGAAGAAAAGGCCCGTCTTGTCGTACTTCATCTGCATGATGCGCAGCTTGAAAAACACCCATGCCTTTTTCATTGTTTGCGATCCTTCCCTGTCTTGTTCAGAAACACGTCTTCCAGACTCAGCCGGTCCACCTGGATGCTTTCGATGCTCACATGCCGGGATTCCGCCAGGGACAGGGTCTCGCGCAGCGCATTGGCGACATCATCGGTGGTGATCAGCAGCGAATCGCTGAATGCATCCCAACTCGCCCGATACCTGCGATCGAGATCACGAACGAAGCCTTCTCCCGCCGCTGCGGAACCGAGCCTGACCCGGAGCTGCTGGGTCGCATTCATCTCGGCGATCATCGACGAAGGATTACCCTGCCCGACGATCTCGCCCTGGTTCATGATCATGATCTCGTCGCACAGGCGCTCCGCTTCTTCCATGTAATGCGTGGTGAGCACGATCGTGTGCTTGCGGTCCTTTTTCAGTTCTTCGATGAATTCCCACGTATAGCGTCGGCTGTGCGGATCCAGCGCGGCGGTGGGTTCGTCGAGAAAGATGATCTCAGGATCAGCGAGCAGTGCGAGCACCAGCGAAAGCCGCTGTTTCTGCCCGCCGGAAAGCTCTTCCACCTTGAAGTTCATCTTGTCGCTCAGATCGAGGCGCTCGAGCAACTGCGTGGCCGGTGCGAGCTTGCCTTTGCCGCTGGCGGCTGCGCGCAGTTCCGAATAGAAAGTGATCAGCTCCGAGACCGTCAGGAACGGAAAATAATTGCTCGACTGCAACTGCACGCCGAACTTCGGCTGGATCTTCCGGATCTGCGTTTCGACATCCATGCCCATGACCGAGATCTGACCGGATGTGATCGGCACGATGCCTTCGATCATGCCCAGCAGCGAGGTCTTGCCCGCCCCGTTGGGGCCGAGAATGCCGAAGCAACTGCCCTTGGGCACGGTGAAGCTGATGCCTTTGACGACGTCCGCCTGGTCGTAGCGCTTGCGCACATTGTCGACCACGATCGCAAGTTCGTGATGCACCGCAAGTTCGTGGTGCGGCGCAACATCGTGCGGGTTGCTGTCCGTTGCGGTTGCCGTGGGGGGATCCGGGGTTGCGAGCACGCCGGACGCGGATTCGATGATAGCGGTCACGCCTTCGTTTCCTTCATGACTTCCTCTGTATGCGAATACCATATCCATACGATCTTCACCTACGAAGAACTCGCAGATGATGCCAGTACTCTTGAGCTTGTCCAGCAAGCCATCCATTCCGGCGGCCTCGATTTCGAGTTCCGATACGATCGCCGGCTGCCAGTTGAACGAAATTTCATTGCTGAATGACGGCAGCGTGTCCGATACCCTGCTGTCTCCGGAACGTTCCCAGTCGACGTAGCGGAGACCGCTGCGATGCAGCGAATGAACCCGCTGCAACAGCGCATCGAACGTCGTGTCCGCATCCACGCGCGCCGGCACCATGTCCAGGAACAATCCCACCTGCCCGAAGTAATTGCGTTCGCCGAGTTGGCGTCCGTGATGGGTCAGGACCATACCGAAGGCGTCGAGCCCGATGACCGACGAGACGAGCCGACGGAAGATCGAGAACGCCTGTTCCGCCGCATCGCCATCGCTGGCGATCGGGAATCCGGCGGCGATGACCCGCAGCGGCAGATCGGAGACCGCTTCGAGCGCCTCGACGGTCGCGCGCATCGTATCGGCGAGCCCGGTCGCATCGAATTCGGACGCGAAGCGGTCGAGCAATCCCGCTTCGTGGGATGCTTTTCCGTCTTCGACGAATGCCCGGTAGGCGCATGGTGTCGAAGCCCCGGAACCGGACATCAATTCCAGCATCGTTTCGCCGATCGCATCGAAGGATCTGCCATCCCAGATCAGATGGTCGCCATGCAGCGCCAGGAAATGATCGGTGTCGCTGCGCGAGACGATGGCGGCGACGTGGGCGAGTCGGGTCTCGGCCTTGGCGTCCCGCAGGATCGCCAGCGCGCGGTCGATTGCGGTATCGGCATCCGCAGTGGGGAGTCCACGCAGATCCATGCAAGGCACGTGTTCCGCGCGGAACGCGCCGGCGTCCAGGACGTGCAGTTGTCCGGCGCCCACATCCGCTTCGGTGCGAAGCATGCTCTGGCTGGTCACGAGTTGCGCGTATGCGGAACGCAAGGCGTCGACCGACCACCATCCCGGCAGTGCCACGACATGCAGATTGTCGCGGCTCCCCCATTTCAGCATTTCCGTGTGCATGGCGCCGAAGGCGATGGATTCGACGATCGATGCGTCGTCGATGGCCTTGCGCCTTTCGGAAAGTACGGTCTGCAGCCCGGCGATCCGCTGCTCGATATCGCTCACTCCGGGTTCGAGAGTCGCCGGTGCCGAATCGCGGGCGCTATGCGGATCATCGACCACGAGGACGCGGTCCGGACGCAGTTCGCGATCGCAGCGCGCGAGCATCCGCCTGCATGCCGCAAGCTCTGACTCCGCCGCTGGCGCGATCCACAATATCCGCTCGCCCGAGATTCTGGCGGATGCGTGTCGCCACGCTCTGCCGGTCAGCCAGGCCTCCGGATCCGGCGTGGCCGTCGCTGCAGCGGCAGCGATTGCCTGCACGGTTCCGTGTCTGTAGACATCCTGGATCGTGACCCCGATGCCGCGTTCCGAAAGCTCGGAGATCATGCGCAGAAGCAGCATCGAATGACCGCCGAGATCGAAGAACCGGTCGTTGCGACCGACATTGTCGACCGCCAGCAGCGCTTGCCAGACCGATGCGATGATCCGCTCGGTCCGGTCGATCGGCGCGTCGTACGAACTGCGCACGAAGGCATCCTGTTGCGGATCCGGAAGCGCTTTGCGGTCGATCTTTCCGCTGGCGTTCAATGGCCATTCGTCGATCCGCACGAATGCGGCAGGCACCATGTAGGCGGGCAAGCTGTCCGAAAGTCTTGTGCGGATCGCGACCGCATCCAGCGGGCCATCCATCAGGCAGTACGCCACCAGGCGTTTTTCGCCGGGCGTATCTTCGCGCGCAAGCACCACCGCTTCGCGGACATGGGCGCACTCGCACAGCTTCGCTTCGATTTCTCCGAGTTCGATCCGGAACCCGCGGATCTTCACCTGGAAATCGTTGCGGCCGATGTAGTCGATGCAACCATCAGGCAGCCATCGGCCGAGGTCTCCGCTCTTGTACATCCGTGCGCCGGGCGCATCGCTGAAAGGATCTTCGACGAACCGTTCCCGGGTCAGCTCCGGGCGATTGAGATAGCCGCGCGAGACGCCCAGGCCGCCGATATGGATTTCGCCCGAGACGCCGACCGGCACCGGCTGCAGGTGTCGGTCGAGGATGTAGATCGTGGTGTTTTCGATCGGTCGGCCGATCGACAGATACGCCGTCAACGGCGAAACATCCGCGCCCGATCGAACGACGAGCGAGGTCGAGGTGATGGTGGTTTCCGTGGGCCCGTATTCGTTGATGATGGCATGGCCGAAATCGCATCCCCGGAGCAACTCCGATTGGGTCGCGTCGCCGCCGACGATCAGGGTCCGCATCGCCGGGATTTTCGCCTGCGAAGACGGTTCGAGCAGCGTCGGCAGATACACCGGAGGCACTTCGGCCACCGTCACCCGATACCTGGAGATCGCGTCGACCAGTGCTTCCGGGCTCCAGACGTCCGGGCCGCGCATCAACAACGAGGCGCCGACGCTGAGCGTCGAGAACAGCTGCATCACCGACGCATCGAAGCCCAGCGACGCGAATTGTCCGCAGCGGTCTTTCGCGGTAAGCGAGTAGGCGTTGATCGCGTACTGGTTCCTGGCGACCGCCTGGCCGTGTTCGATCAGCACGCCTTTGGGCATGCCGGTCGAACCCGACGTGTAGATCACGTACGCGAGGTTCCGGGGCGTGAGCCCGGCGCCCGCCCGGTCGGGATTGCGGTCCGATTCCGTGGACAGATCGTCCTGGTCGATGCGGATGGGAACGACCGGTCCGCGCAGACGTTCCTGCACGGCCGCGATGATGTCCGCAGTCGCCACGAACGCCTTGGGCGCGCAGTCCTCGATGATGTAGCCGATCCGGTCGGGCGGCAGATTGGTGTCGATCGGCACGTAGGCGCCGCCGGCTTTCAGGATCGCGATCAGGCAGACGAGCGCTTCGGATCCGCGCTCGACGCACATGGCGACGCGATCGTCCGGCCCGACGCCGAGCGCGATCAGGCGATGGGCCATGCGATTGGCGCGCGCATTCAATTCGCCGTACGTGATCGTGGGGCCCTCGCCGAGCAGCGCGATCGCATCCGGGGTCTGCATCGCGCATCGCTCGAACGGCTGATGCATGCACAGATCGTGGGGATAGTCGCACTGCGTCGCGTTCCAGCGCTTCAGCACGAGATCGCGTTCGTCCTGATCGAGAATGGGCAGGCGGGAAACCGGCAGGTACGAGGCTTCGGAACGGTCGTCGCCCGTTCGGTCAGCATCTGTACGGTCGGCATCCGCCAACCCGTCCAGCAGGCGCACCCAGTAATCGAAGTAGCGCTCGGCGGTCGACCTGTCGTACAGCCCGCTCGCATAAGTGAGCATTCCGGAAATGTCGTCGCCGCTTTCGGTGAGGTCGAGCGAAATCTCGAACTGGGACACGCTGACATCGAGATCCGCAGGCGAGATCTCCAACCCCGACATTCCGCGGTTGCCCATGTCCTGGTTGTTCAGGGTGAGCATGGTCTGGAAGATCGGCGTGTGCGCGGTGCTGCGCGCGGGCCTGACCGCTTCGACGACCTGATCGAACGGCAGGTCCTGGTGCGCCTGCGCTTCCAGCACCTGATGCCGCGTCCTGTCCAACAGTCCGGCGACATCCGGGTCGTCGGACAGATCGATGCGCAATGCGAGCGTGTTGACGAAGAACCCGATCAGCGGCTCGACTTCGGCGCGGTTGCGGCCCGCCACCGGCGAGCCGATGACCACATCGTCCTGGTTCGACAGACGGCCCAGCAGCGCCGCCCAGGCGGCCAGGAAAATCATGTACAGGGTCGCGCCATGGCGCTGACCGAGCGCCCGCAGACGCTGCACGAGTTCGGCATCGAGCTGCCGTTCGAGAATGTCGCCGGCCGAATCCGGTTCGCTCGGACGAAGCCGGTCGGTCGGCAGGGTCGACAGGGTCGGTGCGCCGGCGAGGGTCTTCTTCCAGAAGGCGATCTGCTGCGCCGATTGCTCCCGGTTCAACCATTGCTGCTGCCAGGCGGCGTAATCGGCGTACTGGATCGCCAGCGGCCGCAAAGGATCCGGTTCGCCATCGAGGAAGGCCGCGTACAGCGTATTCAATTCGCGCAGCAGTACGCCGATCGACCAGCCGTCCGAGGCGATATGGTGCATCACCAGATAGACGCAGTGTTCGTTCTCGCGCAGGCGCACCAGCAGTACGCGCAGCGGCAGGTCGATGCCGAGATCGAACGGGTGCGCGAACGATTCGGCGCCCAGCGCACGGCTGACCGCTTCCGCGTCGTCCCGATCGGAAAGGTCCCGGTACGACAGCGCGAAGTCCGCTTTGGCCGCGATGGACTGCATCGGCTGCCCGCCGATCACCACGAACCGGGTGCGCAGGGCTTCATGGCGCTGCACGATGCGCTGCAGCGCGCGTTCGAGCGCCGACCGGTCGAGCGTACCGGTCATGCGCACCGCGCCGCCCATGTGATACGCGGCGCTGGGGCCTTCGATCCGGGTCAGGAACCACAGCCGCTGCTGCGCGAGCGACAGCGGCAGATATGGCGTGCGCTCGACGACCGGAATCGCCGACAGATGCGCGGCTTCGGCGCTACCGGCGCGCGCGGCGAGATCGCACAGCACCGGCGCTTCAAACAGGGCGCGCAGCGGCAGCTCCACATCCAGCGACTGGCGCACCCGCGACACCAGCTGCACGGCGAGCAGCGAGTGCCCGCCGAGTTCGAAGAAATGATCGTGGCGACCGACCTGTTCGACGCCCAGAAGATCGCTCCAGATCGCCGCCAGCGCGCGCTCCGCCGCGGTTTGTGGTGGTTCGAACGCGCGGCGCGCGTACGCGTCGTCTTCGGGGGCAGGCAGCGCTTTGCGGTCGATCTTGCCGTTGACCGTCAGCGGCCAGGCGTCCATCCGCACGAAGGCGGCGGGCACCATGTAGTCGGGCATCGTCTGCGCCAGATGCGGACGCAGCAGCGAGGCGTCATGGACGCTTGCGGCGAGATAGTAGGCGACCAGCTGTTTTTCGCCGCGTCCATCCTCGCGCGCCAGCACCACCGCCTCGCGTACGTCCTCGAACGCGCAGAGCCGCGATTCGATTTCGCCCAGTTCGATGCGGAAGCCGCGGATCTTCACCTGGAAATCGTTGCGGCCGAGGAATTCGATGCTGCCATCGGGCAACCAGCGGCCCAGGTCGCCGGTCTTGTACATCCGCGCGCCGGGTTCGCCGCTGAAGTGGTCGTCGAGGAAACATTCGGCGGTCAGCTCGGGGCGGTGCAGATAGCCGGGCGTCACGCCTTCGCCGCCGATCCAGATTTCGCCCGCCGCGCCGATCGGCACCGGCCGTCTGCGCTCGTCGAGCAGATAAACGCGCGTGTTCGCGATCGGACGGCCGATGGAAATCGTCTCTTCGTCGGCGCTCAGGCGGGTTGTGGTCGAGAGGATCGTGGTCTCGGTCGGGCCGTAGCCGTTGAGATAGTGACCGCGCTCGGCCCAGCGCCTGACCAGTTCGGGGGTCGGTGCGGAACCGGCGGTCAGCAGCTGGAAGTCGTCCGACACCAGCGACGGATCCATGTATTGCAGATACGACGGCGGGAACGCGGCGAAGCGGATCCGATGTTCGATGAGATAAGTCTGCAGACGCTGCGGATTCTGGATGGTCGCGTCGTCGAGCACGTGCAGTTCGCCGCCGGCGAGCAGGCAGGCGAAGATTTCGCCTGCGGACGCATCGAAGGTGTACGGCGCGAACTGGGTCATCGAATCGCCCGGCGCAATCATGTCGGCGCACCAGTGCACGAAATTGACCAGATTGCGGTGGGTGACCGCGATGCCCTTGGGCGTGCCGGTCGTGCCGGAGGTGTAGATCACATAGATCAGCTGCGCCGAGGTCATGCCGTCGACGACCGGGTTGGTGTCGGGCTGCTGGTCGAGTTCGGGCTGCAGGTCTTCCAGAATCATCACCGGGACATCGATGGATTCGGGCAACTGCGCCGCGCGGTTCGCCAGCAGCAGCTGCGGTTTGGCGTCGGATAGCATGAAGACGACGCGATCCGCCGGTGCATCCGGCGCCATCGGCACGTAGGCGGCGCCGGCTTTGAGTACGCCCAGCAGGGTCGCGACCATGTCGACGCCACGCACCAGCGCGACCGCGACCAGAGTGCCGGGACCCACGCCGGAGGCGCGCAGGCGATGCGCGAGGCGATTGGCGCGGGCGTTGAGTTCGCCGTAGGACAGGCGATCCTCGCCGTAGACCACGGCGATGGCCTCGGGCCTGCGCGCGACCTGTTCGGCGAGCAGCTCGTGCGCGCAGCGATCGAGCGGGAAGTCGCGGACGGTGTCGTTCCAGGCGTGGACGATGCGTTCGTACTCCGCCGCAGGCATGACTTCGATTGCAGCCACCGGCGTCTGCGTATCGGCGGCGAGCGCGGCGAGAATCCCGGACAGCGCGGTCTGCAGATAATCGCAGACGCGGGCCGCGCCGACCGACGGCAGCACCTGCACGGCGATCTCGAAATCGGTGCCGAAATCGTCGACGGCGACGGCGAGCGGATAGTTGGTGCGATCGCCGCTCTCGACCGCATCGATCAGACTCTGTTCGCCGGATGCCGCCGGGCCGGAGCTGTAGCGGTAATTGATCAGCGATGTGAACAGCGGGCTGGAGGCCGGCACGCCGCTGCAGCGCTGCGCGGTGGCGAGCGATGCGTGTTCGTGCGGCAACAGGTCCGCCAGCGCGGTCTGGCTGCGCCGGATCGCTTCGGCGATACCGAGATCGTCCAGATCGATCCGGATCGGCAGACTGTTGATGAACAGGCCGAGCGCGCGATCGGCGTCCTCGCCGCCGTCCATGCGTCCGAACAGCACCGTGCCGAAAACCACGCGATCCATGCCGGTCGCCCGCGACACCACCATCGCCCAGGCGAGGTGCATGATCGCGGCCGTGCCCACGCCGAGTTCGCGCGCACGCTGCCGCAGCTGCAGCGACATGGCGGTCGGCAATGCGCGCGCATGCTCGTCGAAGCTCACGACTTCTTCGACCATCGTGGTCAGGCCGAACGGCGTCGTCGGTTGATCGATGCCGCCGAGCATGCCGGCGAAGAACGCCTGGTGCGCAGACGGATCGGCGTTCGTCTTCGCCTGCCAGATGTAATTGCGGTACGGCGCGGGTTTCGGCAGTTCCGCCGCGCGGCCTTGCCCGATGAGCGTCGCTTCCTGCACCACCACTTCCAGACTGGTGTGGTCCATGAGCATGTGATGGAAAACGACGCACAGCAGCCAGCGATCCGATGCCGGGTCGAAGGCGAAGCCGCCACGGAACAGCGGTGCGCGGGTGAGATCCATCCGGAACGACGCGGGCGAGTAGCGCGACGAAAGCTGCTGGCGGACCGGTCCATCCTTGGGATCCAGCGACAGCGCTTCGCACTCGAACGCGGCCTTGCGCAGCACCACCTGCACCGGCTGGTCCAGCCCGTTCCAGACGAATGCGGTGCGCAGCACATCGTGGCGATCGATCACCTGCTGCAGCGTCGCGACGAAGCCGTCGACGCTGTCGCGGTCGTCGAAACCGAGGATCGCGGTCGCGTGGTAGGGATCTCCCGTCTCGGTCAGCAAACGCTGGAACAGCATGCCTTCCTGCAGCGACGACAGCGGATAGAGATCCTGGATGTTCGGGGCACCGCCTTCGATCTGCGCGGCGGCGGTATCGATCTGCGCCTGGGTCATCGACACCAGCGGCAGCATCGCGGGCTCGATACGTCGGGCATCCGCCGGGATCAGGTTCGCGGGCGCCTGCGCGTCGCGCGGCGCCTCGTCGAGACCCGCAGCGAAATCCATCAGCGTCTGCGCGGTGAACAGGGCGCGGACATCCGTCCGCAGTCCGAGCTTGCGCATCCGTTCGATCATCGTCACCGCGATCAGCGAATGTCCGCCGAGCTCGAAGAAATTGTCGTGGCGGCCGATGCGGTCGATGCCCAGCAGTTGCCGCCAGAGGCCGGCGACCGTGTCCTCCATGCCGCCCTGCGGCGCTTCGTACGGACGACCCGCGTATGCGTCCGTATCCGGTGCGGGCAGAGCCTTGCGGTCGATCTTGCCGTTGGGGGTCAGCGGAAACGCGTCCAGACGCACGAATGCGGATGGCAGCATGTATTCGGGCAGGACTTTCGACAGTCCTGCGCGCAGCGACGCGGTGTCGAACGCGTCCGCAGCCAGCACGTAGGCGACCAGCCGGGTTTCGTCGGTGCGGTCCGCACGCGCCACGACGACCGCTTCACGCACGCCGGGGAAGGCGACCAATTGCGCTTCGATCTCGCCCAGCTCGATGCGGAAGCCACGGACCTTGACCTGGAAATCGTTGCGGCCGAGGAATTCGATGCTGCCATCGGGTCGCCATCGGCCGAGGTCGCCGGTCGCGTACATCCGCGCCCCGGCATCGTCCGCGAAGGGATCGCGGATGAACCGTTCCGCGGTGAGTTCGGGGCGGTTCCAGTAGCCATCGGCCACGCCCGCGCCGCCGACGTGGATTTCGCCGATCACGCCCGTCGGCACCAATTGCCGGTGCGCATCGAGGATGTGGATGCGCACATTGGGCAGCGGCGTTCCGATCACCCGCGCATCGGCGCCGGAGGTCCACGCGTGCATCGTCGCGCAGACCGTCGCTTCGGTCGGGCCGTAGGCGTTGATCACCCGGCGCGAGGCCAGCAAGCGGTCGATCAATCCGCTGTCCGGTACTTCGCCGCCGAGCACCACGGTCTGCAGCGTTGCAGGAATCTCCTCCAGCGGCAGCGCGCTGAGCAGCGCGGGCGGCATCAGCGCATGGCTGACCGAGAATTCGCGCAGGTGCGGAATCAAGCCGTCGCCATACAGCGAGCGGCCCGGCATCGGCAGCACGAGGGCTGCGCCGGAGGCGAACGCAGAGAAGATTTCGGCGACGCAGACGTCGAACGCGAACGACGCGAACTGCAGGACGCGGCTGTCCGCATCGATCGTCATCAGGTCGCGATGCGCAAAGGCCATGTTGGTCGCGCAGCGGTGCGGGACCATCGTGCCCTTGGGCAGGCCGGTCGAACCGGAGGTGTAGATGATGTAGGCGATGTCGTCGGCGCACGGCATCGTTTCGCCTGCGGCTGCGGCGTGACTTTCCGCGGACGGCGTTTCGCTGGCGGCAGTGGCATCGTCGAGCCGCAGCACAGGCGGCGCCGCGTCGGTGTCCAGCACGGCACGCAGCGCATCGCGGCCGGTGGCGTCGACCAGCAGCAGCGTGACCTGCGCATCGCCGAGCTGGTAGGCCAGACGGTCGGGCGGATAGGCGGGATCGAGAGGCACGTACGCCGCACCGGCCTTCAGCGCTGCAAGCACCGCAGCAACCGTCGCCACGTTGCGTTCCGCGCAGATCGCGACCCGGCAGCCGACGCGCACGCCATGCGCGCGCAGGCGCCCGGCGAGGTGTTCTGCCTGCACCTGCAGTGCGGCATAGGTGATTTCGACGTCGCCACAGACGAGGGCGACCGCGTCGGCCGCGCGCGCGACCTGCGCGTCGAACAAATGGTGCAGGCAAACGTCGCGCGGATACTCCCGGGCGGTGGCATTCCATTCCACCAGCAGGCGCTGGCGCTCCGCGTCGTCGAGCAGCGGCAGCGTCGCGATCGGCGTCTCTGCGCAGTCCGCCATGCCGCGCAGCAATCGCTGCCAGCAGTCCGCGAAGCGCGCCGCCGTCCCGCGATCGAACAGATCGGTCGCGTAGTGCAGCTCGCCGACGATCGCTTCGCCGGTGTCCTCCAGACTCAGGGTCAGGTCGAACTCGGTGGTGGCCAGGTCGGCATCCACCGTTTCCACACGCAATCCGCGCAGATCCAGCGTCGTCTGCTGGTTCTGCCATGCGAATACGGTCTGGAAGATCGGCGCATGCGCGGTGCTGCGCGCGGGTTTCACCGCTTCGACCACCTGATCGAAAGGCAGATCCTGATGGGCCTGCGCTTCGAGCACCTGCTGCCGGGTTCCGGACAGCAGCGTTTCGACGGTCGGCTGGTCCTGCAGATCGATGCGCAGCGCCAGCGTGTTCACGAAGAAACCGATCAGCGGTTCGATCTCGGTGCGACCGCGACCGGCCACCGGCGACCCGATCACCACGTCATTCTGGTTCGACAGCCGGCTCAACACGGCGGCCCAGCTCGCGAGCAGCGTCATGTAGAGCGTCGCGCCATGACGCTGGCCCAACGCTTTCAGCTGCGACGCCAGGGTCGCGTCGATGCGCACCGGCAGCAGTCCGCCGGCGTAGCTCTGATGCTGCGGTCTCGGTCTGTCGGTGGGCAGCTCCAGCAGCACCGGCGCATCCGCAAGAGTCTTCCGCCAGTACGCGCTCTGGCGTTCCAGCTGGCCATCGGCCAGCCATTGCCGTTGCCACTGCGCGTAATCGCAGTACTGCACCGTCAGTGGCGGCAGCGGGTCCGGCGTGCCATCGACATCCGCTGCGTAGCTGCGTCCGACCTCGTCGAGCAGCACGCCCACCGACCAGCCGTCGGAGGCGATGTGATGGATCAGGAGCTGCAGCTCGTGCAGGTCGTCCTGCAACTGCAGCAGGCGCACGCGCAGCGGGAATTCCGTGCCCAGATCGAATGCGCGTTCGAAGAACGCAGTCCGCGCGTCCGCGTTGTCGAGCGCGCGCGCATCCGTTCCGCGCAGATCGGCGAACGACACGTCGAGCGATGCACGCTCCGCGATCGTCTGCATCGGCTGCCCTTCCACCAGCAGGAAACGGGTGCGCAGCGACTCGTGGCGATCGACCACGCGCTGCAGCGCGCGTTCGAGCGCGGCACGATCGAGCGCGCCGTGCAGGCGATAGGCGCCGAAGACGTGATACGCGGCGCTGGCGCCGTTGATCCGGGTCAGGAACCACAACCGCTGCTGGGCCAGCGACAGCGGCATGTACGCGCTGCGCCGTGCGGTTGGAATCGCGGTGAGATCCGAGCGTTCCGCAGCCGAGACGCGCGCCGCCAATTGCGCCAGCGTGGGCGCTTCGAACATCACGCGCAGCGGCAGTTCGACGCCGAGCGTCCTGCGCACGCGCGACGCCATCTGTACCGCCAGCAGCGAATGGCCGCCGAGTTCGAAGAAATTGTCGTGGCGGCCGATGCGTTCGACCGGCAGCAGTTCGCGCCAGATCGAGGCGACCGCGTCTTCCATCGCGCCTTCCGGCGCGGCATAGGCGCGGCTTGCATAGGCGTCGGCGTCTGGCGCAGGCAGGGCGTTGCGATCCAGCTTACCGTTCGCGGTCAGCGGCCATGCTTCGACCCGCACGAATGCCGAAGGCACCATGTAATCCGGCAACCGTTCGTGCAATCGCGCGCGCAGCGCGGCGGCATCCGGTGCGTCGTCCGCGACCTCTGCGGCGGCGGTGGCGGCATCAGCGATCCAATAGGCCACCAGGCGCTTGTCGCCGGGCGCGTCCTCGCGCGCCAGCACCACCGCATCGCGCACGCCCTCGCAGGCGATCAACCGCGCTTCGATTTCGCCCAGTTCGATGCGGAAGCCGCGGATCTTGACCTGGAAATCGTTGCGTCCCAGGAATTCGATGGTGCCGTCCGGCAGCCAGCGGCCGAGATCACCGGTGCGGTACATGCGTGCATCGCGGGCATCGGAGAACGGATCGCGCAGGAAGCGCTCGGCGGTCAATCCAGGCCGGTTCAGATAGCCGCGCGCGACGCCGTCGCCGCCGATGTGGATCTCGCCGGCCACGCCGGCGGGCACCGGGCGACCCTGCGCGTCGAGCAGATGGATCGTGGTGTTCGCGATCGGCGTGCCGAGGGGAATCGAACGCGGATTTCCGGCAACGGAGACGATCTCATGGGTGATCGCGAAGGTCGTGGTTTCGGTCGGGCCGTAGCCGTTGACCAGCCGTTTCGGTCGCGATGGATTGGCCAGCGCCTGCGCGACTTTGCGCGGATCCAGCGCGTCGCCGCCGATCAGGAGATGTTCCAGTCCCGCGAACGCCGGCGCCAGCGCGTCCAGATATTCGTTGAACAGACCGACGGTCAGCCACAGGGCGGTCACTCCGCCATCGATCAGTGCGCGGTTGAGCGCGACCGGATCCAGCACCGTGTCCTGCGCGATCACGCGGACGCGCGCGCCGTTCAACAGCGGCGCCCAGAGTTCCCAGGTCGAGGCGTCGAATGCGGGATTGGAGCAATGCGCGACGCAATCGGTCGCGCCGATCGGCGCGTAATGGTTGTTCACCGCCAGACGCAGGATATTGCGGTGCTCGACCTGCACGCCTTTCGGTTCGCCGGTCGAACCCGAGGTGTAGATCACGTAGGCGAGGCTGCGCGGGGTTACGGTGCCGAGATCGGGATTTGCCTCTACGCCGTCGGAAGCAGCGGTTTCGATATCGAGGATCGGCGCCCCGGTGGCCGCCAGCCATTCCGCGTTGCGCAGCGCCGCCGTGGTCAGGATCGCGGCCGGTGCGGAATCCTCGAGCAGATAGGCGATCCGTTCGGACGGATAACCCTGGTCGATCGGCACGTAGCCGGCGCCCGCCTTCAGGATTCCCAGGATGCCGACCACCATGCCGGCGCTGCGTTCCATGCAGATCGCGACGCGATCGTCGGACTGCACGCCGTGTGCGATCAGACGATGCGCGACGCGATTGGCGCGAACATTCAGTTCCGCGTAGGTCAGGATGCCGTCATTGTCGATCAACGCGATGGCGTCCGGCGCGCGCGCGACCTGCGATTCGAACACGTGGTGTACGCATCGATCGTGCGGATAGTCTCTGGCGGTGTCGTTCCAGGTCTTCAGCAGCCGGATGCGTTCGTTGTCCGGCATCACGTCGAGCGCGCGGATCGGCATCGAAGGGTCGCGCTGCAGCGCTGCGTCGAGTTGTTCCAGTGCGGTGCGCAGGTAATCGTAAATGCGTTCCGCGCCGACTTCGCGCATGACCTGCACGATGAAACGGAAGCCGACGCCGGAATCGATCGCCGAAATCGAGAGCGGATAATTGGTGCGCTCGCCGCCTTCGACGTCCTCCACCCGCACGTCGGTCTCCGACAGCGACGCATCGGCGGCGTAGAGGTAATTGAACAGCGATGTGAACAGCGGCACGCTCGCCGGGACGCCGCTGCAGCGCTGCGCGACGGCCAGCGATGCGTGTTCGTGACGAAGCAATTCGGCCACCGCGCGATGGGTGTTCCGGACCGCCTCGCCCGCGCCGATGCCGGCATCCAGATCGACCCGGATCGGCAGCGTGTTGATATACAGACCGAGCGCCCGGTCCGCGCCATGTCCGCCGTCCATGCGCCCGAACAGCACGGTGCCGAACACGACGCGATCCAGATTGGTCGCGCGCGACAGCATCATCGCCCAGGCCAGATGCATGATCGACGCCACGCTCACGCCGTGCGTGCGCGCATGCGCTCTCAATCGATCCGACAGCGCCTGCGGCAGGGTCGCGCGGTGTTCGACGAAATCGCTGCCGTCGCGGTTCATCGCGACCAGACCGAAAGGCGTCGTCGGCTGTTCGATGTCCGCGAGCATGCCGGTGAAGAACGCGCGATCCGCCGCCTCGTCCGATTGCTGTTTCGAGCGCCAGATGTAGTCGCGGAACGGGACCGCTTTGGGCAATTCGGATGCGCGACCCTGTTCGATCAGCGCCGCTTCTTCCAGGATCAGATCCAGCGAAGCGTGGTCCATCAACAGGTGATGCGATCCGATGGCCAGCAGGAAGCGGCCGGAGTCGGGATCGTAGGCGGAGCGCGAACGGAACAGCGGCGCGCGCGAAAGATCGATATTGCATTGGGTGGCGTTGAAGGTCGCGAGCAACTGCTGTCTGACCGGGCCGGCTTCAGGATCCGGGTCGAAGGCTTCGTGGATGAACTCGACATCGCGCAGTACGAGCTGTACCGGCTCCGGAAGGTTGTCCCAGAAAAATGCGGTACGCATGATGTCGTGGCGAACGCTGACCTGCCGCATCGCCGAAAGAAATCCGGCCAGACGCGCCTGGTTCGGCAGACTGACCAGATCGGTGACCCAGTAGATATCGTCTTGGTGGTCCAGACGGCTGTGGAAAAGCATGCCTTCCTGCATGGAAGACAGGCCGTAGATATCCTGGATGTTCGACGCGCCGCCTTCGACCTGCGAGACGAGCATGTCGATCTGCGCCTGGTCGAGCGAAACCAGCGGAAGCATCTGCGGTTCGATCCTGCGGGCGCCCGCAGGAATGCGATTCGGCGGCGCCTGCGGTTCGTCCCGGGTATCGCGCAGGGACTCCGCGAATTGCTTCAGATCCGACGCCAGGTACAGGTGTCTGACATCGGCACCGATGCCCAGCGTCCGCAAACGTTCGATCATCGCGATCGCGATCAGCGAGTGGCCGCCAAGCTCGAAGAAGTTGTCGTTGCGTCCGACGCGTTCGACACGCAGCATCTGCGCCCACAGCGCGGCCAGCGCCGTCTCGGTGTCGCCCTGCGCCGCGACGTACTCGCGGCGCGCGTAGGCGTTTTCGGCCGGCGCAGGCAACTTCTGCCGGTCGAGCTTGCCATTGGCCGTCAGCGGCCATGCGCACATCCAGACGTATGCGGCCGGCAGCATGTAGTCGGGCAAGCGGCCTGTCAGCGCCTGTCGCAGCGACTCCGCTGTCTGCGCCTCCTGGCTCCGGTAATAGGCCACCAGCTGTTTTTCGCCGGACGCATCCTCGCGCACCAGCACCACAGCCTCGCGGATGCCGTCGCATTCGCACAGCTTCGCTTCGATCTCGCCCGCTTCGATGCGAAGGCCGCGGAGCTTCAGCTGGAAATCGTTGCGGCCGAGGAATTCGATGCTGCCATCGGGCAGCCAGCGGCCCAGGTCGCCGGTCTTGTACATGCGCATACCCGGTTTCCCGCTGAAGGGATCCGGCAGGAAACGTTCGCCGGTCAGCGCGGGACGGTCCAGATAACCGCGCGCCACACCGTCACCGCCGATATGCAGTTCGCCGGTGACGCCGACAGGGACGGGTTGAAGATAGTGGTCCAGCACATGGACGGTGGCGTTGTCGATGGGGCGCCCGATCGACAGGTACATCGATGACGGCGGGATCTCCGGCCGCGAAAGCACAACATGCGCGGTCGCGGTGATCGTCGCTTCGGTCGGGCCGTACTCGTTGATGATCAGATGGTCGAACGCACGCCCGCGCAGCGACTCCGCGAGCGTCGCTTCGCCACCGACGACGACCACGCGGAGATCGGTCATTCTGCGCTGGTTCGCCGGATCGAGCAGGGTCTGCAGATACATCGGCGGGAGGTCGACGACGGTCAATCCGTGCGTGGCGATCAGTTCGACGGTTTCACCCGGACCCCACACGTTCCGTCCACGCATCAGGAGCGCGGCGCCGACGCTCAACGTCGAGAAGATCTGCATGACGGACGCGTCGAAGCTGAGCGATGCGAACTGGGCGCAGCGGTCGGCGGCGGTCAGGGAATAGGCCGATATCGCATACCGGATCCGCGCGACGGCGGAGCGGTGTTCGACCAGAACGCCTTTGGGGAGTCCCGTCGAGCCGGATGTGTAGATGACATAAGCCAGATGTTGCGGCGTCAATCCGCGCGCGACCGGGTCCGGGTTGTCGGCCGGCACGTCGGCGAAACCATCGGTGTCGACATCGACCCGCGCTGGCGACTGCGCTGCGGACCGCGTCGGTGGAAGCGCGATCGCTGCCCGGGTCAGCACGACCTTCGGCGCCGAGTCTTCGATGATGTAGCCGATGCGATCCGGCGGAAGGTTCGCATCGATCGGTACGTAGGCGCCGCCGGCCTTGAGCACGGCGATGAGGCAGGCGATCGCGTCGTTGCCTCGTTCCAGGCAAACGCCGACGTGCGCGTCAGGGCCGACGCCGAGCGCGATCAGTCGATGGGCGATACGGTTCGCGTGGGCGTTCAATGCGCCGTAAGTCATCGGCGCGTCCTCGCCCAGCAGCGCGATCGCGTCGGGCGTCTGCGCCGCGCGCGCTTCAAACAGCGCATGCAGGGCCAGATCCTGCGGATCGTCCTGCCGGGTCGCATTCCACTGCTCCAGCACCAGCGCGCGCTCTGCGGCGTCGAGGATCGGCAGACTCGCGACCGGTGCGTGCCCGGGCGTCGGATCGTCGGTCATCGCCTGCAGCAGACGGATCCAGTAGCCCGCGTATCGCGCGATGGTCGCGTGCTCGAAGAGCGCGGTCGCATAGACCAGATCGCAGGCAAGTCCGTCGGCGCATCGATGGATCTCGAGCGCAAGATCGACGAGTGCGACGGCATCGTCGCGCGCGGGCCGCGCGCCTTCCCGCCACGACAACAGCGTTTGAAAGGCATTGGCCTGGAAAGTGGCCGCCTGGAGCGCGGATGTGTCCGCATTTTCGATCGAAGACGTCATGTCGTCCTGCGGGTCGAACGACGACGCGCAATGCGTCGCATCCTGCATGGCGCGCTGGATGCGCGACAGCAGTTCGGGCACGGTCGGCGCTTCGTCCAGATCGATGCGCAGCGGCACCGCACAAGCGAGCGAAACGATCGCCGGCATCGTCCCGCTGTCCGCGAGACTGCCGACCACCACGTCGGTCTGGTTCGAAAGCCGCGCCAACAATGCGCACCAGCCCGCCAGCAGCGTCGCTTGCAGCGTGGCGCCGTGGCGCGCGCCCAGCGCATCCAGCCGGGCCACGAGTCCGGCATCGAGATCGACGGCGACGATTCCGCCTGCGCTGTCGCGGGTTCCGGTGCGTGGACGGTCGACAGGCAACTCGAGCGGAGCGGGCGCATCGCTGAGCCGCATCCGCCGGTCGGCAGCGCGCGATGTCCCGCCCACGGACACCGGCGGCTGCGCCTCTGCGGTGTCTGCTTCCTTGAGAATCGTCGCTTCCGTATTGTTTCCGTTCGACATCCGTTGTTCCTTCGTTCCTTTGTTCAGGAGCGCCCGTTCTGGGCGACCCCGGTATTGCGACGACGTTTCGATGCGGACATCACGCAGCGTCAGGCGGCGAGTTTGCCGACGGTGTTACCGATGGTTTCGATATTGCGGCCGTACTGGTTGATGGAGGCAACATGCTCCAGCCGATCGCCGAAACCGTGCTTGATGAATCCCGACAAGGTGCCGGTGGGTCCGAGGTCGACGAAGCGGCATGGCCCCAGTTCGTCAGCGACAGCCGCAATCGCCTTGTGGAAATCCACACGTTCGCGGGTCACGTTCCAGTAGTGCGCGGCATCGATGCGCGACAGCGGCCCGGCGGTCACGGACGAATATTGCGGAATCGTCGGCGACCCGATCGGAATGCCGTCGAACAGATCGAGGAACGCGGTTTCGACCGGCTGCAACAGCGGCGAATGGAACGGATAGTCCACAGGCAGACGCACGGACACGCAGGATTCCGCGTTCAACCGCTGCGTCGTGGCCGCGAGCGCTTCGGGTCCGCCGCTGATCACGAAATTGCCGGCGAAGTTGATGCTCGCGATCACGGTGTTCTGGTAGATGTCGGGGTGGCTGTCGAAATGCTCCGTCGGCGCGAGCACGCTGAGCATGCCGCCCGCGCGCGCACTGGTCTGGAAAAGCCGGGCCTGACGGACCACGAGCTGCATCGCATGCGCGTGCGACAGCGTGCCGGCGGCGATCGATGCGGCGTATTCGCCGAGGCTGTAACCGACCACGCAATCCGGCTGCACGCCGGCATGCTGCATCGCGACCGTCAGCCCGTAGCCGACGCTGAACAGCGCAGGATGCGACAGCATGATGTCGGTCATCTCCCGCCATTTGTTCGCGTCGTCGTAGAGCTCGGCGATCATGTCGCGGCCGACCATCTCGCGATAGATGACGTTGCAGGCGTCCATCGCACCGCGGAATGCGGCATTGCGCGCGTACAGCTCGCGTCCCATGCCGTAGTACTGCGATCCCTGTCCGGAATACATGAAGACGGTGCGCGGCCCTGCCGACGCGCGTGATCCGTCGACGGTCGGCGAAGCGCTCTCGCGATCGGGTGGCATCGGTATCTTCATCATCGACTTCCAGGCGTTCGCGTTCAGACCGCCAACGCGCGGTCGCCGAGCTGCGCCCGCACCACATCGACGACATCCTGCAGCATGTAGCGGTCGCGCTTGTCGGCATCGGAGACCTGGATACCGAGTCGCTGTTCCAGCTCGTACCAGACTTCGAGCATTTCCTTCGAATCGACGCCCAGGTCGCCGCCGAGATAGAAATCGGGCTCCACCGAATCAGGCGTGAAGCCGGTACGTTTGATTTCGTTGATGGCGATGAGCACTTCCTCGAACACTTTTACTTTGGTTTCCATGCATTTCGACCTTTTGATTTCGAATGGAGTGTGTCGTGGAAAGCGGAGATCGCAATGCCTTCCAAACCGATGCGCGGTTTCCGGATTTTCAGAGAATATCCATCTCGCGGGCGACCGATGCGATCAGATCCACCGCGGAATCGATCTCTTCGCGCGTATGCGTGGACATCACCGACAGCCGCAGTCGCTCCAGGCCCGGCGGCACCATCGGATATTCCATGATGTTGGCGAACAGTCCGCGGCGATAGAGTTCCCGATTGAGCTTGTTCACCGCGCCGTCCTGGTCGAAGAACACCGGAATGATTCCGGACACGCCGCGAACGACGCGCATGCCCTCGGCTTCGAGCCGGTCCTGCATGTAGCGCACATTGGCGTGCAGGTTCGCGACCCGCTGCGGTTCCTGTTCGATCAGATCCAGCGCCGCCGAGATCGCGGCGATCGTCGGTTGCGCCAGCGCGGACGTGAAGACGTACGGATAGGAGAAGTGGCGCAGCAGGAAGATGTGTTCCTTGCTGCCGGACACGAACGCGCCCTGCGCGCCGATCGCCTTGCTGCATGTCGACATGCGGAGGTCGACCTGGCCGAGCAGATCGAGATGTTCCAGCGTGCCTCGACCGGTGCGCCCCACCGTGCCCAGGCCGTGCGCGTCGTCGAGAATCGTGATCACGTCGTTGCGCTTGCAGATATCGATGAATGTCTTCAGATCGATCATCATGCCGTCGACCGAGCGCACGCCTTCGACAGTCGCGAAGATCTGCACTCCGGGCTTGGCCCGGGACTTGATCCGCTGCAGGATGGGCTCCAGGCCGTCGAGGTCGTCGGGATCGAAGGTGTAGAACGGCACGCCGGCCATCTTGATCGCGTTGATGACGCTGGCATGACTGTTCTTGTCGTAGACGATCACATCGTTGCGATTCATCAGCCCGGTGACCCAGCACAGATTGGCCATGTAGCCGCCGGGAAGCAGGACGGCATCTTCGTGCTCGGCCAGCTTCGCGAGCCGCAGTTCGAGATCGCGGTGCTGCCTGGTATAGCCCGAGAACGCAGGCGAACCGCCGGTGCCGATCCCGTAGAGGTCCACGGCTTCGATGACCTTCCGTTTCACATAAGGATCGTTGGACATGCCCAGATAGCTGTTCGATCCGAAGATCAGCACGTCGTTGAACGTGTCGCTGTTCAGCGCCTTGTACTTCATGCGGCGGTCGACCGGACCGCAGCCCTCGCGACCGACCATGCTGCCGGCTTCCTGTTGCTTCATGTACGTTTCGTACTGGAAGGCGAGCCTTTCCTTGAAGGGCTTGCGTTCGAGTTCGATCAAATCCCTGGAGTCCATTTCAATCCTTCTCTGAAAATATCCGTCTGTCTTCCGATCTTGTCCGGCGTTTTGCGACGCATCAGCCGATGATGCCGTTGTTCCTGTACCACTCCGCGCAATCGTGGAGCATCTGCGCGATCGGTGCGGACCGGTAGCCGAGCTCGCGTTCGGCCTTGCCGGAATCGTAGTAATAGGTGCAACCCATCACCCGCATCCGATACGGTTCGACCGCAGGTTTTCCGGGCACCAGCGGGGCGAATTTTTCCTGCGCGACCGCCTTGAGATACAGCCAGCGGTAGTTGTGATCCGGAATGCGGAAGCGTTTGCCCAGCACTTCGGCCACCACTTCCATGAAGCGCGAGAACCTCACGTTGTCGCCGCCCAGCAGATAGCGTTCGCCCGGCGTTCCCCGGGTCAGCGCGCTCACGTGCGCGCGGCCGACGTCGGCTGCGGCGCAAAAGCTGGCGCCGCCCGGCGGCTTGAACGGAATCTGATCGTGGTATGCGGCGAGCAGCAGGCGTCCCCACTGCAGGTTGTAGTCGTAGCGGCCGACGACTTCGGCGGGATTGAGGATCACCGTTTCCAGGCCGCGGGCGCCGGCCGCGAGCACGGTCTCCTCGGCCTTGCGTTTGGTCACCGCATAGGGACTGCGCGCACGATATCCGGTGAGCGGCACGGTTTCGTCGGCGATGCGGGTTTCATCGTCGTATGCGCCGATGGTGGACGTGGTGCTGGTGTACACCAGCCTGCGCACGCCCGCAGCCAAAGCGGCCTCCACCACGTTGTGGGTGCCGCGCACGTTCACGGCTTCCAACTGCGGCAGATCCCGCCAGTCGCAGCTCGTATTGCCGGCGGTGTGGATCGCCGCGTCGGCGCCGCGCATCGCATCGGCGAGCACGTGGGTGTCGTCCAGATGGCCGCGAACGATCTTCACCCCGAGCGGTTCGAGATACGTGGTGTTGGAGCCCGGCCTGACGATGGCCACCACCTCGTGCCCGGACGACACCAGCGCGGAGACCACGTTCAGACCGACGAACCCGTTGCCGCCGGTGACGAACACTTTCATGGTTGCCTGTCCAGTCATTCGAGCGCCGCTTCCATGGTTTTCCAGAACCGCTCGCGGCTTTCGGTCTTGGTGCGCATGCCGAGCGCCGACGGCATCCGGTCGGGATTGGAAACGATGCCTTCCAGCAACACCTTGAACTGTTCCAGCAACATGCCTGCACTGGTGTAGTCCGGCGTCGTGGCGCGGTAGATCAGACTCAGTTCGAGCGAATCCCGGCCGGTCAGCGCAACCAGCTCCATCCGTGGCCGGGAGGCATACGACTCCGATGCCAACACGCGGTCGAGATCGTCGTCCTGGCGCGCGCCATCGAAGACGATGACCGTATCGAACAGCGGATCGTGGCCGACCCATTCGCCGATGCTTTCGAGCGGCGCCAGGGCCTGCCGATGCTTTCGCAGCAGATTCGTCTGCAGTTCGGACAGCCACGCCAGGATCTTCTGGCGGCCGACAGTCCTGATCCGCACCGGCAGCAACACCGCTTCGGGATCGCGCATCGCACCGAGCAGCCCGAACTGCGAGCAGCGTGCCTTGGTATAGCGGTTGAGCAGCACCGCCCAGGCCCCGGACACCAGCGTTTCCAGTGCGATGCCGTGACGCGCGCCGAACTGTTGCAGCATCCTCACCAGTTCGATGTCGATCACTTCGGAGACGCAGTGAACATCGCCCTGCCCCGCTTCGGCGACGCTGCCGGACAAGTCCCCGGGCGCCTCCAGCGACAGGGTCTTGCCCAGTTCGATCGCGGTGTCCGCCGCATCGCCCAGGTGATCGATCCAGTAACGGCGAAGATCTTCGTCCGGCGCTTCCGCGTCGTCCGTGGCGACCACGTCCGGAACCGGCGACACGTCCGTCAGCCGACACCAGCCTGCGGCGACGGGCTGTCCATCCGCAGGCCATTCGCCTTCGCGAATCAATGTCGCGTCCACAATGCCGGCATCCGCATCGGACTGGTCCGGAATCGCGATGGATTCGCCATCCTCGATCCGGTTGCGCAGGTTGCAGCGGACGAGCTCGAAGGGCGTTCCCGGAAACGACACGCGTCGACGGACGCCCACCCGATGCAGTTCTCGCCAGTCGATGGAAGCGCCGCGCACCCACAGCTCGGCGAGTTTGTCCCACTGCCGCGAATGCTGCAGCGTTTCGACAAATCCGTCGCCAGCAGCGCCGGTCAGCAAACGGAGCATGTCCGCAGCGGCCGGCGATTGGGTATCGCCTGCGAATACACCTTGGACAGGCCGTGCGGGATCGAGCAGATATGCGTCGAGCGCAGCGACCAACCGTGCCGGGGCCTGCGCCACCAGCGCCATGCGATAACGATAGGCGCTGCGTCCGGTCTGCGAGGAGTAGGCCAGGTCGGCGAAACCGTCGGACGTCAGCCCTGCACCGATCCGCTGGTGCATGAATACCGAGAAGGAACGGGCATAGGCCTGCAAACTATCCGCGCTGCGCGCCGACAACACGATCATCGCGGGCTCGTCCGTCGTGTCGGTTGCGACCGGCGCGGAGGGCGGCGATTCGACGATCACGAATGCGTTCGAGCCGCCCATGCCGAAGGCGTTGATGCCGGCGTAGCGCTTGCCGTCCGCGACCGGCGGCCATGCCGATGCTTCGCTGGGGAAATGGAACGGTGAGCGGGCATGATCGAAACTGCTGTTGATGCGATTGAGTTTGGCGCACGGCGCGACTTCGCCGTGACGCATACTCAGCAGCACCTTGATCAGCGAACCCATGCCCGATGCCGCTTCCATATGGCCGATGTTGGCCTTGCTGCCGATGGCGCAGTAGCCGATGCCATCGCTGGTGCGGCGCAAGGCGTTGGCCAGCGCCTTGAGCTCGATCGGATCGCCGAGTTCCGTTCCGGTGCCGTGGGTTTCGATGTAGGTCACGTCCGCTGCGGCGATGCCCGCATCGCGGATGCAATCGGCGGCGGTTTCCTCCATCACGCGCAGATTGGGCATGAACTGGCCGGCGCCCGTCCCGGAGTGCCCGATGCGCGAAGCGCGGATCACGCCATAGACATGATCGCCATCCGCGAGCGCGCGGTCGAGCGGCTTGAGCACCGCGATGCCCACGCCCTCGCTGGGGACCAGTCCGTTCGCGGCTTCGTCGAAGGTGCGTTCCTGGCCATCCGGCGACAGCACATTCATATCGTGCAGGAGCTGGTACTTGCTGTTGTGCAGACTGAGATTCACACCGCCGACCAGCGCCACTTCGCAGTCGCCGGAAAGGATCGACCGCCGCGCCAGATGCAACGCGGTCAACGATGCCGAACACGCGGTCGACACGGTCAGGCTCGGTCCGCAGAAGTCCATCAGGAACGAAAGCCGGTTGGACAGTTCGCTGCTCACCGAGCCCGGGCCGAGGTAGTCGGCCGAGCGCGTCTGCAGTTCCGCCGCGATGCGCGTGAAGTCGTCGTTCATCGTACCGACGAACACGCCGACGCGCGAAGCCGACAACGCCTCCGGCGTATACGCCGCATCCTCGACCGCGCGCCAGGCCGTGCGCAGCAGCACGCGCAGCTGCGGATCGGCCTTGTCCGCTTCGGCATGCGACATGCGGAACAGCTGCGGGTCGAACAGATCGACATCGGCGATGAAACCGCCCTTGTTCGCGATCGGTTTGCCCGAACGCGAACGGCGGAGATTCAGCGACGACGCGAAACCGCGGTCTTCCGGAATGCGGGTCAGGCAGTCGTGTCCCGAACGCAGATGGTTCCAGTACTGCTGGAGATCCGGCGAAGACGGGAACTCGCCGGCTATACCGATGATCGCGATGCCTTCGTCCGCCACGGAAGCGCGTTCCGTGCGCAGCGGGAATGCGCGCTTCGACGGGATCGACGCTCTCCGCGCGGGTCGCGCATCGACGCGCATGGCCGCAGCCGCCGGTTTCGCCGATGCGGTGACGGGCGTTGTCGCCGGAGCTGGCGCCGCAACGCCGCCGAGGCGGTGCTGCAGCGCATCGCCGTGTTGTGCGATCAGATAGCGCGCCATCCGTTCGGCGGTGTCGTATTCGAACAGCGCGGTTTTCGGCAAGCCTTCGAATTCGGCGCGCAGCAAGGTGTGCAATTCCAGCATCAGCACCGAGTCCATGCCGCACTGCTCGAAACTGGCGTGGCTGTCGATGGCGTCCGCGCGCGTCTTGGCGACGGTGGCCATGTGCTCCTTGATGTGGCGCTCGGTGCGCGTCTGCAGGTCCGTGGATGCCGTCGCCGGTGTCTGCGCCGTGCGCTCGGGCCCATGCGCGGGCGATGCTGTGGGCTTTGGCGCTGCGGCTGCGACAGGTCGCGCGGACGCGGCGGTGCTTTCCGCAGCGGACGGATGCAGCCGCAAGGTCCGCGCGATGCGCTCGGGATCGCCCACGGACACCAGCACGCAGTCGTGATCGCTGCGCAGGATCTTCTCGAACGCGGCGACGCCTTCCGCTGCGGTCAACGCCTGCATGCCGGAGAATCCGAGCACCGAAGCGTCGGAACCGGTGATCTCCATCCCACCCGAGGCCCACAGCGGCCAGTCGATGGAAAGACTGCGGCCGTTGCGCAAACCCTGAGCGCGCAGGGTTTCCCGCCACGACACGAAGCTGTCCATGAACCGGTTTCCCGCTGCGTAGGCGCAGGAACCGAGATCGCCGATCAGCGCCGACACCGACGAGAACGCGACGAAGAAATCCAGCGGCAGGGCGGCGGTCGCGCGATCCAGCAGGATCGTGCCATCGAGCTTCGGCGCCAGCAGCCCGGCGAATTCGTCGTCGTTCAGATCGAGCACCGAGCGGTCGCTGGAAACGCCGGCGCAATGCACCACGCCGTGCAGCGCGCCGAATTCGTGCTGTAACGATGCGACCAGCGCAGCAACCGCGTTCGCATCGGCGATGTCGCAGCTGCGGTACTCGACACGCGCGCCGAGCGCGCGCAGCGCTTCGATCGACTGCCGCAGGCTGGCCGACGGCACCGACGTGCGTCCGCTCAGCAGCAGATTGGCGTGGCATTGTTCCGCCATCCAGTGCGCGATCAGCAGACCGAGTTTGCCGCCGCCGCCGGTGATCAGGTAGGTACCCCGCTCGCGCAACGGCAGGTTGCCGATGCCGTCTTCAGCAGGCGCCGCATCGATCGCGTGCGGGATGCGGCGGTAGCGTCGACCGTCTCGCGATGCGATTTCGTTGCCGCCGAATCCGGAGACAGCGGAGAATTCCGCAACGATGGCATCGGCGCAGGCTTCGACATCGCCCGGGCGGTGACGCAGGGTCGAGAACTCGAAGCGGTGATTCACGGTCAGCAGCGAACGCGCGAAACCGAAGACCGCGTCGTGATGCGGTTGCGCAAGATCGCCTTCACGATAGGCGTACAGCATCCGCACGTGCGCGGCGGGACGGAATTTCTCCGATGCCGCGAACAGACGCCTGACCGATTGGATGCCGCGATACAGCGCGGCATGATCGGCGCGATCGGCGGACAACGTATCCGCGCCATTGCCGCCGTCCCAGTAAACGATGCGGTCCGGAAGCAGATCGCGCGCGCGCAGCGAATCGAACAGCGCATCCACGCTGTCCGCGCGGGTCGGGTCGACGGTCTCGATCGCGTCGTCCTGCAGGGATCCGGCATCGTCACCGGCAGCGAACAGGACCGGCACCAGGCGGCGATTCGCCGGCAGCCTGCGGGCCATCGCATCGGCCAGCGCGCGGTCGGAGGTCAACAGCAGCACCGCGCCGTCGCTGCCCTCATCGCCGTTGTGGCCGGCCGCTGCGGGAAGCGCTGCGGGCGTCCATTCGTAGCGGTAATACTGCATCGCCCGTTCGGCCGCCGGTTTGACCAGCGCCCGGCCGGCGACGCCGCGCAGTTTCGCCAGAACGCGACCTTGCGCATCGGTCACGGTGAGATCGCATTTGTAGATCGTCGATTCCGATGTCGACCCCGCTGTGGCATCGGCTCCGGAAGCTGTGGCGCCATCGTGGCCGTCGACCACATGCACGAAGCATGTTTCGGTCAGCGGGTGACGGTATTCCATCTCGTCCAGCGCGAACGGCACGATCGGCACGCTGCGCGAATCGCCCAGGACGGTGAGCCCCGAACGCAGCACCGCATCGATCATCGCAGGATGCATCCCGTAGTCGCCCAGACCGCCAAGCAGATGCGCGGGCAGGCGCAAATGGCAGAAAGCGCCCTCCGGCAGGGCATAGCGCGCCTGGGTGACCTGGAAGGACGGGCCGAAGCGGAAACCCATTCTGCGCAGCGCGGCGTAGATCGTGTCGGTTCCTTCATCGATGAGCGTCGCGCGCGCAAGCGTCGCGGCGATGTCGATCCATTCGTCTTCGGCCGTATCGTCGATATCGCGGAACGTCAGTTCGCCCTCGACGCAGACCGCGGCGTCGGAATCGCGCACCATTTCAAAGCGCAGCGCCTCTCCGCCGTCGTGCATGCGGACCGTCAGTCCGTCCGGCTTGTCGGCGATCTCGAACGGCTGCATCCACATCAGATCGCGGATGCGATCGACCCGCAGGCCGTCTCCGGCGGCGGCCAGATCGCCTGCGGCGCGCGCCATTTCGAGGTACGCGGCGCCCGGCAAGATCCTGCGGTCGCGATCGGTGTGGACGATATGCTCGCTCAGATAGAACTCGCGGCCATCGAAGCGTTTGTGATAGGCCTGCAGGGACAGCGAGGAAATATTGCGGTCGAGCAGCGGATGCAGCGTTCCGACGGCGCCGGCATCCGCAGGTTTTTCCTCGATCCAGTGACGCTCGGCGAGGAAGGGCATGGTCGGGAACGGCATCCTGCGCGGCGGACGCGGCTGGTCCGGCGTTGCGTAGAACGCATCGGCATAGCGATTCCAGTCGATATCGAGCATCGACACCCACGCGCGCGCCAATTGTTGCAGGCGCCCGCTGCCGATCAGCGCGCGGATCAGTCCGTCCTTCTCGGCATCGTCGACGATGGCTTCCAGCTTTTCGCCATGCTTGCGCAGCGAGCCGCGCAGCACCGCGTCGGTCGCGCCCGTATCGCGATAAGCGCGCAGCGCGTTCGACAAGCCGTCGATGCTGGTGGCGACCACCGCAAGGCGTTCGTCCATGGCTTCGCGCCCGACCTGAGACGAATACGCCAACGCGGCCAGATCGAGGCCGACGTCCGGGTCGCCGCCGCGTTCGAGGAACGCGATCACGCGATCGAGATAGCGCAGCAGACGCTCTTCGCAATCCGCCGACAGCACGAAGAGCGCCGGCCGCCCGGTTGCGGCCACCGGCAGCGGTCTGGGGTAGTCCTCGATCAGGCAGTGCGCATTGGAGCCGCCTGCGCCGAACGAGCTCAGACCGGCGCGGCGCCGATCGTGTCCGTTCCGTGCGCGCCACGTTTCCGCGTGCTGGACCACGCGGAACGGCGTACGCGCGAAGTCGATGGCCGGGTTGAGCGTGGACGCATGCAGCGACGGCGCGATCGCACCGTGGCGGAACTGCAGCAGGATCTTGGTGAGTCCGGCGATCGCGGCTGCGGATTCGAGATGGCCGATGTTCGATTTGATCGAGCCGATACGGCAGCTCTGCGGCGCGATCGGCATCACCGGCACATCGGCGCCGTGGTACTCCGCAGCCGCGCTCACGAACGCGCGCGACAGGCCGGCGATCTCGATGGGATCTCCCAGCGATGTGCCGGTGCCGTGCGCTTCGATGTAATCGAGACTGCCCGGATCCCAGCCGGAACGCTTCAGCGCCTTGCCGACGACATCGGTCTGCGCCACCTGGTTCGGCACGGTGAAGCCGTTGGTCTTGCCGCCGTGGTTCAGCGCCGAACCCTTGATGACGCCGTAGATGTGGTCGCCGTCCTCGATCGCCGCGCTCAGACGCTTCAGCAGCACTGCGCCCACGCCTTCGCCCGGCACATAGCCGTCGCCGCCGGTGCCGAACGCGCGGCAGCGGCCGTCGCTGGACAGGAACTGGCCGGTGGACAGCTGCAGGTATTTGTTCGGATGCGGCATCAGGTTGACGCCGCCGGCGAGCGCCAGATCGCAGTCGCCGTTGTTGATCGCCCTGCACGACAGATGGATCGCGGTCAGCGACGACGAGCACATGGTGTCGAGCACGAGGCTCGGCCCGTTGAAGTTCATGAAATACGACACGCGGTTCGCGATCGACGCCACCGGCGTACTCGGCCGGCCCGACTTGAGCTGTTCGTCGCTGACCTCGAATTGCGCGTAGTACTGCCAGGCCACGCCAACGAACACGCCGACCGACTGCCCCTTGAGCGACTGCCGGGTATGGCAGGCATCTTCGAGGCATTCCCATGCCGTCTGCAGGAATAGGCGTTCCTGCGGATCCATGACCTCGGCTTCGCGCGCCGAGATGTTGAAGAACCGCGCATCGAACAGGTCGATGTCGTCCATGAAGCCGCCCCATTGGCTGTAGGCGGTTCCCTTGTGGCTGCGGTCCGGATTGAAGATGCGCCGGTGATCCCAGCGCGACGCCGGAACCTCGACGATGCAGTCGCGTCCGTCGGAAAGATTCCGCCAGAAGCTCTGCAGGTCGTTCGCCCCGGGGTAGTGGCCGCTCAGGCCGACGATGGCGATCTCCTCGTCCGCATCGCGGCCGCGATCCCCGCCAAGGCGGCCCAGGCGCCGGAACTCGCGCAGGCCGCGCGAAGGCGCAACGGCCGGCGCCGCGAAGGCGGGCGCGGTCGTCGCGTTCGAAACGGTGGACGGCGATGGCGCGCTGTCGGCGACAGCTGCGGCTGGCGGTGCGGCCTGCACGACCGCAGCGGGAATCGCTGCGTGCACCGACGACGCCAGACCGGATGCGGCCTGCGGGCAGGCGTCGGCCAGATGACCGGCGAGGCTGTCGATTTCCTGGTATTCGAAGAACAGCGTCTTCGAGACCGGCCCGAACGTCTCTTCGATCCTGCGGGTCAGCTCGACGATCATCATCGAGTCGATGCCGTAGTTTTCCATCGGCGCCAGCGGATCGACGTCCGCCGAGGCCAGCCCGGTGCTTTCGGCGACGATGCGCTGCAGGAATTCGACCGTGGCGCGACGCGGTGCCTCGGCATCGATGGCAGTGGCGCTTGCCGTCGGCGACTCCGTGGCTGCGGAAGGTGCAGCGGCTGCCTGCGCGTGTTCCGTGGCGGGTGCGATCCCGCGCAGTGCGTCGGCATGCTGTTCGACCAGATAACCGGCAACGCCCGCGAGTTCCTGGTACTCGAAGAACAGGGTTTTCGGCACCGCGCCGAAACGGTTGTCCAGTTCGCGATTCAAGGTCGCGATCATCATCGAGTCGATGCCGTAGTTCTCGAGCTGCGCATTCGGATCGATCTGGTCGGCCGGGACCTTGGTCACATCCGCAAGCAACCCCACCAGCAGCGCCGTGGCCGCTTCGATGGGCGATGCCGCGCCTGCCGGCCGGACCGAGGGCGCAGGCGTCGCGAGCGCGCGCACGGCCGTCTTCGGCGCGGGGTCCGACGTCGTCGGCAATGGACGCGACGCGGCCGCCTGGGCGCGTCGCGCCGCCATCGCCAACTGCGGTGCGGCCTGGCCGATCAACTGCAGCAGCCGGATGCACACGTTGCCTTCGGCATCGCACAGCAGCACATCGAAGCACTGCTGCTGCGGCCCGACCGGGACCTCGGGGACGCGACGGGCATAAGCGAAGGCCTGATTGCCGAGCGTGCCGAAGATCTCGACCCGCCGCAGTTTCACCGGCACATGCACGACCGATTCCGCCGACAGCAGACCGCCGACGCCGAGGCATGCGCGCGTGGCGCCATCAAGCAGGGCCGGGTGCAGCGCGAAATCCTCGTTGCGCACGCCGGGGATCGGCGGCAGACGCAGGCATCCCAGCGCTTCGTCGTCGTTGCAGTACAACGCGTCGTAGACCTGGAAACTGCTGCCGAAGCTGAAACCCATCGCCGTGAACACCGCATCGATCTGCGCGCGTTCGAACACCGTGGAGCGGCGTTTGATCGCATCAAGATCGATACGCTCCGGCGCTTCCGTCGCGCGCGCATCGCCTTCGATCCTGATCGCGCCGTGCGCATGGGGTTTGCGCTCTTCGTCGTCCGCGGCGTACAGCGCGAAGCCGACGGCGCCGGTCTCCGGCGTCAGCACGATGCGCATCCGCATCGGCTCCGTATCCAGCACCACGGGCTTGAGCCAGTGGATATCCTGCAACCCCAGCACACGTCGCCCGGGCGCCGCCAGCCTCGCCGCCTGCACCGCCATTTCGAGATAGGCGACGCCGGGCAGGACGCGGTTGTCGCCGAGGCGATGGTCGCGCAGGAAGAATTCGTCGGGGCGGAACAGCTTTGAATAGGCCTGCTCTTCCAGGGTCGAGACATTGGCGTCGATCAGCGGATGCAGCGCCGCCGTGGACTCGGTCGCCGGCCCCGATGCCACCCAGTAACGCTGGCGTTGGAACGCGTATCCGGGCAGGGACACGCGACGGCGACTGCCCGCCGGATACAGGCTGGCCCAATCGATCGCGGCGCCGTCCACCCAGTTCCGCGCCAGCGATGCCAGATCGCGCTGCGCCAGCCAGCCGGGAATCTGCGCGATCGCGGCGTTCAGACGCGCGACGATCGCGGGGTCGCGCTTCGCGGCATCGCGATGCCCCGACCAGGCCTGGCCGGTCAGCGTGCCGTGTTCGCCGTATGCGCGCAGCGCATCCAGCAGCGCATCGCGGGTCCCGACCACGAACGCGATCCGGAATTCGTGCGCGACGCGTCCCACCTGCAGCGTATAGGCGGCATCGAGCATGCCGATGCCGGGTTCGGCATCCAGACGATGCGCCAGACGCAACGCCATCGTTCTGAGCGCGACGTCCTTGCGCGCGGACAGCACGAAGACGGCCGGCGCATCGGCAATCGCCTCCGCCCGCACATCGTCGACATACTCCTCGATGATGACGTGGCCGTTGGCCCCGCCCGCGCCGAACGAACTCAGACCGGCCAGACGCGGCACCTCGATGCGCACGCCATTGCGTTCGATCGTGGGACGCGCCCACGGCGCCAGCGTGTGCTGGACGCGGAACGGGCTGCGCTCGAAGTCGATGTACGGATTGAGCGTGTCGGAATGGATCGAAGGCACCAGCATCCGGTGCCGCATCTGCAGCAGCACCTTGGTCAGGCCGGCGATGCCGGCAGCGCCTTCCAGATGGCCGATATTGGATTTCGCCGAGCCGATCGCGCAGTACTGGAATTCACGCTGTTCGTAGGCCTTGGTCAGGCCCGAAATCTCGACCGGATCGCCTAGGCTGGTGCCGGTGCCGTGCGCTTCGACATAGCTGATGTGCCGCGGGTCGACGCCGGAAACATCCAGCGCTTCCTGGATCAGCGCCGCCTGGCGTCTGGGATTGGGCACCGTGAACCCGGACGCCTTGCCGCCGTGATTGACGGAGGTGCCGCGGAGGATGCCGTAGATGTGGTCGCCGTCGCGGCGCGCGCTCGACAGCCGCTTCAACACCGCCGCGCCCACACCCTCGCCCGGCACGTAACCGGTGCCGTCCGCGCCGAATGCGCGGCAGCGCCCGTCCTTCGCGAGCATGTGCATGTCCGCGAGCAGGTTGTACTTGTTCGCGTGCAGCGAAAGATTCACCGCGCCGGCGATGGCGACATCGATGTCGCCCTGCCGCAGCGCCTGGCAGGCCAGGTGGATTGCGGTCAGCGACGACGAGCATGCGGTGTCCACGGCCATGCTCGGGCCGGAGAAATTGAACTGGTAGGAAATGCGATTGGCGACCGCCCAATAGCCGGCATGCGGCGTGACCCAGGCGTCGCGCGCGCGGTCGACGCCGTGCAGCTGGTAATCGCCCCACATCACGCCGACATAAACGCCGACCGGATTTTCCCGGTATCCGCGCCCGGTCGCGAGCGTTGCGGGTGTGTAGCCGGCATCCTCGATCGCATGCGCTGCGATTTCCAGCAACAGCCGCTCGTTGGGATCGAGATCTTCCGCTTCCTTCGGCGAGATGTTGAAGAACATCGCATCGAAGCGATCGACATCGCGCAGGAATCCGCCCCAGTTGGCGTAAGCATGCGCGCGCACCGGCTCGCCGCGGCGGAGACGGAACTGTGCGGCGACATCCGGGCGTTCGTCGGGAATCTCCTCGATGCAATCGCGACCGAGACTCAGGTTTTCCCAGAACGCCTCCAGCGTTTCGGCCTGGGGATAGCGTCCGGCCAGGCCGACGACCACGATCGGGTCATCCTCACTCCGGCCGTTCACGGCCATCGACACGCCGCTGGCGCGCGATGCGAAGGCCGCCGGCCGTTCGCGCTGCGATTCGACCGGCTGCGCGACTGCGGCCATGCTGGCCGTGCCCGTCGTCGTCGGGTGGAGCATGTCCGCGAGCGCAGCGTTGTGCTGCTCGTGGAAATAGCCGCTCAGCTCGCCGAGCGTCGGATATTCGAAGAACAGCGTCTTGGGCAGCGTGCCGAAGGTTTTTTCCAGCAGCGAGATCAATTCGATCATCACCACCGAATCGACCCCGTAATCCTTGAAGGATTTGTCCGGATCGAATTCGGAGGAAATCCTCAGCTCTTCCGCGATGCATCCGGCCAGCCAGACGGACACGGCCGGCAGGTCGACGACGACAGGTACGGGATCGATCGGCGCGAGGCTTTGCGCGTCCGCGCCGGGCGCGGTTGGACTCGCGGCGATGGCTTCGATCGGCGCCGAAACCACGATGCCCATCGAGTCGCGCACGCGCTGCGCATCGCCCGGCATCACGATCAGCTGCGCCTGTGACTGCGCCAGACCGAATTCGAGCGCGTCCAGACCGGCGGCGTCCTCCAGCGGAACGATGCCGAAACTGCGGCGCACGGCCGCGATCTCGGCCTCGCCCATGCGCATGCCGCCGTTGCGCCAGAACGGCCAGTTGATCGACAGCGACCGACCGTTTCTCGCGCCCTGCGCGCGCGCCGCATCGCGCCAGTGCGCGAATGCATCCTCGAACGCGTTGCCGTAGGCGTAGTCGCCCTGACCGACATTGCCCATCACGCCCGCGATGGAAGAGAACACCACGAACATGTCGAGCGGTTCGTCGCGCGTTTCCTCGTCCAGATGGGTCGTGCCGATGGTCTTGGGAGCGAGCACACGGGCGAAGTCTTCCGGCGATTTCAGCAGCAGGAAGCTGTCCTGGATCATGCCGGCGGAATGCAGCACGCCGTTCAGACGACGGCCGTCCGCGTGGATCGCCGCGATGGCCCGCCGCACTTCGGCGCGATCCGATGGATCGCAGGCCAGATAGGACACCGAACCACCGTCTGCGCACAGCTCCGCCATGACCGTCCGCTGGTCGTCCGACAGCGCGGAACGGCCGGTCAGATACACGCGGGCACGGTAGCGCGCGCACAGATGCCGGGCGACGATGCGGCCGATGCCGCCGAGGCCGCCGGTGATCAGATAGGTTCCGTCCTCGCGGAATCCGGAGGCGCCCTGGAAGGCGTCGACCCGTGCGGGAACCGTGGCGTAGCCGAGCGCTTCGCGAACGATTCCGGCGGCATCGCTCCGGTTGGCGGCGTAGCGGACGCTGGTCGTTTCGCGTCCGTCCAGCAGTTCGTCGGCGACGATGCCTGCGAAGCGGTCGACAAGGCCTGCGGCCAGCGCACCGGCCACGACTCTTCCCGTGAACGAGGGCTTCTCGATGCGGAGGGTCTTGAAGAAGCCGTCGAGCGCGGCGTATTCCGAAGCGTCATCGGTCTGCGGCGCCAGTTGGACGAAGCGTGCCGCTTTGATGCCGCGCAGCATGGCCTTCACCAGCGCGAAGACGTGGCGCGCGGACACCGCGATGCGTGCAGCCGTGTCGGCATCGGAGAGCGCGGGCGGTACCAGCAGGATCCGCTCGATGCGGATTCCCCGCCCCTTCAGCGCTGCGACAGCAGCTTCGTAGGTCGCGAGGACTTCGGGATCGACGGCAAGGCGATCGGCGGAACGAACCGCGGAGCCATCGCTGGCGCCATCGGCCGTGTTCCGGTCGCCGGTGGACAGCACGATCCGCTCGAATCGCGTGGATGCGAAACGCGACGATGCGCGCAAGGTCGATTCGACCTTCTCGAGGTCGTCGTCCGCGCCGACCAGGACCACCTGATCGAGCGTCGCCTGGGTCGGTGCAGTGTCGGTTCGCTGCCAGTGCGGGCGATACAGACTGTCGGCGAGCGAGGATGGCATCTCGACGGGTTCGAGCGATGCGGGAGTGGAAATGCCGCGCGTCGCATCCTCGAACGACCCGCTGTCGAACGACGTGTTGCCGAGCGATGTGCCGTCGAACGATGCGCCGTCGACGCGCGTATCCGGCAGCCAGAAACGGTGGCGCGCGAACGGATAGGTGGGCAACCGCAGACGTCGTGCCTGCGTATCCTCGAACAGCATCGACCAGGGCGCATCTCCGCCATCGAGAAACAGTTGCGCGAGTCGTTGCAGCGGTTCGTCGGCGGCTTTCTTCTTCCACTGTTTGCGCCGCGCGAGCAGCGATTCCGCCTCGCCGCGCAGCGCATCGAGGGCCGAGGGTTCGAGCGTTGCGACGACATTCGCCGGTATGGGCGCCTGCAGCGCGCCGCGTAGCGCCTGCAGATCGCCGACCACACAGGCGAAACGATGGCTCAGATGATCGCGCTGCAGCAACAGTGCGCGCGAAATTTCCGCAAGCGCATGCTCGCCACCATCGGCGACCAGCCACGCGAGCAGATCGTCGCGTCGACGCTGCAGCGCGTCTGCGCTGCGCGCCGAAAGCGCGATCAGGCAGGCAGGGTTGGCTGCGGGTTTGCGCTTCGATTTCGCGAGCGGCGGCGGCTCCGGCGGCGCTTCGAGAATCAGATGCGCGTTGGTTCCGCCGAATCCGAAGGAGCTCACGCCCGCACGCAGCGGCGTGCGCGCATCCGCGGGTGTCCACGGACGGGTTTCGTCCAGGATGTAGAACGGCGTGCCTTCCAGCGTGACCCGCGAATTGAGTGCGCGGAAATCATGGAAACCCGGCAGCGTCCGGTGCTTGAATGCCAGCAGCACCTTGACCACTCCCGCCATGCCCGCAGCCGCCTCGAGATGGCCGACATTGGTCTTGGCCGAACTCAGACCGCAGAACGGCGCGTTCAAAGCGATGCCCTGGCGCTGTGCGAGGCGGGTATACGCCATGCGCAGGCCTTCGAATTCGATCGGGTCGCCCTTCGGCGTCCCGGTCCCGTGCAGTTCGACGAAATTGACGCTGTACACCGGAACGCCGGCGCGCTCGTGCGCGGCCACGATCACGTCCGCCTGGGCGGCCGCGTTGGGATAGGTGAGCGTATGGGTTTCGCCACAGTGATTGATCGCGCTGCCTTTGATCACGCCGTGGATGCGGTCGCCATCGGCGAGCGCGCGATCGAGCGGTTTGAGCAGGAAGAATCCCGCGCCTTCACCGCGCACGTAGCCGTCGGCGCGGTCGTCGAGCGTTTTGCAGGAGCCCGTCGGCGACAAGGTCCCCATCTTGGAGACGGAGATGTGCCGCGCGGGATTGAGCATGAGACTGATGCCGCCGGCCAGCGCCATCTCGCACTCGCCGCGTTCAAAGGACTGGATCGCGGCATGAATGGCATTCAGCGAGCTCGAACAGCCGGTGTCGATCGGCAGACTCGGGCCGCGCAGACCAAACACGTGCGAGATGCGGTTCGGCACGACCACGGTTGCGGTACCGGTGTAGTGATACGGCTCGATCTCGACCCGGGCGTTGGCCAGCAGTTCCTTGTAGTCGTGATGGGTGACGCCGGTGAATACGCCGACCGGGCGTCCACGCAGTGTCGATGGTGGTATGCCTGCATCTTCCAGGCACGCCCATGCCAGCTCAAGCATGATCCGCTGCTGCGGATCCATGTTGTGAACGACCTTCGGCAGCAGACCGAAGAATTCATGGTCGAACGCATCGACATCGTCGATGAATCCGCCCCATTTGCTGAAAGTCTTGTTGACGTCGAGTTTGGGGTCGCCCCACAGCGATCGCCAGTCCCACCGCTGCTGCGGCACTTCGACGACACTCGATCTGCGATCGGCGAGATTCGTCCAGTAAGCGATACTGTCGTTCGCACCCGGAAAACGAAACGAAACACCGACGATCGCTGTATCCATGAGGCTCCCTGCCAAAAGCAATTTCGATTCCTTTCACGGTCCCGGTCTTGGGATCATGCCGCAACATGTTCAGCCGTTCCGACCGTAAACACAGTCAACGCAAAAAAAGTCCTCGACAGGTCAGACGCCAATATCGCTCCTGCCGCAGACCACCGGCTGAGACGTTTCACGCACCACAGCCGGGCGCCGAGACTAACGCTTTTTTCCGCGCGAAAAAATATTTCCGCACGGCAAGCGCGTTTATAGATGAGGAGCGGGAAGATCACAGTTTGAAAACCGCATGTCCCATCACGGATCTTCATGGGCATAGAACATCAAGGCATGGCGATTCGGCTTCGTCGGTCCCAAGGATCCACCTGAACGCGGGGGCCACGAGAAAGCTGAAGAAAAACAATGACCTGTCGTATCGGCATCAATCTCACGAGTGGTTGGCGAAACCTCGAAGACGACCTGAACACGATGCGCTTTACAACCGGAATCGATTTCCGGCGGCTCTTCGGTTTCATGCAATTTGCCCGAAAAGTGCCGGAGGCGATTCTCGACGCCCGTCGCTGCCGGGATTCGGCGCACGCCGCCATACGGGTACGCCCGTGCTGGCCCCAAACGTGCCTGCACGATCCTGTCGTGGCTTCCATCCGTGTCTGTGCAGAACCCGAGCGGGGATTCCATCGAAAGTCGGGCACGCTCAGTCCGCGTCGTCTGAAACAAGTAGTTTTTCTTACTATTCAATGAGTTGAAGCATATTTCCGTGCATAGGATCTGCAGGGTGCGGACGTTGATCGGACTGGACGCCGATACTGGGGTGGGGCGTCGCCCCGCTTCGGTACCCGTGATTTAAGACCGGCTTAAGGTTGCGGGCGGACGGTAAAGGCTTCGCCCAAGGGAGACAACACGATGAAGACGCGCGCCCTGACCTGGAGTTTGCTGGCGATGGCCTTGGGAGTAACGGGCTGCCAGCGTGAAGACGCCCAGACGCCCACTGCCGCAGTCGCCGCGACCGCACCGGCCGGCGAGCCGGCGCCTGCCGCCGCCGGGCCGGAAGCCGATCCTGCCCTGCTGACCCAGGCGCAGGCGCTGTTCAAACCCATTCCCGACCAGGCCCCGGTGCTGCCGGGCAACCCGGTCACCCCGGAGAAGGTGGCGCTGGGCAAGATGCTGTTCTTCGATGGCCGCCTGTCCGCCAGCGGCGTGATCAGCTGCAATTCCTGCCACAACCTCGGGATGGGTGGGATCGACGGCGTGCCGACCTCGATCGGCCACGGCTTCCAGAAAGGTCCGCGCAATGCGCCGACGGTCTACAACGCCGTGTTCAACATCGCCCAGTTCTGGGACGGTCGCGCGGAAGATCTCAAGGCCCAGGCCAAGGGCCCGGTGCAGGCCGGCGTGGAAATGAACAACACACCGGCAGCGGTCGAGGCCACGCTCAACTCGATGCCGGGCTATGTCAAAGCGTTCGAACTCGCGTTTCCCGGCGAGGCAAAGGTCGTGAATTTCGACAATATGGCCAAGGCGATCGAAGCGTTCGAAACCACGCTGATCACGCCCGGCGCGCCGTTCGATGTCTTCCTCAAAGGCGACAAGCGCGCATTGACGGCCGATCAGCAGACCGGCCTGAAGCTGTTCATGGAGAAAGGCTGCGCCAGCTGCCACAACGGCATCAACCTCGGTGGGCAGGCGTATTTCCCGTTCGGCGTGGTCCACAAACCGTCTGACGAGGTGCGCCCGGCCGGCGATGTCGGCCGTTTGACGGTGACGAAATCGAAGGCCGACGAATACGCCTTCCGCGCGGCGCCGCTGCGCAACGTCGCCGCGACTGCGCCGTATTTCCATTCCGGCAAAGTGTGGAAACTGCAGGACGCGGTGACGATCATGGGCGACGCACAACTCGGCGCGACCCTGACGCCGGACGAAGCGGAGAAGATCCATCTGTTCCTGCATTCGCTCACCGCCCCGATTCCGAAAGTGTCCTATCCGGAATTGCCCGAGCGCAGCGACACGACGCCACCGCCGGCAGGCTGAGCGCGGTCGACAGAATGCCCGCGATGCCGCAGCGCATCGCGGGCATTCGCGTTTTGCGATGCGGGCGGATGCGGCGGAATCGCGGCGTCTCCAGCATCGTAAGGCGCACTTAAGTCTCGACGCGCATCGTGACGGCATCTCCCACGGAAACAGGTGTTTTCGATGCGAATCCTCTGGTGGTCCATCGCGCTGTGTCTGCCGTTCGCCGTGCAGGCGCAATCCCACATTCAATTACAGGCCGGCTATGCAAAACAGGCGGTCCGCGACGACCCGTCGTTCAAGGCATTCTCGGCCACACGTGGACAGCGCTTCTTCCTGTCGAAGCACGGCAACGACTGGAGCTGCGCGAGTTGCCATACAGCGGATCCGACCCGTAGCGGCAAGCATGACGTGACCGGGAGAGCGATCCTGCCGTTGGCGTCGGCCACCAATCCGAAGCGCTTCACCGATGCTGCGAAAACCGAGAAATGGTTCCGCCGCAATTGTCGGGATGTGGTCGGGCGCGAATGCAGCGCGCAGGAAAAAGGCGATGTGCTCGCCTGGCTCGGCAGTCTGCGCACGGGAGGTGTGCGATGAACCACAAATGGATTGCCGCCGCGCTGTTGTGCGCAATGATGCTGCCGTTCGGTGCATTCGCTGCCGGCGATGATGACGACAACGAACGTTCTTCGCGCCGCGCGCCGATGCCGGCCATCTATCTCGAAGAATGCGGCGGCTGCCACGTGCCGTATCCGGCATCGGGTTTGCCGGCGTCGTCTTGGGACGGATTGATGGGTGGACTCGACCGTCATTTCGGCAGCGATGCGAGTCTTGCGCCGCAGGACGCGGGCACGATCCGCGGCTGGCTGCGGGCGAACGCCGGGCGCGGCGCCGCGAATCGCGCCGATCCGCTGCGCATCACCCGCACAGCATGGTTCCTGCACGAACACGACGAGATTCCGGTCGCCACCTGGCGTTCGCCTGCGGTGACGTCGGCCGCCAATTGCGCGGCCTGTCATCGCGGCGCCGAACGCGGTGATTTCTCAGAGCACGATGTGCGCATCCCGCGCGCATCGCCCCCACGCCCTGCTGCAGGATCGACACGATGAACGCTGTCCACACCACTTCAGCCACTGAAATTTCGTCCAGCGCCAGGAAGGTGCTGATCTGGGATCTGCCGACGCGGTTCTTCCACTGGAGTCTCGCGATCTGTTTCGCTGGCGCTTGGCTGACCTCCGACAGCGAGCGTCAACAGCTGCTGCATTTTCTGTTCGGCTACAGCCTGCTCGGCCTGATCGCTTTTCGCATCGTCTGGGGCTTCATCGGCAGCCGCTACGCGCGCTTCGGCAATTTCTTCAAAGGACCGGGCGCGACCCTGCGTTATCTCGGTTCGATGGCGAAGCGCCAGCCCGAGCATCACGTCGGCCACAACCCTGCCGGCGCGGTCGCGGTCTGGCTGCTGCTCGGGCTGGGTCTGGCGATCGCCATCACCGGCTGGCAGATGGTCGTCGGCAGCGCTGGCGAGTCGCTTGAAGAGATCCACGAGGCGCTGGCCATCGCGATGCTGGTCGTCGTCGGTGTGCATATCGTCGGCGTGATTCTCTCCAGCGTCCTGCATCGCGAGAACCTGCCGCGCGCGATGGTCACCGGCTACAAATCCGGGCTGCGCGCGGAAGACGGCATCACGCGGAAGTCGGGCGTCGTCGCGCTGCTGATGATCGCCGTGCTGATCGGGTTCTGGGCCTACGGTCTTACCACCCAGCGACTGCCGTTCGGACTGTCGGGCAGCGGAGAATCCGCAGCCGCAGGCGATGCGGGCGAGCAGGACGGGGATTGATGGCGTGCGCCGGCATGCCGTCGGATAATGCCGTAACGACGGGAGCCGACGATGCGCGTGCTGGTGGTTGAAGACGATCCGCTGCTCGGCGATGCGCTGTGCGTCGGTATGCGTCAGCGCGGCTTCGCGGCCGACTGGGTGCGCGACGGCATCGCAGCGGAGACCGCGCTGAAGACCGAGACATTCGCTGCGGTGATCCTCGATCTTGGTCTGCCGCGTCTGTCCGGCATGCAGCTGCTGCGGCAACGACGCGAAGCGCACGACGGTACGCCGGTGCTGATCCTGACCGCGCGCGATGCGATCCAGGAGCGCGTGCATGGGCTGGATGCGGGCGCCGACGACTACGTGGTGAAGCCGGTGGATCTCGACGAACTGGCCGCGCGCCTGCGCGCGCTGGTGCGCCGCAGCGGCGGCGACGCGCAGCCGCTGTTGCAGGTGGGCGCGCTGCGCATCGATCCCGCCGCGCGGCATGTCGACTGGCACGATGCGCCGGTCGAGCTCTCGCCGCGAGAATTCGATCTGCTGCTGGAATTCGCGCGCTCACCCAATCGCTTCCTGAGCAAGGAACAGCTCACCGAACGGCTGTACGGCTGGAACGACGAAGTCGAATCCAACGCGCTCGAAGTCCATATCCATCATCTGCGCCGCAAACTCGACCCGTCGCTGATCGTGACCCAGCGCGGCGTCGGCTACATGCTGCGGGCAGAGTCGCTGTGAACGGATCGCCGAGCCGCGACTTCTCGCTGAGGACGCGCCTGCTGGTGGCGATGCTGTCGATCGTCGCGGTGGTCTGGCTGCTGTCGGCATTCGCGAGCTACGCGCAGGCAAGACGCGAACTGGGCGAACTGCTTGATGCGCACCTCGCGACGTCGGCGGCGCTGCTGGTCGCGCAGGCGTCCGAGGAGTTGGAGGAAATCGAACTGGAGCATCTGCCGGATCTCGGCGATGCCCATCAGCGCCTCGCGCTGCAGGTGTGGAACGACGGCCGCCTGGGCGTGCACAGCGCCAATGCGCCCAACACGCCATTGGCGCCGTTCCGGCACGGGTTCGCCGATGTGAGCGCGGCCGGAATCGCATGGCGCGTCTATAGCACCCGCAGCCGAGAGGGCGACTGGGTGCAGGTTGGCGAGCCGGTGTCGGCACGCACCGACATCCTGCGCGAAGCGCTGACGCGGCAGGCATGGCCGATGCTGCTGGCGCTGCCGCTGCTGGGCGTCGGTATCTGGTTCGTGCTCGGTCGCGGCCTTTCGCCGCTGCAGCGCATGGCGCAGGCGGTGGGCATGCGTGCGCCGCTGGACACCACGCCGATCGTCGCCGACGACGCGCCGCGCGAGATCCGCCCGCTGCTGGACCGGCTCAATGCCCTGTTCGTACGCACCGGCGAGAGCATCGCGCGCGAGCACCGGTTCATCGGCGATGCCTCGCACGAACTGCGCACGCCGGCCGCGGCGATCCGCGCGCAGGCGCAGGTCGCACAAGGCGCGCGCGACGACGCCGAACGCCAGCGTGCGCTGGCGGGCGTGATCGCCGGCTGCGACCGCATGACCGCGCTCACCGCGCAATTGCTGACGCTGTCGCGGCTGGAAGCGGGCGTGTTGAGCTCGGCGACCGCGAATGCGTCGCTGCGCGATATCGTCCAGGACACGCTCGCCGAATTCACAGCACTCGCGCGTCGACAGCAGGCGCACATTGCGCTGGAGATTGCAGACGATCTGCGCATCGACTGCGATCCGCTGCTGCTGCAGATCGTGCTGCGCAATCTGCTCGGCAACGCACTGCAATACGGCGGCGATGGCGTCCGCATCCTGATCGCCGCTTCGCGCGTGGACGGCGCGGTATCGCTCAGCGTGCGCGACGATGGCCCCGGCATCGCGGCGGACGATCGCGAACGCGCGCTGCAGCGCTTCGACCGTCTGGATGCGCATGCCACCGGCGGCGCGGGTCTCGGGCTTGCCATCGTGCAGCGCATCGCCGATGCGATCGGCGCACGATTGTCGCTCTCGGAAGGTATCGACGGGCGTGGACTGGGCGTAGCGCTGCATCTGCCGGATCGCCACGCACCTCTGAGTTGAGCGCCGTACGCGGCCGCGCTATCGCGCCTGGGCCGTCCCGCTGCATGCCGCGAACAGATCCAGCGCCGGCTTGCGCACGCCGGTCGCGACATCGGCGAGGCCGAGCACACTGTGGAAGAAATTGTCGTGCGACAGCGGCGCATCGGCGCGACCGCGCAGACACTCCGGATCGAGGCCCCGACGCGCGCTGAAACGATCCGCCGCCCAGAGCATCATCGGCACGCGGGTCTGCTGGTCCGGCGCGATCGCATACGGCGCGCCGTGGAGATACAGGCCATGTTCGCCCAGCGATTCGCCATGATCGGAAACGTAGAGCAGCGCCGGATCGATGCGCGGATCGTCGCGCAGCAGTTCCGCCGCGCTGGCGAGGATATAGTCCGTGTACAGAATGGTGTTGTCGTAGGCATTGCGTAATTGCTGATCGCTGCACTGCTGCAGTTCGTTGGTGCGGCAGTCCGGCACGAACTTCGCGAATTCCTTCGGATAGCGCGCGTAATACGCGGGACCGTGGCTGCCCAGCAGGTGGATCACGAAGACCGTGTCGCGCTTGACGGCCGGCAGTTCCTTGCGCAGCTGCGCGAGCAGCACTTCGTCGAAGCAGCCCTCGGCGTTGCACAGCTTCGGGTCTTCGGTATTGCCCAGGAAAATTTCCTTCGCGCGCTTCGCCAGCTTCTTGCTGCCGGTGTTGTTGTCCATCCAGACCGCGTCGTAGCCGCCGCGCATCAGCACGTCGAGCAGGTTCTCGCGGTATTTCGCGACGCCGTCCTTGTAATCGCGACGGCCCATGTCGGTGAACATGCACGGCAGCGAGGTCGCGGTGTTGGTGCCGCAGCTGCTGACGTTGCTGAAGTTGACGACGCCCAATGCACGCATCTTCGGGTCGGTGGCGCGGTCGTAGCCGTTGCTGGAATAGCTGGAGGCGCGCGCGGACTCGCCGATCGCCAACAGCAGCACCACCGGGCGCTCGTTCTTCGGCAATGCGGTGCCGCGACGCGCGTCCTCGCCGATTTTTTCCAGGGGACGGTTGTCGTTGCGGGCGTGATCGAGATAGGACAGATTCGCCGCGAGCAGCGCGAAAGGATTCGCGATGTGACGCAGCTCCATGTGATTGCGCAGCAGCGAGGCGATGTCCTTGCCGAAGCCGGCCGCAGCCGCGCCGAGCAGCACGAAGGCGATCACCGCCAGCTTGAGCCGCGACAGGAGTTCGCGGACCGGGCCCTGCCAGTCGATCTTCACCCACCACAGCAACGCCGCCGGCAGGATGCCCAGCGCGCCGATGCTGAGCAGCATCCGCAGATTGATCCATTCGCCGGCTTCGCGCGCGTCGGTCTCGTAGACGCTGGCCAGGGCATGGCGATCGATCACCGCGCCGAAGTCGCCGATGAAATACGCCGCGCCTGCAGCGAGGATCAGCGCCAGGGCCAAGCCAGGTTTGAACGTCCAGCGCAGGCTCAGCGGCAGCAGCATCAGCAGCGTGAGTCCGAACAGCGCGGCGCCGATCGATGCGATCACGCCGACGCCACGCAGACCCTCCAGACCCGACGAATCGAACACGATGCCCCAGAACCGGGTGTTCAACGCCACCACCATGAAGCCGACGACGAGCAACAGCAGCGCATTGGCGCGCAGGGTCGGGCGGGCGAGTTTCGATGTCTTCTTCATCACGTCAGCTTCCCGGATGCGGCTTAGCGCAACATTATGGCGATCGCAAAGTTTTGCGATGTTTTCGTTAGTTTTGCGCTAACGGCAGCGGCCATGCAGGCCGCCGCCGTGCCGCGAATCACTTCAAGGTGCGCTCGAAGAGTTCGTGGATGCGCCGGTATTCGTCGTACCAGGCATCGGGATGCGTGAAGCTGTGGCGTTCCAGCGGATAGCTGGCCAGCTCCCACTTGTCCTTTCGCAGTTCGATCAGTTTCTGCGTCAGCAGCACCGAATCGCGGTAGAAGACGTTGTCGTCGATCATCCCGTGGCAGATCAGCAGATGATCGCGCAGGCCGGACGCCAGTTCGATCGGCGATGAGCGCAGATAGGCTTCGGGGTCGAGTTCGGGCGTGTTGAGGATGTTGCTGGTGTATTCGTGGTTGTACTGCGACCAGTCCGCGACCGGGCGCAGCGCGGCGCCGGCCTTGAACACGCCGGGCTGCTTGAACAGCGCCATGAAGGTCATGAAGCCGCCATAGCTGCCGCCGTAGATGCCGACGCGGTCGCGATCGCCCTGTTTGTTGGCGACGAGCCAATCGATGCCGTCCAGATAATCCTGCAGCTCGGGTTCGCCCATGTGCCGGTAGATCGCGGTGCGCCAGTCGCGGCCGTAACCCTCGGAAGCGCGGAAATCCAGATCCAGCACGATGTAGCCCTGCTGCACCAGCAGATTGTGGAACATCTGTTCGCGGAAGTAGTTCGGATACTTGTCGCTGACGTTCTGCAGATAACCGGCGCCGTGCACGAACAGCACCACCGGGTATGTCCTGCCTGCTTCAGGCTGCTTCGGGCCGTAATACTTGCCCCAGATCTCGCCCGCACCGTGCTTCGACGGCACTTTCACGTACTCGGGTGCGATCCAGTCCTGCGCCTTGAATTCGGCGCTGCGCGTATCGGTGAGTTCGCGCGCGTCGCCGCCGCTTGCATCCAACACCGCGAGCTGCGGCGGCAGATAGCTGTCGGAATGGCGCACCAGCAGCTTGCCGCCGTCTGGCGAAGCGACGAAATCTTCGACGCCGTCCAGCGTAGTGAGTTCGCGCACCGCGCCGCCGGCCACCGGCACATCGCAGACTTCGTAGTCGCCCGGCCAGGCGCGGTTGCAGAGGAACTGGAAGCGGTTGCCGTCGGCGGAGAGCGCTGGCGACGAGGCTTCCCACTTGCCCGATGTCAGAGCACGCGATTTGCCGCCATCGTTGACGTAGAGATGCGAGTAGCCGCTTTCCTCGGACAGATACCACAACGTCCTGCCGTCGCGCAGCCAGCCGAAATCGTTGTAGTTCCAGTTGATCCATGCATTGTCGGTCAGGCGGTGCCGCGATTGCAGTCTGGCGCCCTGCAGATCGACGCTGGCCAGCCAGCGATCCTTGTTGTCGATGGCGCGGATCAGCACTGCGGCGTTGCGGCCATCGTCGCTCCAGTGGATCGCCGGCCCGTTGCCGTCGCCATCGGTTTCGATGCGCGCAGCGCGGTTGCCCTTCAGCGGATCCTGCTTCGCGGCTTTTCGCAATGCGGCGAGCGGGTCGTCGCCGATGCCCGGCAACGTGTCGAACTTGAGTTCGCTCGCCTTCGCGCCGGCGATATCGACCAGCCACAGGGTGTGCGCGATCGGCGGGTTGCGGCCGACGCGGGTGCGGACTTCCTCGAATTCCTCGTAGCCCGACTCGGTGACGTACTTCGGCATCTTGCCGGCGGTGCCGCCATCGGCGCCCTTCGCCGTGGTTACGACCAGCAGCCAGCGGCCGTCGGGCGAGAGCGCGCTGTCGGCGATCTCGACATTCTTGCCGAGGTACACCGGCGCAGGCGCGCGGGTCGGGTCGACGACGCGCCACGCCTGCTCCTGCTTGCGCGCGGCTTCGCGGCGTTCGCGATCGTTCTTCAGGGTGTCGATCAGCCGAAGTTGGCGACCACGCAGATCATCGACGGCGGGCGGCTTGCCCGGATCGTCGGTGGTCTGCACGTTCGCCGCCTGCACGACGCCGTTCGCAGCGGTCCAGCGGAACCAGTCGTTGTCGACGCGCCAGACCAGGCCGCCGTCGCGGCTCCACTGCGGCAGCGATTCCTGCGCTTCGCTGCGGGTGAGCTGGGTCAATGCGCCGTTGCGCAGATCGCGCACGAAGATGTCGCCGTTGCGCACATAGGCCATGCGCGTGCGCGTGGCGTCGTAGACCGGTTGCGCGGCATCGAGCCCGGCGCGTGCGGCATCGCCCGCGCGTGCGGGTGCGCCACCGGCGACGGGAACCTGCCAGACATCGCGGATCGTCGCGCCGTCGCGCTTGCGCCGGTAGAGCGCCTGGCTGCCGTCCCACGACCACCACGCCTGTTCCACACTGCCGCCGATCCAGTCGGGGTCGGCCATGATCCGGTCCAGCGTGAGCGCCTGTGCCGAAGCGAACGGCGAAGCGAACAACGCGGGCAGCGCTGCGGCGATGGCAGCGCACAGAACGAGCGGAAGGCGGCGGGTGTCGTCGGTCATGGTGCGGTCGCAAGCGGACGGAAGTATGCGCAGCTTACCGGCCCGCCGTGCGGATGGCAGCGTCCACTTCGGCACCCGCGCGGCGGCGGCGACAGGCGTACAATTCGCGATCGGGAGGGCGTCACCATTCGCGGAGACATCGATGATGTCGCTCGACCCCCTGCTGTTGTCGCGGATCCAGTTCGGATTCGTCATTTCGTTCCACATCCTCTTTCCGGCTTTCACCATCGGCGTCGCCAGCTGGCTGGCGTTCCTGGAATGGCGCTGGCTGCGCACCCGCGATGCGGTGTGGCGCGATCTCTACGTGTTCTGGCTGAAGATCTTCGCGGTCTCGTTCGGCATGGGCGTGGTCTCGGGCATCGTCATGAGTTTCCAGTTCGGCACCAACTGGTCGGTGCTCAGCGAGAAGGCCGGCAATGTCATCGGCCCGCTGCTCAGCTACGAAGTGCTGACCGCATTCTTCATGGAAGCGACCTTCCTCGGCGTGATGCTGTTCGGCATGAAGCGCGTGTCGGAGAAACTGCATTTCTTCGCCACCTGCATGGTCGCGCTGGGCACGCTGATCTCGACGTTCTGGATCACCTCGGCCAACAGCTGGATGCAGACGCCGGCCGGCTACGAGATCATCGATGGCGTCTTTCATGCGAAGGACTGGTGGGCGGTGATCTTCAATCCCTCGTTCCCGTACCGGCTCGTGCACATGGTGCTGGCCGCGTTCCTCACCACCTGCTTCGTGATCGGCGGCGTCAGCGCGGCGTATCTGCTGCGCGGGCAGCATCGCGACGCCGCGACGCGGATGCTGAAACTGTCGGTCGCATTCGCAGCGATCGTGGTTCCGCTGCAGATCCTCGCCGGCGACATGCACGGCCTGAACACCCTGCAATACCAGCCGATGAAAGTCGCGGCGATGGAAGGCCACTGGCGCGAAGGCGAATCCGGTGAAGGCGTGCCGCTGGTGGTGTTCGCGGTGCCGAACGCGGCCGAGGAACGCAACGATTACGCGATCGAGATTCCGCGTCTTGGCAGCCTGATCCTGACCCACAGCGTCGACGGCACCATCGCGCCGCTGACCTCGGTGCCCGCCGATCAGCGTCCGCCGGTGGCGCCGGTGTTCTTCGCGTTCCGGGTGATGGTGGGCATCGGCAGCGTGATGCTGGCGCTGGTGCTGCTGTCGGCGTTCGCATGGCGGCGCGGCTGGCTGTTCGATGTCCAGCACCGGGTCGGACGCTGGTTGCTGCGCGGCTGGCAGACGATGACGCTGTCGGGCTTCGTCGCGATTCTCGCCGGCTGGTATGTCACCGAGATCGGCCGTCAGCCGTACACGGTCTACGGCCTGCTGCGCACGGCGGAGTCGAACAGTGCCGTCTCCGGCGCGGAAGTCGCGTTCTCGCTCGCGGTGTTCGCGCTGGTGTACGTGTGCGTGTTCGGTGCGGGCATCTGGTACCTGTTCAAGCTTGTCCGCAAAGGCCCGCAGTCGCATGCGCCCGCACCGGACACCGACGACGGCGAGAAAACGCCCGCGCGGCCGCTGTCGCTGCCGGATGAGGCGCTTGAAACGCCGACTGCGGGAGGTGCGGTATGAGCACGATGCCTCCCATCGAAACATGGATTCCCGTCGCGTGGTTCGCGGTGATCGCGTTCGGCGTGATGATGTATGTGCTGCTCGACGGCTTCGTGCTGGGGCTCGGCATCCTCGCGCCGTTCGCCGAAGACGACGACCAGCTCGATCACATGATGAACACCGCCGCGCCGATCTGGGACGGCAACGAAACCTGGCTGGTGCTCGGCGGCGCCGGTTTGCTGGCGGCGTTTCCGAAAGTGTATGCGCTGGTGCTGTCGGCGCTGTATCTGCCGGTGCTGCTGATGCTGATTGCGCTGGTGTTTCGCGGCGTGGCGTTCGAGTTCCGGTTCAAGGCGCATACGCTGCGGCGCGCATGGGGCACCGCATTCTGGCTGGGCTCGGTGTTCGCCGCGTTCGCGCAGGGCGTGATCCTCGGCGCGATCGTCGAAGGCATGCCGCTGCAGGCGGGCAAGTACGTCGGCGGTGCCTTCGGCTGGTTCAGTCCGTTCTCGATGCTGACCGGCGTCGCGGTGCTGACCGGCTACGCGCTGCTGGGCGCGACGTGGCTGATCCTGAAAACCGACGGCAAGCTGCAGGCGATGGCGCGCACGCTTGCTAGACCGCTCACGTTGAATGTGTTCGCCTTCATCGGTCTGGTCAGCGCGTGGCTGCCGTTCCTGGACAGCCACGTGATGGCGCGCTGGTTCGAGGGCGACCGCTTCCTGTGGCTCTCGCCGGTGCCGCTGCTGGTGCTGTTCGCGACCTTCGCGCTGTGGCGTGCGATTCCGCGACACGATCACGACGCGCGCCCGTTCATGCTGAGTCTGACGCTGTTCCTGCTCGGCTTCGCAGGACTGCTGCTGGGCATGTGGCCGTACATCGTGCCGCCGGCATTGACGATCTGGGACGCCGCCGCACCGCCGGCCACCCAGGGCTTCGCGCTGGCGGGACTGGTGGTGCTGTTGCCGGCGATCCTCGGCTACACGTGGTGGTCGTACTCGGTGTTCAAGGGAAAAGTGGCGGCGGACGCGGGGTATCACTGACACGATGAGCGCCATCGCGCCCGCGCCAAGAACTGTCATCCCGAGCCGCAGGCGAGGGACCTGTTTTGTTCGGTGAGCATGAAAGCAGGTCCCTCACCCCGATGAAACCGGGGTTCGGGATGACAGGCGCTTTTCAACGAACACCCTAGCCCCAAACCGTGCTTTGCCTCACAATTCGTCGGGAATCCCCACGATATCCGGCAGTTGGGCGATACTTGGATATATCCGCCGCAAGTCACGCACGCAAGTGATTGATTTGACAGGGGCGGGTTTCGAAAGAAGCCCGTGGCGCCAAGTTCCCCGCATCCGCCTCGCGGCGGCTGCGCCGGGTCTTTTCATCCTGTCATCCGAGGCACCTTCCGTTCCGGCCATGCACGCCTACGTCTACAAGAGCCAACGGAAGGCCGACACCTATCTCTATCTGGCGGCGCGCGACGATTTCGCGTGTCTGCCCGAGCCCCTGCGCGCCCAGCTCGGGCCGCTGCAGTTCGTACTCGAAGTCGCGCTGACGCCGGAACGCAAACTGGCCCGGGTCGATCCTGCGGTGGTCCGCGCCAACCTCGGCGCGCAGCGATTCCACGTGCAGTTCCCGCCGACGATGGCCGATCCGATGACCGAAGACTGGGGCACGGATGGCTGAGACCGATAGCATCAACACCGCGCCGCCGCCGGCCCGTTTCGGGCCGGTGCCGCTGTCGATCGGACTGGCGTCGACCGCACTGGCCGGCGTCGGCGCTGCCGTGATCGGTGGCATGGCCGGCGCTGCGCTCGCCGTCGTGTTCGGCCTGCTCGCCCAACCCGCTCTCGCGCTGGCCGCGCGCGGCGGCCGTTTCGTTCCGCGCGAGGCCGGCCGCGATGCGTGGCCGGTCTTGGCGCTGTGGGCCCTGGCGCTGCTGGCGCTATCGGTGCTGATCGCCTGGCCGCTGTCGGCGCTGCTGCAGGGACAGACGCTCGGCGCGGCGGTCGCGGTCAGTGCCGTGGTCGGCGGCGCACTGATCGGACTGTGGCGGACTTGGCCGCTGTGGCGCTGGCAGGAAGGCGAGGGCGGTGCGCTGCAGGCGCACTGGCGTGCGCTCGGCGAAATCGACACCCGCGCGTGGAACGGACTCGGCGCTGCGCTGCTGCTGGCGCTGCCGCTGGCCGGCGTTCTGCTCCTTGCGTGGCCGGACCTGATGTCGTCTTCGATGCGCTGGGTCGTCGCAGGCGTGTGCGCGCTGGCCTGGCCGCTCGCGCATCGCGCGCTGCTGCGGATGCCGTCGCCGTCGGCGGTGACCTCCGATGCGCTGCTGCAAGAAGCCATCGATGAAGAAGAGGTCGAAGCTTCGGCCCTCGATGCCACGGCCGCTCTGAGCGGTGCCGATCTCGACGCCGCGCTGTACGACGCCGCGCGCCACGGTCGCGCCGAGCGCGCGCTGTCGCTGCTCGATGCCGGCGCGAATCCGCATGCGCTGCCGCCGGCCGATGCCCGCGACCAGCGCACGCTGCCGATGCTGGCGGCGGTGCTGCCCGATCTGCGCCTGCTGCGAACATTGATTGTCCACGGCATCGATCTGAACAACACCCATGCCGGCATGACTCCGCTGATCGCCGCGACCCGCGACAGCTGGCACGGCCGTCCGGAAGCGGTGATGACGCTGCTCACCAACGGCGCCGACCCGCGCACCGCCGACGGCGAAGGCAATACGCCGCTGCATTACGCCGCACGCAGCTCCGACCCCGGCGTGGCCGCGCTGCTGCGCGATGCCGGCGCGGAAATCGATCCGCTCAATCGCGATCACGCCAGTCCGCTGGCTCTGGCCTGCACCGCCGGCAACTGGCGGCTCGCGCGTTTCCTGCTAGAACGCGGCGCGAAGCCGGAATTGCCCGGTGCGCTGCCGGCGCTGCATGCCGCTGCCGGCGGCGACGAAGACGATCCGGCCGGCGTGCAGTTGCTGCTCAAACATCGCGCCAAGGCCGATGCGCGCGATGCGCGCGGACGCAGCGCGCTGCATGAGGCCGCCTACGCCGGGCATCCCGAGATCATCGGCATCCTGCTCGGCGCCGGCGCCGATATCCACGCTCGCGATGGCGATCAGCGAACCCCATTTCTCGAAGCCGCGCGCGGCGGACGCATGCCGGCGCTGCTTGCGCTCAACGATGCGCGTCCCGACGTGCATGCGGTCGATGCTCACGGCCGTCACGCGCTGATCCTGGCGTGCATGGCGGATGCGCCCTCGCCGACGCTGATCCGCGCGCTGCTCGATCTGGGTATCGATCGCGCGCATACCGACCACGACGGCAAGCGCGCGATCGATCACGCCGCTTCCGCCGGCCGCTGGGCGCTGGTCTCGGCGATCGATCCGCATTACCTGTTGCCCGCGAGCGTCGGCGCCGACGCCGATGCGCCGCTGCCGGACCGTCCGCCGATCTCGCTGCTGCGCGATGCGCTGTACGAAGGACGCGGCGCGCTCGACCAGCAGGATCAATTGCAGCGACTGCTGCCGCTGGTGTCGGCGCAGGAACTCGGCGGGCTGCTGCGCGATGGCGAATCGCCGGCAGAACCGGCGCAGATCGAATGGCTCCTGCGCCACGGCGCCGATCCCGAAGCCCACGACGAACACCGCGATACGCCGATGTTCGCGTGGTTGGCGCACGGTCCGGCCGCGGCGCCTTCGATCCACGCGCTGCTGCGTTGCGGTGTGTCGCCCGCAGGCGCCGGTGGCCTCGCGCGCTTCCTTGCCGCCTGCGTCGCGGCGGACCGCGCCGAACGCGGCTTGGAAAAACTCGCGCTGGAACTGCTCGATCGCGGCGCCGACCCGTTCGCATCCGCACCCAGCGGCGATCCGCCGCTGACGCTCGCGGTGCGTCTGGGCTGGACCCAGGTCATCGCACGTCTCATCGACATCGGCATCGCACTCGATGTGCGCGACCAGCACGGCATGACCGCGCTGCATCTGGCCGCCGCGCTGCGTCGCGAGCCGATCGTCAAACAGCTGATCCTGCACGGCGCCTCGCCGAACGTGCGTGCCGCCGACGGCCAGACGCCGCTGGGCGTGGCGCTGTCGAGCGGTCGTCGCGATCTCGCCGACTGGCTCGACTGGCGGCAATGGCCGCTGCCGGGTCGCGCGCTGCGTCCGTCCGATCTGCCGCAGGCTGCGGTCGTCGGCGATGCCGATGCCGTGCGCCGTCTGCTCGACCTCGGCATGCCGATCAACACCACCGATGTCCAGGGTTGCTCCGCGCTGCTGCGCGCGGCCGGCGGCGGCCATCGCGCAGTGGTCGATCTGCTGCTGGCGCGCGGCGCCGACCCGAAGCTCGCCGCGCGTACCGGCGCCACGCCGCTGTCGGCGGCCGTGAGCATGCGTCAGGTGGAGATCGTCGATCGCCTGCTCGCGGCCGGCGCCACGCTCGAACAGCGCCTGCCCGGCGATGTCACCGTGCTGATGCTGGCGGCCGCGCTGGGCCTGCCGGATGTGTGCACGCGGCTGCTTGTGGCCGGTGCGAACATCAACGCCACCGATTCGCAGGGCCTCACGCCGCTGCACTGCGCGACGCTGTTCGGCTTCACCACCCGCGACCGTCGCCGTTTGATCGCGCTGCTCGACGCGCTGTTGCTGGCGGGCGCCGATCCCGATGTCCAGGCGGCGGGCGGGGTGACGCCGCTGCTGCTGTTGCTTGGCGCGCGCGCCGAACCCGGCACCGCCTGTGATGAGGAAGTGGTGCTGGCGGGCATGGCGCGGCTGCTCGACGAGAACGCCAGCCTGAAGGTGCGCGACCCACGCGGTTTCGGTCCGCTGCATCTGGCGGCGCTGCACGGTTTACTGCGGGTGACGCAGCAGTTGCTGCACGATGGCGCGGAGCCGGAAAGTCGCGATGTATTGAATCGCACGCCGCGCGAGATCGCGGTGATGCGCGGCTTCGTGGATGTGGCGGCGGAGTTCGTGCCGCAGTCGGGGAATGTGTCGATGGCGCGGTTTTTGAAGAATCGCGAGGGCTGATTTTTGCGCCGCTGGCGCTGCTTCGATTTCCGTCACCCCCGCGAAGGCGGGGGTCCAGCGTCTTTGCGTTTTTCCACTGCAGGTTCAAAGCCAGTAGCTGAGCAATTGCCGGGAAAGCCTGGCACCTTTTTCGCGCTGGTGCGCGAGTTACTTTCTTTGGCGCAAAGAAAGTAACCAAAGAAGACACTTCAAGTCCAATTCTAAACTGCCATCTGAGGCGAAGCCGGGATTTTTCGATGAGACATCCCTGTCTCATCGAAAAACGGCGCACGTCCTGTGCGCCGCCCTACGGGTCTCCAGATGAGTCCGGCATCGCGATTGTCTTGGCGCCGTGGGGACGATGAACTGTGTGCGGCTCATGCAAAGAAATCATCGTTGGTGGTCATTCACTTGGCCCGTGGCCGATGACGCATTACTCGATGAACAACATCCGGAATCTTCAGACTCCCGTCGTTCCGGTGGCTTTTAACAGCCGAGGCTGGTCAAGAAGGGATCCAACGTCGCCGACGCCGTATCGTGGAATTAGCAGCATGCCTACGCTACGCTGGTACACATCCGCCGCCTCGCTACGGGGCAAATAAATCAAGCGTTAGAGGTCATTTTGAACACGCAGACAGTCTCGAGTCTTCAAGAGTTAGAACAGATTTCTGCTTTGCTCGATGAGGAGTGTCGATCAAAGAAGCCTCATGAGCATGCATATGTATCCCCGATTCTGTTTCGAGGACAGTCTCGTGCAAGTTGGGGGCTCGATACAACGTTGGAGCGCTTCGGAAAGAAAGACATAGATCTTGAAGAATACGTGCGTTATCTGAGCAAGGTGAAGCCAGGCATTGAGGCATACACCGACAGGAAGTTCTCTTTCAATTACCGAAATGAAAAGGCTGCTGGAAACGCGTTTCCGCTGTCGCAGGTAAGTTTTCTGGCTGGGCAGTATGAATTCATGGTCTACCTTAGACATCATGGGTTTCCGACACCGCTGCTGGATTGGAGCAGGTCTTTATATGTCGCGCTTTTTTTCGCTTGCGCTGGACAAGAGCATGCCGACGAATCTGCGCTGTACATGTATGTTGAGAATCTCGGGTTTGGAAAAGGCGGATGGGTTGGTGCGCCAGAGATCGCCACTATGGGCCAGTACGTCTCGGCTCACAAACGGCATTTCACTCAGCAATCCGAATACACAGCATGTATCGCTAAGGCTGGTGAAAAGTGGTGCTTTCACCAGCACGAGTCCGCTATGGGAGGGGATAGCGACAGGAGGGATAGGCTAGATAAGATTCTGATCCCCGTTGAACTGCGAAGAATTCTCCTTCGTAAGTTGGATGCTATGAACATCAACGCATTCTCGCTATTTGGAACGGAGGAAGCCCTTATGCAAACACTCGCATTCCGAGAACTCAATCAGTGGTGATCGTCTGATAGTCTTCAGCGGTAAATCGTATTGGAATGCTTGTGAGAATTGTCTGCACGAGCAGGAAGCGAGGGTGGCGTATCAACAAGGTCAGAAGGGTATGGCTTCGCTCAAGGCATCCTGCCGCGCTCTTTCAAGTGGGCATAGTATTGTGTCGAAATGAATTCTAGGTTCGTTGCGTATTAGGTGAATAACGGACTGCATAGTCCATCGTCCCATCAAAACCCAACGAACTGCGCAGCCGGGTTTGTATGAAGACCCAAAGGGCGGCGCACAGGACGTGCGCCGTTTTTCGATGAGACAGGGATGTCTCATCGAAAAATCCCGGCTTCGCCTCAGATGGCAGGTTTGAATTGGACTTGAGTGTTTTCTTTGGTTACTTTCTTTGCGCCAAAGAAAGTAACTCGCGCACCAGCGCGAAAAAGGTTCCAGGCTTTCCCCGCGAACCATCCGTCGTCATCTTCAAACCAGCAAAGAACAAAGACGCTGGACTCCCGCCTACGCGGGGGTGACGACGCAGTGAGGCGCGCGACAAAGAAGTCGAACCCTCACCGCCCCAACGGCAACCCCCGGAACGCCTTCACCGTGCGCAGCACGAAACTCGAATTCACATCCGCCACTCCCGCCTGATTCAACAACCGGTCCAGCAGGAAGCGCGAGAAGTGCTCCAGATCGCGCACCACCACCTGCAGCAGATAGTCCATATCGCCCGCCAACGCATGGCAGGCCACCACCTCGTCCCACTCGTTGACCAAACCGGCGAAGGCGGCCACCGCCTCGGCGTCGTGGCGCGTCAGCTGGACCCGCACGAAGGCCTGCAGGCCGAGGCCCAGGCGTTCCGGGTCGACTTCGGCGCGATAGCCGGCGATCACGCCTTCCCGTTCCAGTCGCTGCACCCGGCGCAGACAGGCCGACGGCGACAGATGCACACGCTCGGCCAGTTCGGTATTGGTCTGGCGTCCGCCGCGCTGCAGTTCGGCCAGCAGCAGCAGGTCGATGCGGTCGAGGTCCACGGCGGGCATGGAATTGCTCCAATTTCAGGATATACGCAACTTTATTGCAGTTTGAGCCGACATGCTTGCAACAAGGCAAGCTTATTGCGCCAAAACCCGCCTACAGTGTCCAGACCTGCAGCCAGCACCGGAAGCGCCATGACTCCCGCCCCAGAACGCGTCGAACACCTGATGACCGACAAGGGCTACGTGCCGGTCTACACCACGGCGGTGGTCGAGCAGCCGTGGGCCGATTACACCGCCACCGATCACGAAGTCTGGTCGACGTTGTTCAAGCGCCAGCAGCAGATGCTGGTCGGCCGTGCCAGCGAAGAATTCCTGCGCAACCAGCAGGCGATGGGCATGTCGGCGGACCGGATCCCGAAGTTCGACGATCTCAACCGCATGCTGCGCGCCGCGACCGGTTGGGAAATCATCGGCGTGGAAGGCCTGCTGCCGGAGCTGGACTTCTTCGAGCACCTCGCCAACCGCCGCTTCCCGGTCACCTGGTGGATCCGCAAGCCCGAGCAGCTGGACTATCTGGCCGAGCCCGACCTCTTCCACGACCTCTTCGGCCACGTGCCGCTGCTGATGAACCCGATGTTCGCCGACTACATGGCCGCGTACGGTCGCGGCGGGGTCAAGGCGCATGGCATCGGCCCGCAGGCGCTGGTCAACCTGACCCGTTTGTACTGGTACACGGTCGAGTTCGGCCTGATCCGCGAGGCCGGTGGCCTGCGCATCTACGGCGCCGGCATCCTCAGCTCCAAGGGCGAGAGCCTGCACTGCCTAGACAGCGCCGCGCCCAACCGGATCGGTTTCGATCTGGAGCGGATCATGCGTACCCGCTACCGCATCGACAGCTACCAGAAGACGTACTTCGTCATCGATAGTTATCAGCAATTGATGGATGCCACCCGTCCGGACTTCACTCCGATCTATGCCCGCGTCGGCGCGCAGGACTCGATGCCCGCCGGGACGGTGCTCGACACCGATGCGGTGTTCCATCGCGGCACCGGAGAGGGTTGGCCGGCCGACGCCGACTTCTGAGAAGCCCTGCTCGGTAGCGATAGGCAGAAGGCCCGCAGATGCGGGCCTTCCTGTGTTGCTTCTCCGGGATCCGGATGTGCCGAACGATCCGCATCCTCCTTTCGTCTATCCGCTTGATCCGGATCAAAACGCCGCTGGGCTTCGGTTCATACTATGCACGGCAATCGAAGGAGGCATCTATGCGCGCCGCAGATACATATAACGACAAAGTAGTCCTGCAATTCTCGGTGATGACCGTGGTCTGGGGCATCGTGGGAATGCTGGTCGGGGTGATCATCGCGGCCCAGTTGTACTGGCCCGCGCTCAATTTCGACCTGCCATGGCTGTCCTACGGCCGGTTGCGGCCGTTGCACACCAATGCGGTGATCTTCGCCTTCGGTGGAAGCGCGCTTTTCGCGACCAGCCTCTACGTGGTCCAGCGCACCAGCCATGTCCGGCTGCTGTCCGACAAGCTGGCGTCCTTCGTGTTCTGGGGCTGGCAGTTGGTGATCCTGCTCGCCGCGATCACCCTCCCATTGGGGCTGACCGAAGGCAAGGAATACGCCGAGCTGATCTGGCCGATCGACATCCTGATCGCGGTGGTGTGGGTGGCTTACGGGGTGCTGTTCTTCGGCACCATCGTCAAGCGCAAGGTCAAGCACATCTACGTGGCGAACTGGTTCTTCGGCGCCTTCATCATCGCCGTGGCGCTGCTGCATATCGTCAACAGTCTCGCGATTCCGGTCACGCTCACCAGTTCCTTCCCGATCTACAGCGGCGCCGTCGATGCGATGGTGCAGTGGTGGTACGGCCACAATGCGGTGGGCTTCTTCCTGACCGCCGGCTTCTTGGGAATGATGTACTACTTCATCCCGAAGCAGACCGGCCGCCCGGTGTACTCCTATCGCCTGTCGATCGTGCACTTCTGGGCGCTGATCGCCATCTACATGTGGGCCGGCCCGCACCATCTGCAGTACACCGCGCTGCCGGACTGGGCGCAGAGTCTGGGCATGGTGTTCTCGCTGATCCTGCTGGCGCCGTCGTGGGGCGGCATGATCAACGGCATGATGACCCTCTCGGGCGCGTGGCATAAGCTGCGCACCGATCCGATCCTCAAGTTCCTGATCGTGTCGCTGAGCTTCTACGGCATGTCGACCTTCGAAGGTCCGATGATGTCGATCAAGACGGTCAACTCGCTGTCCCACTACACCGACTGGACCATCGGTCACGTGCATTCCGGTGCCCTGGGCTGGGTGGCGATGATCTCGATCGGCTCGATCTACGCGCTGCTGCCGCGCCTGCTGGGCCAGAAGGAAATGTGGTCGGTGAAGCTGATCGACACGCACTTCTGGATCCATACCATCGGCGTGGTGTTCTACATCGCCTCGATGTGGATCGCCGGCGTGATGCAGGGCCTGATGTGGCGCGCCACCAACGCCGACGGCACGCTGACCTACAGCTTCGTCGAATCGTTGAATGCCACCTACCCGTACTACCTCGGCCGTCTCGCCGGTGGTGGGCTGGTGCTGACCGGCATGCTGCTCATGGCGGTGAACGTGGTCCGTACCTGGCAGGCCGCGAAGGGCCCGGTGCAGTACCCGGTGCTGACGCCGGACGCCAGCGAGGCGCGCGCCTGAGTTCCTCAGGCCGACGCCACGCCGCCACGACCCCATTACATCCGAGGCACAGACCATGAGCCACGCTCACGAGAAAGTAGAAAAGAACATCGGCCTGATGGCCATCCTGATCGCGGTCGCGATTTCCTTCGGCGGGTTGGTGGAAATCATCCCGCTGATGTATCAGGCCGAAGCGATCAAACCGCTGCCGGGCGTCAAGCCCTATCCGCCGCTGGAGCTTGCCGGCCGCGAGGTCTACATCCGCGAAGGCTGCTACAACTGCCATTCGCAGATGGTGCGCACCCTGCGCTTCGAGACCGAGCGCTACGGCCACTACTCGCTGGCCGGCGAATCGGTCTACGACCGCCCGTTCCAGTGGGGCAGCAAGCGCACCGGTCCGGATCTGGCCCGCGTTGGTGGCCGCTATTCCGACGACTGGCATCGCGTGCATCTGAACAACCCGCGCGATCTGGTGCCGGAATCGAACATGCCGGGCTTCCCCTGGCTGGCCGAAGCCCAGGTGGACGGCGCGCTGGTGAAGAAGAAGATGCAGGCGCTGCATACCCTGGGCGACCCCTACACCAAGGCCGACATCGACGGCGCGGTGGAGGCGGTGCAGGGCAAGAATGAACTCGACGCCGTGGTCGCCTATCTTCAGGGCCTCGGCAAGCACGCGCCGAGGGGAGGCTGAGCCATGCTCTCCGGTATCGTCACCGCGATTCTGCTGCTGCTTTTTCTGGTCGGCAGTCTCTGGGCCTTCAGCCCCAAGCGTAAAAACGAATTCGAAGCCGCCGCGCAGTTGCCCTTCGGCGACGACGCGCCCGACGGTGCGCCAACGAACAGAACGAACGAAGAGGAGACAGGCCGATGAACGCCGACACGATGAATGCGGGTTCGATGAGCGCAGGGTGGTCGTGGTATGTCATCGCCGTGGTGGTGTTGAACGTCGTCGGCTGCCTGTGGCTGATCTGGTGGACGGCCAAGCGCCGCCCCGGCGATCCCGGCCCCACCGACACCAGCCACGTCTGGGACGAGAACATCACCGAGTACAACAAGCCGTTGCCGAAGTGGTGGAACAATCTCTTCTACATCACGATCATCTTCACCGTCGGTTATCTGGCGTGGTTCCCGGGTCTGGGCGCCTTCGCCGGTTACAGCGGCTGGAGTTCGGCCAAAGAGCACGACGCCGACAAGGCCGACCAGGACAAGAAGCTCGCGGTCGCGTTCGCGCCGTACGAGGGCAAGGCGATCGATGAAATCGCGAAAGACGACAAAGCGCTGAAGCTGGGCAAGTCGATCTTCTCCAACAACTGCGCCACCTGCCACGGTTCCTCGGCGCAGGGTGCGGTGGGCTATCCGAACCTGACCGACAATATCTGGCATTGGGGCGGCGAGCCCGACCAGATCCTCGAAACCGTGCTGAACGGCCGTCAGGCGGCGATGCCGGCCTGGGAAAGCGCGCTGGGCGGCAAGCAGGGCGTGACCGAAGTGGCGGTCTATCTGCAGTCGCTGCGCGGCGAGAAGGTCGACACCAGTCTGGCCAGCGCCGGCAAGGGCAAGTACGACACGATCTGCGTGAGCTGCCACGGGCCGGAAGGCAAGGGCATGCAGGCGCTGGGCGCGCCCGATCTGACCGACGACTACTGGCTCTACGGCGAGGATTCGCACATCGTCGAAACCAGCATCGGCCAGGGCCGCAACGGACAGATGCCGGCGCATCTGCCGCTGATCGGCGAAACCCGCGTCCGTCTCGCAGCCGCCTACGTCTGGTCGCTGTCGCACGGCAAGACGGCGCAGGCCGAAAGCGCTACAGTAAAACAATGAGTCATGAGACCGCGCCGCAGCCGTTCGACCATCCGCCACGTTCGATGGCGCAACGGCTCGGCGCGATCCTGTGGCCGAGCTTCTTCGCCGCTGCGGTGTCGACGATGGTCTGCTTCGCGCTGATCGACCCGCTGACCCTGCGCGACATGACCTTCCCCGATCTCGCGATCAGCCGCGAAACCGGGTACGCGATCGGATTCTTCGCATTCTGGTCGGCCACGGCCGCCTCCAGCCTGTTCACCTGGATCCTGCTGCGGCCGGCGAGCCGCTTCAACCACGCGTTGAAGTCCGAAGATTAATTTAGTTATTTCTAATATAATCTTCCGGCCGCTGTGCTGCTGCGCTCGGCCCCGCCCCTTTTCGCCTTAGCCGCCATGAAAAAACAGATTCCCATCGAAGTCGCCGACGACGCAGCCGCGTCCATGTACGTGAGCGAGCGCAAGATCCATCCGCGCGACGTCGACGGCCGTTTCCAGCGTCTGCGCGCCATCGCGGTGTGGGTGCTGCTGGGCATGTACTACGTCTTCCCATGGTTGAACTGGGACGGACGCCAATCGGTGCTGTTCGATCTGCCCGCACGCAAGTTCTATGTGTTCTGGCTGAATTTTTGGCCGCAGGATTTCGTGTTCCTGGCGATGCTGCTGATCATCGCCGGCTTGGCGCTGTTCTTCTTCACCGCGCTGGCCGGACGGCTGTGGTGCGGTTACGCCTGCCCGCAAACGGTGTGGACCGAGGTCTTCATCTGGATCGAGCTCAAGCTGGAAGGCGACCGTGGCAAGCGGATGAAATTCGACAGCTCGCCGTGGACCGCCGAGAAGATCCGTCGCCGCGGCAGCAAGCACGTGGCGTGGCTGCTCTTCGCGCTGTGGACCGGCTTCACCTTCGTCGGATTCTTCACCCCGATCCGCGAACTCGCCGATCGTCTCGTGCCGTTCGCGTGGAGCGGCTGGGAAACCTTCTGGGTGCTGTTCTACGCGCTGGCCACGTGGGGCAATGCCGGCTTCCTGCGCGAGCAGGTCTGCAAATACATGTGTCCCTACGCGCGCTTCCAGAGCGCGATGTTCGACCGCAACACCCTGATCATCGCCTATGACCCGATGCGCGGCGAGCCGCGCGGTCCGCGCAAGAAAGGCAGCCTGACCAGCGTGCTGGCGCGCGCGCGCGGCTTGATCGAAAAGACCGCCGCATACGATTACGTGTTCCGCGCCGCGCATCACCACACCGCCGCCGACAACCTCGTCGCCGCGCGCGGCAACACCGCCATCGCCGATCCGGGCCTGCATGCCGAACCGCTGCCGAAATTCGCGCCCGACGAACTCGGCGACTGCATCGACTGCACCATCTGCGTGCAGGTCTGCCCCACCGGCATCGACATCCGCAACGGTCTGCAATACGAGTGCATCGCCTGTGGCGCCTGCATCGACGCCTGCAACGAGGTGATGGACAAGGTCGGCTATCCGCACGGTCTGATCCGCTACGCCACCCAGAACGAAATCGACGGCAAGCCGTCGAAAGTGCTGCGCCCACGCATCATCGTCTACGGTCTGCTGCTGTCGGCGCTGCTGATCGTCTGGGCGTGGAGCGTCACCCATCGCAGCGAACTCATCGTCGAAGTGCTGCGCGATCGCAATGCGCTGTATCGCGAAACCGCGACCGGTGCCCAGAACGACTACACGCTGAAACTGGTGAACAAGACCCAGGTCGCGCACAGCTATCGCATCTCGTTGAAAGCGCCCGAGGGTCTGGCGCTGCAGAAAGGCGAGGTGACCGTGCAGACCACGGCCGAGCAGGTGTTGAGCATGCCGATGACGGTCGTCGCCAACAGCAAAGTCGCCGGCAAACGCGATATCGCCTTCGTGGTCGAGGCCACCGACGGTAGTTCGCGCGAGGAAATCAAGACCAGCTTCTTCGGTCCCGCACCGTGACCGCGCCCGAGCGCGCCGCATCGCCCTGGCGCAATCCGATGGTGTGGTTGATGGTGGGCTTTCCGCTCGCCGCCGTCGTCGCCGGTACCGCGACGTTGGTCATCGCGATCCGCGCTGGCGGCAACGACGCCAGCACCGACGATGTCCGCCGCACCGCGCAGATCCAGACCACCGAACTGGGCCCGGACGAACGCGCCGCCGCGCTGAAACTCTCGGCCGTGTTGAGCGTGCACAACACCGAAGCCGAGACCGCGCTGGAGCTGTTGCCGGCCACCGGCGCATTCGTCGGTGCGACCGACGAGAGCCGCAAGATCCGCGCACAGCCGCTGCGCTTGCTGTTGCAGCATCCGACGCGCGCCGAGGAAGACCGCGAACTGCGGCTGCTGCCGACCGCGACCGGTTGGCGCGTTGAGCACGCGCTGGATCTCAGCCACGACTGGCGGCTGCAGGCGATGCCCGAGGGCGGCGCTTGGCGCCTGCGCGCGCGCCTGCCCGCAGGCCAGCGCGGTGTGCTGCTGGCGCCAGCGGTGGGCGAACCCGCAGTAGGCGAACCCGAACCCGCGCCGGACGGTGCCGCAAAGCCTTCTGCGGAACCGGCGCCGGCATCGGCGAAGTAAGCGTCAGGCGACACCGATGTCCGCCCGGCCCACACCGCTCGACACCCGAATCCCTCCGCCCGTGGTGCTGATGTCGGTTGGCTTTGCGATGTGGCTGCTGGCGCGGCTCACGCCGCAGTTCTCGGTCCATTTTCTTCTGCAATGGCCGCTGGCGACCGCCCTGGTCATTGCAGGTCTGCTGTGCGAAGTCCTGCCGGGTCGGCGTTTCAGCCGTGCCGGTACCACGGTCAATCCGCTGCGCCCGCAGAACGCCTCGCGACTCGTGGTGGTAGGGCTGAACCGCTACACCCGCAATCCGATGTATCTGGGGCAGCAGGTCCTGCTGTTCGCCTGGGCGGCGATGCTCGCCCATCCGCTGTCGGCGCTGTTGGCGCCGCTGTTCGCGCTGTACATCACGCGCTTCCAGATCGTGCCGGAAGAACGTGCGCTGGCAGCGCATTTCGGCGCCGAATACGAGGCTTACCGCGCGCGGGTGCGGCGATGGATCTGAGGCGCGCCGCCTGTTTCCACTGCGGCGAACCGTTGCCATCGCAGCCGGTGATCGAAACCATCGCCGATGCGCCGCAGCCGTTCTGCTGCACCGGTTGCGCTGCGGCCGCACGCTGGATCGGCGATGCCTCGCTCGGCGACTACTACCGCCTGCGCCAGAGCGACGCCGCGCGCGTCGGCACCGAGACCATCGACTACGCGAACTGGGACCGCGAGGACCTGCTCGCCGAGCACAGCGTCATCGTGGACGGCGGGCGCGAGATCACCCTGCTCACCGACGGCATGCGCTGCGCCGCCTGCGCATGGCTGATCGACCGTGCGCTGACCCGCGAACCGGGCGTGCGCGAAGTCGCCGCGAACGCGATCACCGGCCGCATCCGCATCGTCTGGGACGCTGCGCGCACGCCGCTGTCGTCGCTGTTGTCGCGGCTGGCATCGCTGGGCTATCGGCCGTCGCTCGCGACCGGCGAAAGCCGCGAGCGCGAGCGTCGGCGCGATCGCAACCGCTGGCTACTGCGTCTGGGCATCGCCGGGCTCGGCGCGATGCAGGCGATGATGTATGCCGAAGCGCTGTATCTGGACACGGCCGGCGAGATGTCGATGCCGACCCGCGATTTCTTCCGCTGGATCACCTTTCTGGTCTCGACGCCGGTGGTGTTCTATTCCGGCTGGCCGTTCCTCGAAGGCATGTGGCGCGAACTGCGCGGCCGGCGGCTGGGCATGGACACGCTGATCGCCGGCTCGACCCTGCTCGCGTATTTCGCCAGCCTGCTCGAAACCGTGCGCGGCGGCGTGCACGTGTGGTTCGACGCGGCGGTGATGTTCGTGTTCCTGCTGCTGGCCGCACGCATGCTGGAGCAGCGCGCGCGCGGCATCGCCAGTGCGCAGGTGGATGCGCTGGCGCGCGCGCGCCCCGCGCTGGCCACGCGCGAGCGCAACGACGGCAGCGCAGGGGTTCTGGCCGAACAGGTGCCGCTGAGCGCACTCGCGCTTGGAGATATCGTCCGCGTCGCGGTGGGCGAGGGCGTGCCCGCCGATGGCGACGTATTGGATGCCGAAACCGCATTCGACGAATCCCTGCTCACCGGCGAATCGCTGCCGGTCGCCAAGCCCGTCGGTGCGATGGCGTTCGCCGGCAGCATCTGCCGCGAGCGTCCCGCGCGGTTGCGGGTGGCGCGCACCGGCGCCGATACCCGGCTGTCGCAGCTCACGCGGCTGGTCGAGCGCGCGCAGGAACAGCGGCCGCCGCTGGCGCGCGCCGCCGACCGCATCGCCGGCTGGTTCGTGACCGCGCTCATCTTCGCCGCGATTGCGGTGTATGCGTGGTGGCGCATGCACGATCCGGCGCGCGCGTTCGAAGTCGCACTCGCGGTGCTGGTGGTGAGCTGCCCCTGCGCGCTGTCGCTGGCGGTGCCGGCGGCGCTCGCGGCGGCGCACGGCGCGCTGTCGAAACTCGGTGTGCTCGCGCTGCGCGGCGAAGCGCTGGATACGTTGGCGCGCGCGGACCGCATCGTCTTCGACAAAACCGGCACGCTCAGCGACCGCGAACCGCAGCTCGCCGAAATCGAAACGTTCGACGGCTTCGCGCGCGACGACGCCCTTGCGATCGCCGCCGCGCTGGAGCGCGACAGCGGCCATCCGCTGGCGGCGGCGTTCGCGGTGGCCGGGCGGACGCTGTCCGCCAGCGAGGTGCATGGCGAAAGCGGGCGCGGAGTATCCGGGCGTATCGATGGCCGCGACTGGCGGCTCGGCCGCGCGCAGTGGGCCGCGCAGCACGACGACGACGATGCGATCTGGCTCGGCGACGGCGTTCGCGCGTTCGCCCGCTTCGTGCTGCGCGAAACGCCGCGCGCCGATGCTGCGCAGGCGCTGCGCGAACTGCGTGCGCAGGGTCTGCGCATCGATCTGTGCAGCGGCGATGCCGAAGCGGCGGTCGCGCGCATGGGCGACGCGGTGGGCATCGACAGCACGGCCGGTGAAAGCAGACGCGCGCGGCAGACGCCCGAGGACAAACTGGCCCACGTGCGCGAACGCCAGGCAGCGGGCGAGATCGTCGCGATGGTCGGCGACGGCATCAACGATGCGCCGGTGCTCGCGGGCGCTGATGTCTCGCTGGCGCTGGCCGACGGCGCGGCGCTGGCGCAGCGCGCGGCGGATTTCGTGATCGGCGGCGGTTCGCTGCGGCGCATTCCGCAGGCGATCGCGCTGGCCCGGCGCAGCCGGCGGATCGTGCGCCAGAACCTCGGCTGGGCGATCGGCTACAACCTGCTCGCGCTGCCGCTGGCCGCGAGCGGTCTTGTCACGCCGTGGATGGCCGCGATCGGCATGGCGCTGTCGTCGCTGCTGGTCACGCTGAATGCGCTGCGGCTGACGCGCCTGCCCGCTTCTGCAACACTGACCGCATGAATATTCTTCTCGTGCTGATTCCGATCAGCCTGCTGCTGCTGGGCGCTGCGATCTGGGCCTTCGTCTGGGCGGTGAAGGGCGGGCAGTACGACGATCTGGACACGCCGCCGCTGGATATTCTGGTCGACGACGAGAAGCCCAAGCAGACAGCGCCGTCGCCGGGCGACGCGCAAGACGGAACCTGACCGACCGATGCCCGATTGGCTGGTGCCCGCGTTGTGGATGCCCGACTGGCTCGTCGTCGGCGCCGCGCTGATGAGCGGCCTGCTCGGCGGCGTGCACTGCGCCGCGATGTGCGGCGGTATCGCCACCGGGCTGTCGTTCGGGCAACGCCCTGCCAGCGCCGGCGGGCAATGGCTGCAGGCGCTGCAGCCGAACTTCGGACGCGTGCTCGGCTACACGCTGGCCGGTGCGATCGTCGGTGGCTTCGGTCATGGCCTGGTCGCGCTGGCGCAGACGCCAACGCTCGCGCTCGCGATGCGCATGGCAGTGGGCGCGATGATGGTTATCGTGGCGATCCGGCTGCTCGACCCCACCGGCAAGTTCAATCCGCTGGCGCGCCCCGGGCGCGCGCTCTGGCAGCGCCTGCAGCCGCTGCAGCGCACGCTGCTGCCGGCCGATACCGTGTTCAAGCGCATCGCCATCGGCATGCTCTGGGGCTGGCTGCCCTGCGGGCTCAGCGCGACCCTGCTCGCCACCGCGTGGCTGCAGGCCAGTGCCATGCACGGCGCGTTGACCATGGCCGCCTTCGGACTCGGCACCCTGCCGATCATGCTCCCACTGACCTGGAGCGGCGCCCGTCTCGGCCAGCGGCTGCAGCGCGGTGGTGTGCGCATCGCCGCTGGCGCGCTGGTCCTCGGTGCGGGCCTGCTCACCCTGGCGGCGCCGTGGCTGATGCAGGTGCCGGCGATGCACGGCGTGCTGTCGGCGCTGGGGTGCAGGACGTTGCCGATGTGACCCGATCCGATCCGATCGTTTGGCGATGCGGTCCCGATACCGCGATACTGGCCGCCTCCGGATCGCGCCCCCAGAAGGGATCGATGCACCACACCCTGCAAGTCAAACTGCTCGACCCCCGTTTCGGCGGCGAATGGCCCATGCCCGCCTATGCCACCGAGGCCAGCGCCGGCCTGGATCTGCGCGCCGCGCTCGATGCCCCGCTGCTGCTCGCGCCGGGTGACGCGTCGCTGGTGCCGTCGGGGCTGGCCATCCACATCGGCGATCCGGGTCTGTGCGCGGTGGTCTTGCCGCGCTCCGGGTTGGGCCACAAGCACGGCATCGTGCTGGGCAACGGCACCGGACTGATCGATGCCGACTACCAGGGACCGCTGATGATCAGCGTCTGGAATCGGGGCCGGGAAACGTTCACCATCGCCCCCGGGGACCGGATCGCGCAACTGGTCGTCCTTCCGATCGTGCGTGCGCGTTTCGAGGTCGTGGACACATTCGCCGACAGCGCGCGCGGCGCGGGCGGTTTCGGCCATACCGGCGTGCGTTGAAAGGGCGCGGCCGCGCAACCCGCCGCACGGAACAGGGCAAGAGAACTCACCGAATGAAAGACAGTATCCACCAGCAGCTGGTTCAACTCCGCCCTGCGATGAAACCGCTGGCCGTGCTCTGCGCGCTGCTCGCGCTGTGGCTGGGCTGGAGCGGCATCGCCCAGTTCAGCGACAACGCCCGCCGCAGCGATCTGCTGACCACCCGCGACAGCGGCGTGAGGCTGGTGCATCAAGCGATGTTGCAGGGCCAGAAGCGGCTGACCGAAGCGCTGGCGCTGCAGGAAGTGCAGACCGTGTTGGCGGCGGGCGATCTGGTCAGTGCGGCGAAGGTGATCAGCGCCGGTTGGCCGAACGTGTCGCTGGTGCAGGTGTTGCCGCCGGATCTCGAGGCCGCCTACGCGAGCTTGGGCAAGGGCGGTTACGGCCGGCTCGCGGTGGTCGAAACGGCGCTGGCCGAGAACAAGCTGCGGACCTGGATCATTCGCGACGTCGGCCAGCCGCGTCTGGCGATCGCCGCTCCGGCCAGAGTCGGTGACCGGATCGTCGGTGTGGTCTACGTGCAACTGCCGTCCACCGAATTGACCTCCGGTCTGGACACCATCGGCATGATCGACGACACCTACCTCGGCCTGCGCCAGGGCGGCGTGACGCTCTGGGAGCGCGGCGAGCAGACGTATTCCGACAGCGCCGAGCGCATGGCGGTGCCGGTCTCGGATTCGGGCATGCGTCTGGTCGCGGGAACCTCACCCCCGCCCGCGCAGGCGCTCGGGTTGAGTGCGGTGCCGGCCCTCATCGCTTCGGTGATCTTCGCGCTGCTGGTGTATCTGACCTGGCGGTTGTCGCGACTGTCGCTGGTTGCCGCCGTCGAGACCGACGGCCCGTCGCCGACCCTGCTGGAAGCCGTCGCCAGCGAACCAGTTCAGGCGGCCGGTCCGGTGGCGCTGGAGATCAAGGAGCAGGCGAAACCGAAGCCGCTGATGATCGACAGCGGCATTTTCCGCGCGTACGACATCCGCGGCGTGGTCGGCAAGACGCTCGACCGCAATGTCGCCCAGATCATCGGCCACTCGGTCGGCTCGTTGATGCACGAGCAGGACCTGCACGACATCGTCATCGGCCGCGACGGGCGCCTGTCCGGCCCGGACATGGTCGAAGGTCTGATCGCCGGTCTGCGCAAGGCCGGCATCAATGTCATCGACATCGGCATGGTGCCCACGCCGGTGGTGTATTTCGGCGCCTACCATCTGCGCACCGGCTGCTGCATTTCGGTCACCGGCAGCCACAACCCGCCGGATTACAACGGCTTCAAGATCGTGGTCGGCGGCGAAACGCTGTACGGCGACGCGATCACCGACCTGCACACGCGCGTGGTCGAACGCCGGCTGTTCGAATCGTCGACGCCCGGCGGCCACAGCGAGCGCGACATCAGCGCCGACTACGTCCAGCGCATCGCTTCGGACGTGCAGCTCGGCCGGCGTTTGAAGGTGGTCGTGGATGCCGGCAACGGCGTCGCCGGCGAGATCGGGCCGCGCGTGCTCGAAGCCATCGGCGCCGAAGTCGAAGAACTCTATTGCGAGATCGACGGCACCTTCCCCAACCATCATCCCGATCCGAGCGAACCGCACAACCTGACCGATCTGATCAGCATGGTGAAGCGTCTCGATGCCGATCTGGGCATCGCCTTCGACGGTGACGGCGACCGTCTCGGCGTGGTCACCCGCGATGGCGAGAACATCTACGCCGATCGTCTGCTGATGCTGTTCGCCGCCGACGTGCTGGAGCGCAATCCGGGCGCGATGATCGTCTACGACGTGAAGTGCACCGGCCGTCTCGCCTCGCACATCCTGCGCAACGGCGGCAGCCCGCTGATGTGGAAGACCGGGCATTCGCTGATCAAGGCCAAGATGCGCGAAACCGGCGCCGAGCTGGCCGGCGAGATGAGCGGACATTTCTTCTTCGCCGAACGCTGGTATGGCTTCGACGACGGCATCTACGCCGCTGCGCGACTGCTCGAAATCCTGGCGTCCGCGCCCGAATTGCCGGACGAAGTGCTGCACGCGCTGCCCAAGGGCATCTCCACGCCGGAAATCAAGATCGACGCCCCGGACGGCGATCCGCACACGTTCGTGGAGCGGTTCCGCGAGGGTGCGTTCTTCGAAGGCGGGCGGATGTCGACCATCGACGGTCTGCGCGTGGATTGGCCGGACGGCTGGGGCCTGGTGCGCGCCTCCAACACCACGCCAGTGCTGGTGCTGCGCTTCGATGCCGACAATACCGATGCGATGCTGCGGATCCAGAGCGCGTTCAAAGAACGCCTGCTGCGCTTGAAACCGGATCTGATGCTGCCGTTCTGAATGTCCGCAGCGAGCTTGCTCGCTGCGCTGCATCCCAAGCGTTGCGGTCAGCCGCCGATCGGCGCGGGAAGCGGAGCGTGCTCGGTGCCGGTGTTCTGCGGCTGTTTGAGTGCGCGATAGCGCGTCATCGCGTCCTGGAAATCCGCATTCAGCGTTTCGCGCTCGATTTCCTGCCGTTGTTTCAGCGTGCGTAGCGCCTGCAGCTCAGCGTGCTGGCTGAGGATCTTCTCGCGGATCTGCTTGCTGACCGGCTTGGACTGCAGTTCCAATTCATTGGCCTGCCGCAGCAGGCTGATCAGACTGTCGTGCAGATTGGTCAACGCCAACGCCGAACCCTTCAGCGATTCCTCGATCAATTCGAAACGGTTCTTGAAGGCGCGCTTCAGATCGTCTTCGGTTTCGTAGGACACCACCATCGCCATTTCGCGACGCTTGCGCTGGGCTTCGATCTTCTGCGCTTCTTCTTCGATCGCCAAGCGGGCGCTTTCTTCCGCGGTCAGCGCGCGCGCGACGTGCTTCACCACCGTGCCGGTCTTCTGGTCGAACTCGGTGCGCTGGCGGCCGACCGCCGACGCCGGCAGGGCATCGCTGCAGATCCGGCGTCCGCCTTCGTCCCAGCAATAGAGTTTCTTTTCCTTCGGCTTCGGCTGCGCGTTCGCGGGCATGGCCGCGCCCATGGCGAGAGCCACTGCAAGCAGGGTCAGCGTCCAGCGATTCTGCGGATTGCGCGATTGCATCAGGCCTACCCCCCGGTCGGCGCGTCGTGGTTGGAGGTGCGGCAGCCGTAACGGGCCCGATAGGCCAGCAGACGTTCGCGTTGTTCGAGAAGGTCGGCGCTTTCGCCGGCGAATGCAAGCAGATCGTCCAGACCTGCGACCGCGATCACGGGAATCCCGGATTCCGCAGTCACCGCCTGCGCGGCCGATCGCGCCCCGTCCTCAGCATGCGTGTCGCGCTCGCCGGTGAATTCCTGGCGGTCGAGGGCGATGACGATACCGGCGGGAATGCCGCCGCCCTCGCGGATCGTGCCCAGTGCCTCGCGGATCGCAGTACCGGCAGTGATCACGTCGTCGACGATCAGCACCCGCTTGCCGGCCAAAGGCGCGCCGATCAGCGTGCCGCCCTCGCCATGGGTCTTGGCTTCCTTGCGGTTGAACGCCAGCGGCAGATCGCGCCCGCGCCGCGCGAATTCGCAGGCCAGCGCGGTCGCCAACGGAATGCCCTTGTAGGCGGGGCCGAACAACAGGTCGAAGCCGATCCCGGCGCGTTCGGTCGCATCGGCATAGCACGCGGCCAGCGCGGCCAGCGCGGCGCCGGAGTCGAAGCGCCCGGCATTGAAGAAATACGGACTGACCCGCCCGGATTTGAGCGTGAACTCGCCGAAACGCAGCGCTTCGACGCGCAGGGCCAGCTGCAGGAAACGGGTGCGGTAGTCGGTCACGGGCGTGGCTGCGGGAAGGAAGTGCGGATGATAAACCCGGCGACCTTGAATCCCGGGTCAGCGATCGCTCCGGCGAGACCGGAAGTGCCCATGCAAGCCCGTGCGAATCCGTTACTCTTCACCCCGTCCGGCTTTTCGGCCCCGCTACCGGCCCTTCATGCGCATCATCAGTTTCAACGCCAACGGTCTGCGTTCGGCGGCCACCAAAGGGTTCTTCGACTGGTTCCGCGCCCAGGACGCCGACGTGCTCTGCGTGCAGGAAACCAAGGCCCAGGAACATCAGCTCTCCGCGCCGGAACTGCTTCCGGAAGGCTATCGCGCGTTCTTCAAGGACGCGATCACCAAGAAGGGCTACAGCGGCGTCGGCATCTACAGCCGCAGGCCGCCGGACGAGGTGCGCACCTCGCTGGGCTGGGCGCCATTCGACGACGAAGGCCGCTACATCGAAGCGCGCTTCGGCAATCTCAGCGTGGTCTCGTTCTACATCCCTTCGGGTTCTTCCGGCGATGTGCGCCAGCAGTTCAAGTTCGAAGTGATGCGCTGGCTCCGGCCCATTCTCGACGAATGGCTGCGCAGCGGTCGCGATTACGTGCTGTGCGGCGATTGGAACATCGTCCGCGCCCGCAACGACATCAAGAACTGGAGCTCGAACCAGAAGAACTCCGGCTGTCTGCCCGAAGAACGCGCCTGGCTCAACGGCCAGATCGCCGATGCTTGCGGCGACGGCACCGCCGCGCCCGAGCGCGGCTGGCTGGACAGCTTCCGCGTGCTCCGGCCGGATGCAGCGGATTACACGTGGTGGTCGCAGCGCGGCGCCGCGCGCGCCAACGATGTCGGTTGGCGCATCGACTACCAGTTCATCACGCCGTCGCTGCGCGATGCGGTGACGGCGTGCGCGATCCACAAGGATCCGCGCTTTTCCGATCACGCGCCCTTCGTCGTCGACTACGCGCTGGAAGGTGGCGCAGCGAAGGGCCGCAAATGACCGGCGGCGCGGACACCACGACGGCAACGCCGGAAACGGCAGCTCCGGCGAAGCGCCCCGGCTGGCGCGATGTGCTGCGTAGTCTGCGCCAGCGCAAGGTCGCGGTGATGCTGCTGCTGGGGTTCGCCTCGGGCCTGCCGCTGTATCTGGTGGGCAATACGATGGGCTACTGGATGCGCGATGGCGGCAGCGATCTGTCCGCGATCGGTTTCCTGTCCTGGGTAGGCCTCGCTTACACGCTCAAGTTCCTGTGGGCGCCGATCATCGACAAGACGCATGTGCCCTTGCTGGGACGGCTTGGTCACCTGCGCGGATGGATCCTGCTGGCGCAACTGGTGGTGGCTGCGGGCCTGATCGGCATGGCGGCGATCAGGCCGGAAGGTGGTCTGGTGACCTTTGGTGTGATGGCGCTGATCGCTGCGTTCGCATCGGCCACGCAGGACATCGTGATCGATGCCTGGCGCATCGAGATTTCCGACAACGGCGATGAGCTCGGCCTGCTCAGCGCGAGTTCGCAGTTGGGTTACCGGACCGCACTGCTCGTCACCGATGCGCTGATCCTGATTCTTGCCGCGAACATCGGCTGGGCGCCGTCCTACTGGGTGATGGCGCTGCTGATGGGCGTCGGCATGATCGCGGCCTTCCTTGCGCGCGAACCGGTCCGCAAACTCGCGCTGGGCGCGTCGCCGTCCGCACAGATTCTGTGGACGGCGCGCGGTGTGTCCGATGCGATCGTCGGGCCGTTCATCGCCTTCTTCCGGGTGCACGGCAAATTCGCGCTGCTGATGCTGTTGGCGATCAGCCTGTATCGCATGCCCGATTTCGTGCTCGGGCCGATGGCGAATCCGTTCTACAAGGATCTGGGCCTGACCAAGGAAATGGTCGGCGAGGTCCGCGCCTCGGTCGGATTGATCGCATCGCTGTGCGGGATCGCGATGGGCGGCCTGTCGGCGGTGCGGTTCGGGCTCGTGCCCACGTTGCTTGCGGGCGCGATCCTGGGACCGGGCTCGAATGCCGCGTTCGCATGGTTGGCGCATCAGGATCCCACGATGACCAACTTCGCGATCGCGATGGTGATCGACAATATCTCCACGGGGTTCGCGGGTACTGCGCTGGTGGCGTACATGTCCAGCCTCACCAGCGCCGGTTACACGGCCACGCAATACGCACTGCTCAGCTCGTTCTATGCGTTGCTGGGCAAGGTGCTGAAGGGATTCTCCGGCCTGGTCGTGGAGACGCTGGAGACTGGCGGACGGACGCTGCTCGACGCCTATGCGCTGTTCTTCGTCGGAACCGCGTTGGCGGGCATTCCGGCGCTGTTGCTGTGCCTCTGGCTGGTGCGCCACGCACGCACCGTCGCATCGCCCGCATCCGCACCTTCATGACGCCATGACCGATCTCGTCCTCCGCGATATCGACCCCGTACTGGCCGAGCGCATCCGCAAGGTCGCGCAGACCAACGGCTGGGCCGTGCATCAGACGATCCTGCATCTGATCGAGCGTGGACTGTACGCCAGCGAGGGTGGCGCGCTGCGCTTCGACGGCTCCGAATCGGATGTGATGCAGTCGGTGATCGCGGCGCTGGAAACCGTGCCGAACGATCCGGGGTTTTCGCTGATCGGCCGGATCGGCGATCCGCCGCCGGCACCGTCTCCGGCAGAAGAACCGCCGACCGGTTTCGACCCGAACGAGCTGGCGCGCTTCATCGACAGCGTGCCGGTGGGCTCCAAGCTCGGCGGCCGCGAATGACCGCAGCCGACTTCCGCCGGAGGCCCGGTAGGAGGCCGTAGGAGGGCCTTCAGGCCCGAAGCTTTCGCCGAGGCGCCCCACACAGCGCCCTGATCCAGTCAGCCGGAATAGATCGCGCCCAATACCCGCAGCCCTTTCGCGCCGGTCACGCCGGGCAGGTTGCCGGGCAGCCCCAGCAGCGTCTGCCGCGCCAGCCATGCGAACCCCATCGCTTCGACCAGATCGGGATCGAGCCCGTGCGCGGCGCTCGACTCCACCGTGATGCGCGGCAGCGTCGCCGCAAGCGCGCGCATCAGTGCCGGGTTGTGCACGCCACCGCCGCAGGCGATCAGCCGCGATGTGCCCGGTTGCGCCGCATTCAACGCATCGGCCACGGTGCGCGCGGTCAGCGCCAGCAAAGTGGCCTGCACATCGGCGGGAGTTTCCTGCCCGCCGAGGTGGTGTTCCAGCCAGCCGAGATGGAATTGATCGCGTCCGGTCGATTTCGGCGCGGGCACCGAGAACCACGGCTCCTGCAGCAGCTTCGACAGCAGCGCGGTATCGACCCGTCCGCTCAGTGCGAATGCGCCGTCGCGGTCGTAGCCGGCACCAGTATGCCGCAGGCACCACGCGTCCATCAGGCCGTTCGCGGGGCCGGTGTCGAACCCGCGCACCTCGCCGTAGCCTTCAATGCCCGTCGGCAGCAGGGTGATGTTGGCGATGCCGCCGAGATTGACCACGGCGCGATCTTCCCGAGACGAGGTCAGCAAGGCCGCGTGCAGCGCCGGCAACAGCGGCGCGCCGTGCCCGCCGGCCGCCACGTCGCGACGACGGAAATCGGCGACGACCCGCACGCCGCAGTGCTCGGCGATCAGATTGGGGTCGCCCAATTGCATCGTGAACGGATATTCGCCTTGCGGCCGGTGACGCAGGGTCTGTCCGTGCGAGCCGATCGCACTGATCCGCTCGCGCGGGATGCCGCTGTCGTGCAGCGCATGGTTTGCGGCTTCGGCGAAGATGCGGCCGATGCGGTGATCGAGTTCGCCGATCGCGTCCAGGCTCAGCTCGATGCCGCGTTGCCCCAGTTCGACCAGCCGCGCGCGCAGATCCGAAGGCCATGCATACGTACGCCCGAACAGCAGTTCGGCGCTGCGGCCATCGTCGCCGAAACGCACGATCGCCGCATCGATGCCGTCGGTGCTGGTGCCCGAGATCAGGCCGAGAAACAAGGGAGAATCGGAGGTGTCTTCACGCATCGCGCCATCATCGCCGATGGTTCCGTACGATGCCAGCCGATTGCGGTCGGTCGGACCCATCGCACGGCGGCAGAGACAACGCAGGTCGGTTCGATCCGACCGTACGTTGAACGGCGTTCAGCCTTTCTTCTGCTTGCGGGCCTGCGTCTGCTTCCGGCCCGGCGGTGTTTCCAGCGCGATCGCCAGCGCCTGCTGCGGGCCTTCGATCGCGGCGGGGAAGACGATGTTCTCGACCGTGCGGATGCGGGTCATCGCGCGATAGGTTTCGGTGCGGAAGCTGGCCAGTTCGGCGCCCTGCAGCGGCTGCGGCGGCGGCATCGTGATCGTCAGCGGATTGCGGTGCACGCCGTTGATACGGAATTCGTAGTGCAGATGCGGCCCCGTGGACATGCCGGTGCTGCCGACATAACCGATGACCGTGCCTTGCGGGATCATCTGGCCCGGGCGGATGTTGCCGAAGCGCGACATGTGGCCGTACAGCGTGGTGTAGCCATGGCCGTGATCGAGCACCACCGCGCGTCCGTAGCCGCCCTGCCAGCCGACGGACTGGACGCGCGCGTCGCCGGCGGCCTGGATCGGCGTACCGGTCCCGGCGGCATAGTCGACGCC
>CAZGBA010000004.1:0-96174 GCA_964523435.1 uncultured Xanthomonas sp.
CGACGAAGATCGCGTTCATCAGCGTATGCGCGAGGATCTCGGTGTGCGCATCCTTTCCCACCGACGCCCACAGCGTCTGGCTGTCGGTCGGCGCCGCACGTGCTCTGAGTACGAAGGTCCGCATGTGTGTGGTGTCCATTGCATGATCGGGCGCGGCACCGGTCGTGCCGAGCGGTCATTGTCGCGTGAAACGCGTCGGGAGGGCATGAGACCTGCCCGATGCGCGACTGTTGTTATCATCAATGCATGGCCAAGCTCCTGCTCAATCTGCGCAATGTGCCCGACGACGAGGCGGACGATGTGCGTGCGCTGCTCGCCGACCACGAGATCGCGTACTACGAGACCTCGCCCGGGTTCTGGAATATCTCACTGGGGGGAATATGGGTCCGCGAGGATGCGGCCTTCGCGGAGGCCAAGCGCGTGATGGCCGAGTATCAGGCGCAGCGTGCAGCGCGCGTTCGCGCCGAGAACGAGGCGGCGCGCCGGGACGGCACCGCTGGCACGTTCATGACGGTGCTGCGCAACGAGCCGCTGCGCGTGTTGTCGGCGGTGCTGGGCATCATTTTCGCAATCGCGCTGGTGGCGCTGCCGGCGTTGTTGCTCCGGAGATGAAGAGGTCGGACGCGCCCTGCAGCGGCCGGGAAAGTCTATCCATACGGCTGTCTTCCCGGGACGAGGGCCGCTACGAGCCCACGTACCCCAACTCCATCGCCAGTTGCTGCGTTTCCGGTTCCAGCTTGTCCCAAAGGTGCGAATGCTTCTTCCATTCGTCGGCGCGCGATGACTCGATCTTGCCCGCCATGAAGATCTGGTGCGGGTCGCCGATCTCCCAGGACCAGAACGCACCCAGGATCGATCCCACCGTGTCCGGTGCCTTTTTGTTTTCATAGGTCTCGATGGCCTTGCGCGGATCCTGGTCGATGCCGAGAAACGCGTATAGCGCGGCCAGTGTGCCTTCCGGGTCTCTGACCATCGATTCGAATGCGTAGACGAACTTCTGTTCCTGCGGAATCTTCTTCAGAAACTCGACCGTCCGACGGTTCTCGTAATGCCACCACGATTCCAGGATCTTGAACTTGTCGAAGTCGTACTTCTGCTGCGCCTCCATCTTGTAATCCTGAAGTTCCTTGAAGGCCTCCCACTTCGCGAATGCCATGGCGAAGAGTCCGATCTCCCCTCGCTTGTGTTGTTCCCGCGCCTTCATTCCGAATTTCCTGAATTGCTCGTCGGACAGCGAGTCGATCTGCGTCTTCTGCGACTGGATCACGGACAGCGGGTGGCGATACACATGGATGTACTTCGCTTTCGGATACCGCTGCAGGAACAATTCATCGGAAATATACGACAGATAAGAGGGTGTCTTGTCGACGAAGACGGACTCCGAGCGGGCCTGCAGGTAGCTGTAGAGGTCGGACGTCGGGAGGTCCTGCCGCTCCGCGTCCTTCATCTTCGCGTACGCGGACACCAGCGATGTGCGATCGGCCCGGGAGAGCGCCTGAGCGAGCCCGATGCCCAGCGATTTGTAGATGGTCCGCTCCAGCATGTCCTTGCGCTGACCCATGCGGTCGAACGTCGCCAGGTACAGCTCCGGCGGGCAGGTGATGCCGTCGGTGTAGTCGAGAAGAATCGAGGAGAGCGTGGTTCCGCTTCTGGGGGAGCCCAACAGGAAGCACAGGGTCTTGTCGTCTGCGGCAGCGGCAGTGGGCTCGAACCGGCTGGACGACCGTTTGAACAGCGCGCCGATCTCCAGGCACGGACGTTTGACCAGGTTGTGGAACACGAGTGCGTTCAGGATCGACGAACTGAATCTGATCAACGCGTTTTTCATCCTTGCCCCGACTGTCCTGTTGGTCCGACCAGTCTAACCCGTAAGCCGGGCTTGAGCCCCGGTGGTGGTGGGGCATCGTGGGTTGCGATGGTGCGAAGGCTTTCCCTGCCTGCGGCATGCCGAACTGTCGCCGTATGCGCTCGCTGGAGTTGATTGCTAGTATCCCAAGGACAGGGGAACACTTTCATGGATGTATGACATCAGGAGAAGCATGATGAAAAGGACTCATCGCAATCTGTCCATCGCAGTGATGACGTTGGTATTGACCCTGAGTACGGGAGCCGCTTTGGCCGCAAGAGGCTGCCAGTTCGCGTATGCATTCTGTTGGCCCCGGTACTACGCGTGCCTGTCGAACGGCATACCTCAGTCGACATGTCACCTGGAACTGGACGCCTGCATTTTGCGGAATGGCTGCACGCAGTTGCCCTAGATAGTTGGCCCTGTCGGGGTTCGCAATGCGCGCCCCGAAAAGGCTGCAGGCGATGGCGCATGACGCCTTCGGCTGATGCGCCCTAGCGAGATGGTGATCTCATCACGGTGCGTTGCGGTATCAGCCGCGTCGCGCCGCCTCGATGGCGGCGACATCGATCTTGCGCATCGTCATCATCGCCTCGAAGGCGCGCTTGGCGACCGCCGTGTCGGGGTCGGTGTAGGCTTCGATGAGGACGCGCGGGGTGATCTGCCACGACAGGCCCCAGCGATCCTTGCACCAGCCGCATTCGCTTTCCTGGCCGCCGTTGTCGACGATCGCGTTCCACAGCCGATCCGTTTCCGCCTGATCGTCGGTGGCCACCTGGAACGAGAATGCTTCGCTGTGCTTCATCATCGGGCCGCCATTCAGGCCGAGGCACGGAATGCCCAGCACGGTGAACTCCACCGTCAGCACGTCGCCCTGCTTGCCCGAAGGGTAATCGCCCGGTGCGTGATGCACGGCTGTGACTGCGCTGTCGGGGAAGGTTTCTGCATAGAACATCGCGGCCTCCAGTGCGGTGCCGTCGAACCAGAGGCAGATCGTGTTCTTGGGGGTCATGCGCTTCGGAGCCATGTCGTTCTCCTGTGTCGTGCGGGTCAATACAGGGTCGGCCGAACTGGATTATCCGAGGGCGGTGGTGGGCCAGGGGCCAACCCTGCCACCCGGATAGGGGCTATTCACTCGTCCCTGATCCGCTGCACGCGCGCGCGATACGCGCCCACGTTGTCGCCGTCGATGCGCGTCTGCTGCGTGCCTTCGATTTCGTCGACCTTGACGTCCAATTCCGCGCCCGTGACCGGTTTCGCCTCGACCTTCGTCTCGTGCTCGAAGCCGTGGGATTTGTCGGTGTTGCGGTAGTACCGGTACAGGGCCCAGTACAGCGCGGTGGCGCCGGCCGGGCCGGCCGCCAGCAGCCAGAGTCCGCCGTCGTCGCTCATGAGGAACCTGCCAGGATCGCGATGGCGATGGTTTCGAGGATGGTGCCGACGGTGAGCGCGGCCAGCAGCAGTTTCCACTGCTGCACCGGCACGCTGCCCATGGTTTCGCCGGTGCGGCCGTTGACCGCGATGTAGTGCAGCATGCCGCCTTTGGTGCCAGGCTGGTGGTACGAGTACAGCCAGACCGGCAGGTACATCGAGACCCAGCGCGTACCGTGGACGTCGAGTTTTTCCTGTTCCCAGCGCACGCCGCGATCGTAGCGGCGCACCGAGGCCTGAACCTGGGCGCGTGCGATCGAAAGCAACTGGTCTTCCAGGCGCGGCTGCAGGTGCTCGACGTTGCTGTCGCGCTTTTCCGAGGTGAAGCCGGACAGATATGAAGCGTTCCACTTCACCGCGTTCTTGGTGTCGAACGGCAGGATGGTGTTGATGATGTTGTTGGTATTGACGCGCACGTCCAGGTTGCCGCGTTTGGTGGACGATTCCAGCGGCAGGTCGTCGACGGTGAAATCGACGTGACGATGCACCTGGTAGATGTCGGCGTCGTAGTAGGTCTTCTTGTTGTTGTCGGTGCCGCGCGTGTATTGGCGCGTCTGGATCTCGCCCTTGCCCGCGACGTCGGCGCTCGCGTTGCCATCGACGATCATGTAGGGCATGTAGACGCCGACCACGTTTTCGGGCGTGAACTGTTCCTTGAATTCCTTCAGCGCGAACAGCCGCCGCTTGTCGACGAACTGGCGGATGCGCGCGACCGCGTCGTCCTTCTTGATGTGGAAGGGCAGCACCGCGTCGGGCACCGCGCCGTTGGCCACCTGCTCGTTGACCCCGAACACGTGGCGGCACCAGTGGCAGCGCGCGGTCATCGCGCTTTCGGTGTTGACCGTGACTTCGGCGCCGCAGCCGGTGCACTTGAAGGTCATGAGCACGGCGGCATCGGCGGCGATGTCGCGCGCGCCCGAGGCGATGACCGTGCCCTTGAGCTGGTCGATGCCTTCGCCGAATCCGAACAGTTCTTCGACCCGCGCGCCGTCCCACTCGTTGCGGCAGTACAGGCAGACCAGCAGGTCGGTGCCGAGCTTGTGGCGGATGTCGGTCGAGCCGCACTTCGGGCAGCGGTTGAGGCCGTCGCTCAGCTCGGCCGCGGCGGTGTCGATGGCGACCGGGTCGGGCGCCTCGAGTTCTTCGCGGATTGCGTCGGGCAGGGTGGCGGGGTCGATCGGCAGGCTGCCGGGCAACGGCGGCACGTCCTGCGGCGAACCCGGGCCGCTGACGGACTGCGGCGGCAACGGCGGCGGCGTTTTGGGGTCGGACATGATCGCTGCGCGCCTGCGGCTTACAGGCCGAGCGCCTTGGCCTTGAGTGCGTCGTAGTCGTCCTGGGTGATCAGGCCGAGGTCGAGCATCTCCTTGGCCTTTTTCAGCTTGGCGACCGGGTCATCCGCAGCGGGCGCGGCGGGCGCCACCGGCTGCTGCATGCCTCCGACGCCAAGCATGCCCGAGGCCATGCCTACGCCCACCAGACCCGCAGCGCCGCCATTCTCTCCCGCCGACTGAATGCCCTGGGCCACGCTGGCCTGAAGGTTCGAGTTGCCGCGCGCACCGGACAGCGCATCCGCGCGCTGCACGGTCTTGAGCAGTTCGCGCGTGTTCGCGTCGTATTCGATCGAGACGATGGCGGTCTTGACGATGGCCAGGCCGCGATCGGACTTCCACTGGTAGCCCTGTTCGACCGCATCGGACAGGCTTTTCGCGAAGCCGAGCGAATCCTGCTGCAGCTTGGTGATGCGATTGCCCTTGCTGGGATCGTTCGTGTACAGGCTGAAGGCGGGCGCGAGCGAACCGACCACTTCGTTGAACAGCTGGCTGGCGGCAGCGTTGTCGTGGTCGGTGAAATCGAAGACCTGGCCCGGCTGCAGAAAGCTGGCCGGCACGAAGTTCTTCACGAACAAAATGGGGTCGACGATCTTCAGCGTGTACGAGCCGCGCGTGACCGCGCCGACCTGGGTGTTGAGGAAGCCGTCGTCCCAGTAGATCTCGGACTGCGTACCGAAACGGTTGTCCGGCAGTTCCTTCAGCGAGACGAAGAAGGCGGCCTGCTGCGAGCCCGGCTGGCCGCCGAATTTGAAGCGCTCCCAGCTCTGCATGATCAGCGGGCTGACGATGCCGTCGCCGGCGAAGATGGACTGCGAGTTGAGATCGTCCGATCGCCACTCGTAGCCGCCGGGCTCGGCGACGAAGCCGGTGATCTTGCCGTCCTGGAACAGCAGCAGCCCGTAGCCCTCGGGCACGATGATCTTCGACCCGTTGGTGATGATGTTGGAGGAGCCGCTGGTGTTCGAGCCGCGCCCGGCATTGGTGCCCTGCGGGACCGCCGCGAACAGCGCCGCCGTCGACGGCAGGCCGGCCGGCACCGTATAGAAGTCCTTCCACTGGTCCGCGAACATGCCGCCGACCGCACCCGTGACCGCCTGTACAAGACCCATGACCACTCTCCGCGATTCGTGGCTGGGCGCCGTGCCCGCCATGCTGGCGAACTATACACGCGCCGACGTCGTGCGAATGAGCGTCAACCCGTCGCCATCAGGCGGGCTTGAGTCCTGCGTCCCGCATCGACCAGACGCCCTCGCGACTCCGCATGACCTTCGGCGCTTGTCCGCCCTGCTTGTCTGGCGACAGAGTTGCGGGTTGCCCAATCATCGAGATGTCCATGGCCCTGTTGATCCGCTCCTTCCGCGTCACCCTGCTGTCGGCGGCGCTGGTCTTCTCTGCGGGTCACGCCTCCGCCGCCACCGCGCCGAAGGATTTCCTGGCTGCGCATCTGGATACGTCGGTGGATCCGGGCGTGGACTTCTTCCAGTACGCGAACGGCGGTTGGCTGAAGGCGCATCCCATCCCCGCGTCCGAATCCTCATGGGGGATCGGCAACGAGGTCGACGAAGAGCTGTACACGCGCCTGCGGACGATCAGCGAGTCGGCGGCGCTGATGAAAACCGCGCGCGGCAGCGATCAGCAGAAGATCGGCGATTTCTGGGCCACTGCCATGGATTCGGCGAAGGCGGACAAACTGGGCGCGCATCCGCTGGATGCGGAGCTGGCGCGGATCGATGCGATCGATTCGCCGGCCGGCGTGATCGACGCGGCGTTCGCATTCAAGCCCATCGGCGTGGGCGTGCTGTTCCGTTTCGGCGTGGGTCAGGACGACAAGGACAGCGCGACGATGGCGGTGCAGGTGCGCCAGGGCGGGCTGGGTCTGCCGGAGCGCGATTTCTATTTCAACCCGGAAGCGGGCGTGGCGAAGATCCGCGCGGACTATGCCGATCACATCGCGCGCACCTTCGTGCTTTTGGGGCGCGAACCGGAAGCCGCGAAAACCGCCGCTGCGCAGGTCATCGCGTTCGAGACCGCGCTGGCCGCGGCTTCGCGCAAGCTCGAAGACCTGCGCGACCCGGAGAAGAACTACAACAGACTGACGCCTGCGGCATTCACCGCGCAACACACGCCGTCGATCGACTGGGCCGCGCGTCTCGCCGCATGGGGCGTGAAGCCGGATTACCTGCTGGTCGGCCAGCCCGAATTCTTCGCCGCCGAGGACCGCCTGCTGCGCGAGACGCCGCTGCCGGTGCTGCGTGACTATCTGCGCTATCACCTGGTCGACGCCTACGCGGATTATCTGTCGTCCGCGTTCGACGCCGAGCACTTCCGTTTCCACGGCCAGGCGATGTCGGGGCAGAAGGAACAGCGTCCGCGCTGGAAGCGTGCGCTCGATGAACAAAACAATGCATTGGGCATGGTGCTGGGCCGTATCTTCGTCAAGGAATACTTTCCTGCCGCCTCCAAGCAGCGCTACACGGCGATGGTCGAAGCGATCCGCAGCACCTTCCGCGACCGCATCCGGCGTCTCGACTGGATGGGTGATGACACCAAGACCAAGGCGTTGGCCAAACTGGCTGCAGTCACGCCCAAAGTCGGCTATCCGGACGCATGGAAGGATTATTCGGCGCTGGTCATGGGCCGCGATTCCTACGCTGCCAACGTGATGGCCGCTGCGCGTTGGCGGTTCCAGGACAATCTCTCGAAGTTCGGCAAGCCGGTGGATCGCAGCGAGTGGGAGATGACGCCGCAGACCTACAACGCCTACTACAACCCGTCGAACAACGAGATCGTGCTGCCGGCGGCGATCTTCATGGTGCCCGGCGTGCCGGACGCACAGGTGGACGATGCCGTGGCCTACGGTTATGTCGCCGCGAGCACCATCGGCCACGAGATCACCCACGGCTTCGACGACGAAGGCCGCCAGTACGACATGCAGGGCAACTTGTCCGGTTGGTGGACGAAAGACGATGCCGACCGCTTCAACGCCGCCGCGCAGAAGATGGTGGCGCAGTTCGACGCCTACGAGCCGCTGCCCGGCCTGCACATCAACGGCAAAGCCAGCCTCGGCGAGAACATCGCCGACTACGGCGGCGTGCTGCTCGGCCTCGAAGCGTTCGAGAAGACCGCGCAGTACCGCAAGGGCGAAAAGATCGGCGGCTTGACCCCGGTGCAGCGCTACTTCCTCGGCTATGCACTGGGCTGGATGAGCCAGCAGCGCGAGCAGCGTCTGCGCCAGCGTCTGCTCTCCGACGTGCATGCGCCCGCGAAGTGGCGCGTGCTCGGACCGATGTCGAATATTCCCGCGTTCTACGAAGCCTTCGACGTGAAGCCCGGCGAGCCGATGTGGCGCGCGCCGGAGGATCGCGTGCGGATCTGGTGAGCGATACGCCCGAAGCGCGGGTGAAAGTGGTCATCGGATTTCCGCAGCGGCGCTGTTGCCTTGATTCGCCCCGGCTGCGCACACTGATGTGCGGCCGGGCTATTACCGCTTCACCGCAAACACGCCATCCAAGGCCAGTTCCGCTTTGAATCCCGATTTCTCCAGGCGTGTCGCGACTTCGCGCGGCACATTGCGCCCGCTGGTGAGCGTGTTCGGGCTGCCGGTGTAGTGGAACAGGCGGCCGCCGCGACGCAGCACGCGGGCAAGCTGGTCGTAGAACACCTGCGAGTAAAGTTCTCCGGCGATGCCGAAACGCGGCGGATCGTGCAGCAGGGCGTCGACCGAGGCATCCGGAATCTGCGCGACCGCCTGCGTCACATCGCCGTGCGTGAGCTGCAGACGGCCGCCGCACTCGGGCGCTTCGGGATCCGGCGACCACGGATTGAGCGTGCGCAGCCACAGCACGTCGGCGTTCTTCTCGAACGACTGGATGCGCGCGGCGCCGGCTTCCAGGCAACAGGCGGCGAAGTAGCCCAGTCCGCCGCAGGTATCGAGCACGATCTTGCCCTGCGGCTGCACCAGCGCCACCTTGCGCCGCGCGTCCTCGATCGGCGACGCCTTGGCGGTGGGCAGCATCTTGATGCCGTCGATCTCGAACGTCGGCGTGTCCCATTCGGTGGGCACCAGCTTGATCAGCGCGCCGGAATAGCGCGACACCGCAGCGAATTCTTCGCCATCCCAGTAATGGATCGTGCGGTCCTTGAGCTTGCCGGGCCAGGGATAGCGCTGCCCGCGCCATTCCCACTCGTCCGCGTGCAACAGCGCCTCACCGCTGGAGCGACCGAGATCCAGCGAGCCGGTCCATGTGCCCGCGCCGGCCTTGCGCGCGGCGAGCATGGCTTCGCCCAGCGGGCGGGTGAGCAGGGGGCCTGAGTAGTGCGGCATGAAACGGACCGGGTGGCTGAGACCCGGTGAGCTTAATCGCTCCGCTCATGCTGCGCTGGGTATGTTGTCGCGGGCGATATACTCGCCAATCGCTTCCGTGGCCGAGCCCCATGATCAACAACGACGTGCTGCGCAGCATCCGCTACATGCTCGATCTCAGCGACATCAAGGTCGTCGAGATCGCGAAGCTGGTCGACCCGGAATTGCCGTTCGAGAAAGCGGAGGTGCAGGCGTTCGTGCGCCGGGAGGACGATCCCGATTACGTCGAGTGCAGCGACCGCGTGCTTGCGCACTTCCTCGACGGCCTGGTGATTTACTTCCGGGGCCGCAACGACAGCCTGCCAGCGCGGCCGGTCGAGAAACGCGTCACCAACAACCTCGTGCTGAAGAAACTGCGCGTCGCGTTCGAGCTGAAGGATGTCGATCTGCACGATGTCTTCGCGGTCGCCGGCTTTCCGATTTCAAAGCCGGAATTGAGTGCGCTGTTCCGTCAGCCCGGCCATCACAACTATCGCGCCTGCGGCGATCAACTGCTGCGCAATTTCCTCAAGGGGCTGACGTTGCGCGTGCGCGGTTCCTGAGCGCGTCGCGCGCCCTCATCACCGGAGATGCGCGCGGCGAAGGATGCATTCGGCGTCTCGATCGCCGCGTGCATGTTGTTCGCAATCCAGATCTACGACGCATGGATGCGGCGGGAGCGCTGAGCGCTCCCGCCGGGATGTGGGCTAGCGGCATGCCCTAGCGGCCGGCTCAGCGCGCTTTTTTGCCGGGCGCCTCATGGTCCAGGCGATCCCAGGCGGCGCGTACCGCCTGTCTGGCCTTGTCCCAGCCGATGCTGGTAGCGTCCTTTCCCTGTTCCCATTCGCGCTGGAGATCCGGTTCGATCTGTTCGAATCGTTTTCCGGAATGAAGCTCGCGCCCTTCCGTACCGATCCGATAGGCTTCGTCGTAGTCCGAAAAATCGCGGCCGGACTCGTAGTAGGGCTCGTTGGAGAACTGCTGTTTCCAGTGCGTGCGCTCATTCTCGTAAAGCGATTTGTCCATGCGCTTCGATTGCGACGTATTCGGCGTATTCCTGTTCGGAGTGTTGGGTGTGTTCACCTGAGTCATGATGCCTCCTGGGCAATGGTGCGATCAGATTCGTATCGCGCAGCCAGTGTGTGTCCGATGCGGTAAGCGTCGGTTAGGGAGGCGGAAACATTTCGTGATGCAGGCGCGCGCGATGCCGTTGATTCAGACGGCATACGGGAAGCGTTCATTGGCACTGCGTAAATCGGCATTGCGTGAATCGGCAATCATGCCGCGTCGTTGCTGCGTGGCTTCAGAACTTCTCGCCCGCCGGCAGATAGCGCCATTCGCCCACCGGCAGTTTTCCCAGCGAGAACCGGCCGATGCGCAGCCGTCGCATCGCCACCACCTGCAGCCCCACCTGCGCGCACATGTCGCGGATCTGTCCTGGCCGCACGGCGCGGATGGCGAAGCGCAGACGGAATTCGTTCTGCCAGCTCACCTTGCACGGCAGCAGTTCGCGTCCCTGATAGCTCAGCCCCTCGTTGAGACGACGCAGGCCGTACGGCCCGATCTCGCCGCTCACTTCAACGATGTATTCCTGCTCGATCTGATCCGCATCCTCGGTCAGCCGGCGCCACACACGGCCGTTCTGGGTCAGCACCATCAGACCGCTGGCATCGGTGTCCAGCGGCACCAGCGGCGTCAAGCGGATGAAATGGTTCTGCAACTGGCGGATGCCGGACGGATCCTCCGCCCAGCGCGAGGTGGGCGTGACCAGCGTCGCGGCGGGCTTGCGGCCGCCGATCGCATCGAAACCGGCCGGCTTGTGCAGCAGCATCGTCGCGGGCTCGGGCGCTGTCAGCACCGCGTCGGGATCGATCTCGATGCATTCGTCCGTCACCGGATGCTGCGGCGCCTCGATGACCTTGCCGTCCACCGACACCCAGCCGCCTTCGATGTAGAGGTCGGCATCGGCGCGCGAGCAGCGGGCCAGTTCGGCCACGCGCTTGGAGAGTCGGCTGGGTTCGGTCATGGGGCGGTCTCGGGCGGGTCCGTGACGGTGCACGAGTGGGTATGGGCGGATCGGGATGTCGAGCGCGGAGATCCGCATGGATTGCAGCGCTCGGCGTCATGCTTCGGCGCAATGCTACTGTGTTGCGGCGTTCACCGATATCACGACAGAGCGAGCCATCCGATGACTGACACCGCCCCTTACCCGATCGGCACACCCGGCCAGCCGTGGGGCGCCGCCGAAATCGCCGAATGGCGTTCGCGCCAGATCCGTCATCGCAGCTACGCGGCGGATGTGCTCAGCGCGATCGAACGACTGCGCGCGCGCTTCGACGGGGTGCAGTACGGACAGCTCGAATACCCGCACGACACCTATCCGCTGTTCGCGCTCAGGAGTCGCGACTGGCAGGACGCATTGCCCTGCGTGCTGGTCACCGGCGGCGTGCACGGTTACGAAACCAGCGGCGTGCACGGCGCGCTGCGATTCGCCGATCTGCATGCAGCGGACTACGCCGGCCGCGTCAATCTGCTGATCGCGCCCTGCGTCAGCCCGTGGGCCTACGAGCGCATCCATCGCTGGAACCACGATGCGATCGATCCCAACCGTTCGTTCCGTGCAGACAGTCCCGCGCAGGAATCCGCAGCACTGATGCGAGTCGTCGCGCCGCTGCGCGACCGCATCCTCGTGCATATCGATCTGCACGAAACCACAGACAGCGACGAATCCGAATTCCGTCCCGCACTGGCCGCACGCGACGGCAAGACGTCCGAGCCCGGCGAAATTCCCGACGGCTTTTATCTGGTCGGCGACAGCGAAGACCCGCAGCCCGCGTTCCAGCAGGCGGTGATCGCGGCGGTGGCGAAGGTCACCCACATCGCACCGGCGGATGCCAACGGCGAGATCATCGGCTCACCCGTGGTCGCACCGGGCGTCATCAATTACCCGGTTGTGCCGCTCGGCCTGTGCGCAGGCATCACCGCCGCGCGCTACCGCACCACCACCGAGGTCTACCCCGACAGCCCGCGCGCCACGCCCGAGCAATGCAACGCCGCGCAGGCAGCAGCGGTGTGTGCGGCGATCGAGTTCGCGTTGGCGCAGGGATAAGTCGCCGGATTCTTCGAGCGCTTCAAAAACGTCGTCGTTACCGCGCACGCGGGAACCCAGCGTCTTTGCACTGTGCAGGCCACCTGAAAGCCACTGTATCCCCGCGTACGCGGGGACGACGAGCAAAAAAGAGCGCGATCCGCCAATCCATCGCTCTGTCCGGCTCTTTTCAAGAAGCTCTCTTCAGGAAGTTCTCTTCGATAAAAGTGGCGAGACCCCGGCGGCTTGACCCGGCACCGGTCCGGCCGTAGCGTGGCCCCATCGATGCCGCGACAGGGAACCCGTCATGCTGAACAGAGCTGTTTTCACGCTGGCCTCCGCGCTCTCGGCCCTGCTCGTCGGCATGCCCGCGCATGCCGCCAAACCCGATTTCAACGGCGCCTGGTCGGCGACATGGTGCGACAAGGCGAATCCCGACCGCGACTGCGGCGGTTTCAGCCTCTATCTCGTCCAGGACGGCGACCGTCTCTGCGGCGAACATCAGGTCGCCACCGTGGGCCTGGCGCGTCTCGAGGAAGGCCAGCCCGGCACCGTGCTGGGCATCGTCAGCGGCAACAGGGCCACGGTGGTGATCGACGCCACCCGAAGCGGCGCGAAATATCTGGCCACGGCCGAGCGCTCGGGCAACCGTCTCCAATGGCGGGTTGTCGGCATGGTGGAAGCGGGTGAATTTCCGGAGCCCACCATCATTCCGCAGCGACAGGCACTCACGCGCAACACCGAGGCCAGTCAGATAGAACACATGAAAGCCGTCAAGGATGCGCCTTGTCGGTGGCCTGAGTGACTCTCGCAGACGTTCGTTGAAGGTCGTATCGCGTTTGCTGATGTGTTGATTGCGCAGGCGTTTGATTGCCGCGCATTTCTCCCACGGCATCGGTCGCGAACAGAACTTCCAAGAGAATGTCCGGCTGGAGGATGCGGCGAACGTGCCCGCATGCGCGAGCGTGCGGCAGGGGCAGGAGCCGCCAAGACAGCAGTAGTGGGGTTGTCGAACAGCACTGGGCCGGTCTGGTCAGCCTGTCGTTTGTGACAGGTTGGCTGGGTTGTGGGGTGGACGTAGCGTGGTTGGGGGGTAGTGCAATAAGTGGCAGGTAACGCATGTGGTCTGGGGTGTGAGGTTAGGGCTTGCATGTATGAGAGCTGCGTTTGTGGTGGAGCATCGTTGGTGTCCGCGATTGCCGATAGCCGGCATATATTTTGCAGCCCAGTGCCGCTTAGCGATGCCCGGGGTTTTTTTTGCGGTAGAACCAGCGTCCAGCGCGGGGATATCTGTCGTGTGAGGAATTCGGCCTAGGTGCTCATCGGATTAAAAGTGGTGTAGTTTTTTTGCGGTTCGGTGAGAAGCAGGATTCAACTGGGTTTGCCACTTAATAAAAAATATCTTTCTGTTTGGGCTGCATATTTATTTAAAAATATTGTTTGTCTACCTGCTGAAATAAAATTAATTACAGGGGTTATAGTAATAATGGAGCTAAGAAATGGGGTTTTAATTGTTCACGTGACAGATATTCATATAAAAAAATCGTCTGAAGATCTGATTTCTCGTGCGAAATGTGTAGGGGCTGTGCTGGCGCAAAATTTTGATGTTAACTCTCAAGTTGTTATAGCCGTTGGTGGTGATTTGGCATGGTCTGGTCGGGCGGAGCAGTATTCATTTGCGAAAGTATTCTTGTCTGATCTAATTGGTTCAATCCGTAAGGCAGGCTTTGAAACTTTCGGAATTTGTATAGCTCCCGGTAACCATGACTGCGATTTTTTAGCCCAAAATGAGGATGAGCGATCTGCCTTGTATCATGGCGTACAAGACTACGAGAAGGCACCGTCGCTTTTCAGATCAATGTCAGTGGTTCAGAAGAATTTTATGGATTTTTGCGCAGAATTCTGCTCTGAAATGGTTGATTTGGCGCCTGTTCTAAAAAGAATGAAAGTGCCATCACCATCTGATTGGGTGTCCATCGATGCATTAAATACATCTTGGGGTGCAATGCTCGAAAAGTCTGAGGGGCATCTGCCTTTCGTTGAAACAGATCTGCCGCGTTCGGCCGATGACGTTTTGAATGTGCTAGTTGCTCATCATCCACCTAACTGGTTCATCCAAGAGCATAAAATTGCGATGCAGAGATGGATTGATGAGAATTACGACATAGTTTTTTACGGGCATGAACACTATAACGAAGAGATTGAAAAGCGCTCTCGCCATAGTGGGGCTGCCATAAATTTTGTTGCTGGTAGTGCATTCCTTTCAAAAGAAGGGGCCAGCGATGACGGATTTAGTGCTGTTCTTGTGACGCAAGGTGTTGATCCAAGCTTGACTCAGGCAACTTTCCGTTGGGTGGGATCTAAGTTTGTAACAGTAGGCCCTGTAACTGTTAAGAGCTTTAGCCAAAACCCAGCGAAAAAACGTCAGAGGAGAAGTTTCAGCAAAGATTTTCAAGCAAAATTGGATGACCCTGGAATTCAGTTAAATCATCCTCATGTTACTAGGCAGATTCGGCTGAATGAGCTTTACGTTGAGCCAAAGCTGATAGAAATCAGTCCAACAGCTAAGGATTCTGATTTTATTTCGCATGCAGATATATCGCATCTTTTGGGTTTAAGCCAATCGCGGAAAAGACCTAAGCTCGCAATAATTTTTGGGCCTGAGCAGTGTGGGAAAACTTCACTTTGCAAACAATTGTGCTTGAGCGCTCAGGTGTCCGGCCTTGTTCCCTTGCTACTGGATGTTGCTAGCCTTTCTTCAGCAAATGCTGGTGAAATAACTTCATGGTTAAATAAGTCTATTTTAGAAACTTACGTGGGCGGAGCAGAGATTTTTTATCAAGCTGACCTCGGTGATCGCATTATAATTATTGATGGTATTGAGCGTCTTAGAGGAAGGTCTGGCGCAAGAAATGCTTTGATTGAAAAATGTTTTCGCTATGGTGGCAGCGTTATAGGAACTATGTCTGCGGCTTCATCCACAGAAGGCATTCTTTCTCTTGGTAAAGATGATCGCTTAATTCAAGATGCTGAAATATATGAATTTTCTCCTCTTGGCAAGAGTCAGACAATTGAAATAATAGAAAAATGGTTCCGTCTGGGCCAGGCAAGAACTATTTATGATGAGGATTATCGAGCAAAGTCTAGGCAGTTTGCGGTAAGAATTTCGGTCCTTCTTGGCAAGCATGGGTTGCCGCCTTTCCCATTAAGTGTGCTTCTTCTTTTGCAGCTGACAGAAGCTTTAAGAGAAGATACCGCAATAGTTGCAGATGGCTCTTTCGGTTACATTATGGAGTCACTGATTGTAAATGAATTGCAAAAATCGGTCACATTCCCTCTAAATATCGCTATTGGATATCTTGGTGAGTTTGCTTGGTATCTAGAAGAAAGAAGCGTTCTTTGTATAGATGAGGATGCTTTTTCAAATTTCCATAATGATTTTTTGAGTCATGGTTTAACTGTAGACGAGCAAAAAATTAAGAAAGAACTCGTGACTTCAAATTTTTTAAAAATTGATGATGGTTCAATAAAATTTAAGTACCCGTATATTTTCCATTTTTTTCTTGCAAAGCATTTGTCTGGAATAGAGTCGACGAACGATGCGTCGAATCTCGTTGATAAACTTTTGAAATATATTCACACTGAAAAAGCAGCAAGCGTGCTCACTTTCCTTGCTCATTTTAGTGCGTCAGATGAGCTCGTCGAAAAATTAATCAATAGGGCGAAACTTGTGCATCCAAACGCACGTCCTGTTGACTTTTGGGCGGGAAGCTCAATGTTTTCCAAATTTAATTCAAAAGAAGGTCGAAGCTTGCTAATTGAGTATGAAGAGCAGGCTGAAGATCAGGATGTGTCTGATGATGAGCTTGATCATAGTGAGCAGAGTGTTGGAGAAGTAACGCAGGGTGACATGTTTCCCATAGAAGACGACCCGATTGGATGGGCTAGTTCTCTAAAAGTAATAAACATATTAGGGCAAGTTCTTAGAAGCAGATCTACAAGAATGAACGGTAAAAAAAGGGAGGAAATTGTTACGGTTTGTTTGGGGGCAGCAAGAAGAACGCTTGGATTTGCATTTGATGAGATTGAGAAGGAGGCGCCAGCATTAATACATGCGTCCTCTGGTATTTTTGAAAAACTGCTGAATATGAACAGAGAAAAGGCAGTTAGACATGCAAATTCGTTTCTTGGATGGCTTGTGGTTGCCCTAAGTTGTACTTATTTGTTCAGGTTTGGGCGTGCATGTGGTGCGGAAGAGTTTTCTGATATGAATGCTAAAGCTATGCACAATTCAAAGAATGACAATGACAGAATTTTCATGCTTTCTGCAAGAGTTCTTGGAGAGAAAAGAATAGTTGAGGATAGTCTCGTATCATTGTACGAGAAAGTGCAAGAGCGTCACCTTCTCCCTACGGTGCTAATAAGAAAGCTTGCTCGCTATAGGTTGCATCTTTCTCCCCCAGAAGAAACGCAGCGTAGACGGATCGCAAGAAAGTTATCTATGGACGGCGCCAAATTAAAGCTGGCACATATAAAGGATAAGAAATAGCAAGGACAGTTAAGGCCGCAAGTCGCATACGACTTTGTAGCGAATAGGGTGGAGTAAGCGCAGCGCAACTCCACCATTGCGACACAACAAGTGCGGCAGATGCCTGAAGGCATTGCGTGCGGCGAAATGGATTGTTCCCATGCTCGGCAGATGTGCCGGCTTTCGTGGGCTTGATGGTGGAGTTGCGCTGCGCTTACTCCACCCTACGGATCCGCGCGTGGGGATGCGATCCGGGTGTTCATCGGACGACGTGGCGGACCAGGTCTGCCACGTCTGCTTGCCGAACTTCGAAGACTCAACAGTAACGGCTGTTGCTTACAGCCACAGCGTCATGGCGTGATTCGCGACGAGATTGATCCAGGACACCGAGCTGCCCCAGCGAGTAGGGTGGGGTGAGCGCAGCGATGCCCACCCACCATGAAAGATAGAGAAAGCGTCAGTTTGTTTTATCCGTCTGGATATGTGCGACCGATTGCTGCATGTGTGCTCAAGCGGTCAGACAGCTTCTTTTCATGTGGGTTGCGGCTGATGCCTCGGAATGGTGGGCATCGCTGCGCTCACCCCACCCTACGAATCCCGCGGGTGGGGATGCGATCCGGGTGTGCATCGGACGACGTGGCGGACCGGGGGCCGCCACGTCTGTTTGCCGATCTTCAAAGACTCAGCAGTAACGGCTGTTGCTTACAGCCACAGCGTCATGGCGTGATTCGCGACGAGATTGATCCAGGACACCGAGCTGCCCCAGTAGGTGCAGCCGCTGTTGCTGCCGACGTGCTCCAATCCCACCGGAACGGCCCAGACCGGGTCCAGGTTCCTGCAGAACACTTCGATTTTCGGGCTGCCCAGCGCAGACACCAGCTGCGTGCGGAAGCTGGCGTTGCCGACGCGCGCCGGGTTGTAGGCTTCCAGATTCGGGCGTTTGGTGCGGATGGTGAACGAATACGCTTCGGCCATCGCGCCGCCCAGGCTGTGGCCCGTCACGCTGTAAGCATTGTTGCAGGCCACCGCATCGACTGCGGATTTGTAGCTGTTGAGCCTGCTGGCATACCCGCTCCCGATCCTTGCGGCGTTCGACGGCTCTCCCGGTACGGCCACCGACGACCCGAATTGATTTTCGATATTCGTGAGCCAGTCCCCCGTCGTTGCGCTGCCGCGCCAGGAAACGATGCAGTCCGTCGTGCCGTTGCTGGTGCTTTTCCAGACTTTCACGACATCGCGGTTCAGCGCCACCGTGTACGCGCGGCTACCGATCTGTCCATTGCTTGCAGTGGCCTGGTAGGCGTTGTTGGCGAACCACGCGTAGTTGCTGCCTGGCGCCACGGTCCTGGTTGTCATCGTGTTCGCCATCAGCGCTTTGGCTGCGGTGGTCTGCAGATAGTCGATGCCCACTTCGACCGCTGCTTCGGCCGGTGCGAGGTCGGTTGCGACGGCTTGCCTGCCGTCCCAGGAAATCCGTACCGCGACGTTCTGCAGATTCTTGGTATTCACGTGCGGGTAGTACGCGGTGAGGAAGGCGTGCAGGCGCGGTACGTTCCATGTTCCGCTCTCCGCCATCACGACCCAGTCCAGGTCCCTTGCGAGATCGAGAACGGCCTGCATCTTCTTCTTGTTCAACTCGATGCTGTCGACATCGATATAGACGATGGCATCGGTGGCGTTCTTTGGCAGCGTCGAGAGGCTGTAGCGCTGGGTTTGCCCATCGAAAATCTCGAAACCGACATCGCCCATCGTCTGGGTCAGCGATACGACCGGCATGCGATCGCTGTGAACGACCGGCGTGTTTTGATTCGGGTTGGAATTGACGGCTTGTGTGGCGAGGCTGCCATTGCCGGCAGTCACCAGCGAGCTTGCCGCGATGCCCGCCGCCAGAAGGCCGAGCTTGATCGAACTGCGATGCTTTTTCATGATTTTCCTTGATGCTGTGTGGATGGTCGTCTTGAGTTGCTTCCGGAATTCCGGAAGTGCCTAGTCCAAAGAGACGGCCATCGTTGGTCGTGAATCCTGTCACGCCGTCTTCTGATGCATGGCGTCCCAAGTTTCGTCAGCTTTGGGATGCTCGGCAAGTCGCGTTATGATCATGTTTCCATGCGCAAAAGGATTGCGGTCAAGTGATTGATAACAGTGGAAAAAACTTCAGTGGAAATTGCATGGTCCGCGACTGTGCTCAGTTTTTTCTCATGTCTTGGTCCAGGGCCTTGTGGCGAACGGCGTCATTCCTGTCGCGACAGGTGCATCGATGGGCTTGCGGAGATCCCGGCAGTTGTCGCGAACGCCCGATGACCGGTTTCATCGAGGGTATCTCATGAAAGCCGTGAAAGCCGCGAAAGTCGTCAGGCGCCGCCCCAGACAAGCCAGATCCCAAAGCACGGTCGACGCGATCTACGAGGCGACACTGCAGATCATCGAGCGCGAGGGCGCCGAGAGGATCACCACGAATCGGATCTCCGAGGTGTCCGGTTTCAGTATCGGTACGCTCTACCAGTACTTCCACGATCGCGACTCCCTGCTGATGGCGATGGCGATGGCGCATCGCGACCGATTGATCGAGCGATTGAAAACGACGCTGGCGGCATCCCGCGATCAATCCTCCCGCGAGGCGATATCGCACCTGGTGGCGGTGATGATCGCCGATGCCCGCAGCCATCGGAAAATGCTCCGCGCGGTGGTCCGCGCCGTGACCAGGAAGGAGATGGCCGCAAAGATGATCGATGCGATGCGCGTTCTCGACGAATACCTCGGGCGGAGCCTGGCCGAATTGGCGGGGAGCGATGGTTCGGCGCTGTCTCCCGCCTGCCAATTCGTGCTGTCGCGGTCGCTGACGTGCGTGCTGTGGTCTGCGGTGATGGAGGATTCCGATCTGCTCGACAGCCAGGAGCTTGAGGATCAGCTTCGCAACATGTTGGCAGCGGCGATGATTCGAGACACGGAGCTCAACATCGGTCATGCGACGCCGAATGCACAATCGACCATTGTCAGCGAGCTTGCATAGCGAGTAGGGTGGGGTGAGCGCAGCGATGCCCACCCACCATGAGAGATCGAGAAAGCATGCGGTCAGATATATTTTTTTCATGTAGGTTGCGGCTGATGCCTCGGGATGGTGGGCATCGCTGCGCTCACCCCACCCTACGAATACCGGCATGGGAAACGCCGTGGCGGACGATGGACTGACACAACACCAACAGGGAGGTTTCAACGATGCAGGATTCATCGATCGATCAAACACGGGCGTTCTCGCCATCGCGCCGCCGGTTCCTGCGTGCGGGCACGACTGCAGCATTGGGTCTGGGCTTGCCATCGCTGGGGTGGCTGACCGGCTGCACATCATTGCCGGATACGCATGCGTTGCCGTGGTCCGAGCTGGCGCGGTCGATGCAGGGGCCGCTGTTGATGCCCGGGTCGCCGGAATTCGCGGCGCGGGCGCGGCCATGGGCGCTGCAATATGCTTCGACGTTGCCGCAGGGCATCGCGCAATGCGCGAGTGAGTCGGATGTGCAGGCCTGCCTGCGCTGGGCGCAGGCGAACCGGGTGCCGCTGGTCGCGCGCAGCGGTGGACATTCGTACGCGGGTTATTCGACGACCACCGGGCTGATGGTCGATGTGTCGTCGATGAACCGCGTCGATGTCGATGGCGCAACCGGGATCGCCACGCTGGGCGGGGGTGCGCGCAACAAGCATGTCTATGCCGCGTGCCGGCCTTACAGCCGCGCGGTGACGCACGGACGTTGCCGCGATGTCGGCGTGGCCGGGCTGGTGCTGGGCGGCGGCATCGGTTTCAACATGCGCGCGCACGGGTTGACCTGCGACGGGTTGACCGCGACGCGCATCGTGCTGGCGGATGGACGCGCGTTGAACTGCAGCGCGACCGAGAACGCCGATCTGTTCTGGGCCATCCGTGGCGCGGGCGGCGGCAACTTCGGCATCCACACGTCCTTCACGTTCCAGACCTATCCGGTCGGCATGTTCACGGTGTTCGAGATGAGCTGGAACGACCGTATCGCCGAAGTGTTCGCTGCGCTGCAGACGATGGCATTGGCCGCGCCGGAGGCGTTGGGCATGAAGCTCAGCGTGAAGGCCGAGGCCGGCGCGCCGGGCTTGAAGCTGTCGATCCTCGGTCAACTCGCCGGCCCGCAGGCCGAACTGTTGGCGCTGCTGGCGCCGGTGCTGTCGGTGTATCGACCCGACACATCCGTTGTCGAGGAGCGGCCATACTGGGACGCGCAGGAGTTCCTGTCCGAAGACGGCACGCCGGAGTATTCGCACGAGCGTTCGCGTTTCGCGCGCGGTGCGCTGTCGGGCGAGGCCATCGACACCATTCTGGCCAATCTGCGCGCATGGCCGGGCACCACCGTGGCGGCGACCTGGAAATTCTTCCTGATGGGCGGGCGCATCGATGCGGTGTCGCCGACCGACACTGCGTTCGTGCATCGTGGCGCGTCGATGATCACCAGCGCCGAACTGGAATGGACGCCGGCCGATTCGCCCGAAGTGCTGGCGAAGAACCAGCAGTGGCTGTCGCGTTTCCACGACCGCATGGAGCCGTACACGTCGGCGTACTGTTACCAGAATTTCATCGATCCGAGCCAGCGCGATTACCTGCACGCGTACTACGGCGACAATCTGCCGCGCCTGCAGGCAGTCAAACGCAAATACGATCCGGGCGATCTGTTCCGTTATCCGCAGTCGATTCCGGTATAGATCGCATGGCGGGATGTTTCGTAGCCCGGGTGTCGCGCCGCGACACCCGGGGCTCTTCGTGATATCTCAACGCCGCCGCATCGCTTGCAAACCGATGGGCGTCTTGATGCGTTCCACGCATGCTGAAGAGCGGTGAACATTCGACGTCAGGTTTTCTCGCGAAAAGCGGAAAGCCCCGGGTGCGCTGCGCTTACCCGGGCTACGGATCTACGGGACGGGTTTTTGAAGTCGTCGGTTCGGTGGTATCAGGGTTTTCCTTCCGCCGATTGCCTGCTTCTGCGCGCGCGTTCTTCCTTGATCGGCGACAGCATCACGTAGTCGTACATCTGATGCATCATGTCGAGCACGAGGTCGTCGGTTTTTTCCGGCGAGCCGCCCGCGATCGGCGGTTGCGGGTTGTAGTTGGTCTGCAGCATCGCGGTGCGCGCGGCGGTTTCGTCGGCGATGTCGGCGATCATCGCCACGCTCAGGTCGATGCCCGCCGAGACGCCTGCGGACGTCCAGTACTTGCCGTCGGACACGTAGCGCACGGGTGTGAACTTCGCGCCGTAGAGGTCCATCATCTGTCTGGCGCGATACCAGTTGGTGGTGGCCTTGCGCCCTTCCAGCAGGCCGGTCGCGCCGAGGATCCATGCGCCCGAGCAGACGCTGCCGGTGTAGCGGCTGTGCTGGTCGATCTTGCGGATCCACGCCAGGGCCTGCGGGTCCTGGGCCATCTGCCAGGTGCCGGTGGAACCGCCCGGAATCAGCAGTGCATCCAGTGCGTTCACGTCGGCGGCTGCGGTGGGTACGCGGATCTGCGTTCGGCCGGATTTCAGCACGTCGTCGCCGCCGAAACGGATCAGCCGGACTCTGGCGTCGGGCAATTGCGACAGCATCGTCAGCGGGCCGATGGCGTCCATCGTGAAGAAGTCTTCGTAGACCAGGATGCCGATGTCGAACGCCTTCTCTGCGGGCGACGTAGCGGTGCCCGACGCAGCGGCGACCGGCAGATCCAGCAGCGACAGCTCGCCGAGGCGATAGCTGCGCGACGACTGCGCTTCAAGCAGCGCTGCGGGCGTGGTCTCGGGCGTACCGCCTGCGAACGGCGGTGCGGGGTCGTATTCCAGATCCAGCATCGCCGCCTGGGTATGGCGTTGGCCGGCGATCGCCTGCAGCATGGCCAGCGACATGTCGATCGCTGCGGTGGAGCGACCCGAGGTCCAATACTTGCCGTCATGGGTATAGCGCGCCGGGTCATAGACCGAGCCCAATGCGGTCGTATTGGCTTCCGCATCCGGCCAGTCGAATGCGATGCGCTTGTTCTGCAGCAATCCCGCGCGGCCGAGGATCACGCTGCCATAGCCGACGCCTGCGGTCAGACGCGTGCCGGCATCGATGCGCTTCAACCATGGCGTCAGCGCCTCGTTACTCAACGCCGCTTCCAGACCCGCACGACTGCCGCCGGGCACCACGAGCACGTCGAGCTGGTCGATGTCGTCGATCGTATGCTCGACCATCATCTCCGCCAGGCTGGTGGAGACCTTGCCCGAATGCAGACCGACGTATTCCAGCTTCACGTCCATCAATTCGGAGAACACGACCATCGGCGCGATCGTCTCCATCGTGTCGGCGCCGTCGTAGACGAGGATGCCGATGGTCTTCACGGGAATCGTGGGCTTGCCGAGCAGATCGCCCATGATGCTCTGGTGGTTCAACAGGGTCATCGGCGGCAACTTCGCGCGGCCGGCGCGGCCGTAATCGTAGCGGTCGGCCGGTTCCTGCGCGCTGCTGCATGCGGCGAGCAACGCCGCCAACAGGATCGGCAACACAAGCAGCATCTGCAGCATGCGCAGCCGGGTCGATCGAGGGTGATGTCTCATGTGATTCTCCTTGCGATGGCGTGCGCCGCAGCCGGTGCATGGCTGCGGCGCACGGGTGTCAGAACGACGTGCGGATCGTGAGGAAGGCCGACCTGGGCACCGTCGGTACGACATAGGCGCCGCCGAGGTACTGGTAAGGCTCGAAGCCCTTGCGATCCAGCAGGTTGGCGACCGAAAGCGACAGAGTCACGCGCGGGAACGCATACGACACCTGCGCATCCAGCAGCGCGCGCCCACCGACGGAGACGGTGTTCGGCAGGGTCAGTTCGCGCGACGAGACGGCGGACAGACCCAGGCCGACTTCCAGACCGCGCAGGCCGCCTTCGCGGAAGCGGTAGCGTCCGGCGATGCGCCCGGCGTGCTGCGGGACGCGGCTGAGCGTGTCGCCTTCCGGCAGACGGTTGTCTTTCGACACTTCGGCGTCGGTGTAGGCGTAGTTGAACAGCAGCGACAGCGCATCGGTGGGCTCGTAGACCAGATCGGTTTCGAAGCCGCGAGCGCGCTGCTCGCCGGTCTGGATCGAGAAACCGATGTTCGCCGGATCGGGCGTCACCACGTTCCGGCGCTTGATGTCGTAGATCGACAGCGAGCCGGTCAGGCCGGGGATGGTGTCGACGAACTTCAGACCGGCTTCGTTGGCGACGGAGGTTTCCGGTACCGGATCGACCACGCCGAACGCCGCGACCACACCGCGAAAGCCGCGCGCGTGCCCGGCGAACAGCGACAGTGTGTCGGTGAGCGCGTAGGTCAGGCCCAGGCGCGGCGTGAAGCGGCGGTAGCGGCTGTCGTAGTCGGAAAGCGGAAAGCCGCTGCTGGTGTACTGGCTGCGCACGTCGAGCTGGGTCCAGCGCAGGCCGGCGGTGATATCGAGTTTCTCGCCGATGCTGATCTGGTCCTGCGCGAAGGCGGCGAGCGAGCGCATATGGTCGTCCTGCAGCTCGGTCAACGCGGGTGCGGCGCCGAACGGCGCGTTGGTGGCGCGATCGGCGTAGTCGACCAGGCCCCATCCGAAATTCAGCCCCATCTCGCCGCAGTAGTCGGTGCGGTCGGCATCCACGCCGAACAGGACGCGGTGATCGACCGTATCGCCTTCGAAAGTGTGCAGCAGGCTCACCGTGGCGAAGGTCTGGTCGGCGTCGGACGGCAGGTAGCCGCTGCCGAAGGCGTACAGCGTGCCGCCCAGTTGCAGCAGCGGGAACGTCGAATACTCGCGCACGCGGCCGTCGTAGCGGCGCAGTGCGGCGGTCAGCACGCTGCCGTCGCCGAAGCGATGATCGAGCGATGCGGTCAGCATCCGGTTTTCCACGCTGGTGCGCGGCGCATCTTCGGCGCCCGCGAACACGTCGCGGTCGATGGACAACCCGGGCGACACCGTCAACTCGGCCGGAAGTCCTGCGTATTCGCGCTGTTCCAGCCGGTTGAACTGGCCACGCACGACCAGACGGGTGTCATCGGAAATGTTCCAGGCCAGGGTCGGAAACACCGCATGGCGTCGGCTGTCGATCAGATCGATGTGGCTGTCGGCGGTTTCGTACATGCCGTTGATGCGGAAGGCCACAGCGCCGCTGTCGGACGCGAGGTTGAGGTCGGCCTCGGCGCCGAGCGTGCCGAAACTGCCGCCGCGCAGCGCGGCCGATGCCTTGAACGAGGGCAGCGGATCCTTCGAGACGATGTTGAGCAATCCCGACAGCGGCGCGCCGGTGCCGCCGCCATACAGCGTGCTGCTCGGACCTTTGGCCACGTCGATGCGTTCGACGTTCACCAGGGTTGCGGGATCCGCGCCGGCCGACGGCAGCGCATAGGTCGGCATGCCATCGAAGTAATAGTTCACCGGGAATCCCCGGATCAACGGCGACTGCAGTATGGTCTCCATCGTCCGGCTGGGAGCGACGCCGGAGACGTTGACCAGCGCATCGGAAACTGTTTGCAGTTCCTGCTCTTCCAGCAGCGTCCGCGTCAGGGTCTGGATCGACTGGGGAACTTCCTCCACCGGCGTCGGCGTGCGCGTGGCGGTGGCAGTGCTCGGCGCGTGCAGGGATTCGCGCGTGCCGGTGACGACGACCCTGTCGAGGGTCCAGCTGTTTGCTTCGTCGGTGTTCTTGTCTTCAGCGAAGGCCTGCCCGGACAAGCCGGCAAGGATGGCCAGCGTCAGCAGCGTGCGCGCCGACGGCATGTGATGGGCGATGTTGTTCATGGGTGGTAGTGACAGTCTCGAAGGCGACCGGCGAGGGACCGGCCGCAGAATGAAGGCGGGAGAACGTCCGCTGCCGAGTGCGCGCGACAGGGGCATCGGCATCGTCGTTCCCGCGACGTTGTGCATAGGCGTGTGCGATCAGCGTGTGCGATCGGTGAATACGACCGCCGAGTGCGCGATCCGTGTTCCGGCATGCATGCGGCGGCGTGAGCACGGCCGCGAGCGCGCGGCCGTGACGGCTTCGCGGTTCGCGTCGAATGCACTGTGCTCAAGAAGCCCTGAGCGCCTCACGGCGCAAGGCCGGGATTCAGACGCCCGATTGCGGCAGACAAGGCCGCATGCGTGAAAACGTTTCGCGACTCAGCGCAGCGCGGGCGGACCGCGACTGCCGAGGCCTCGCCAGTTCGCGGCCGGGCGCAAGCGCGGCGAGTGGGGGAAGGCGAGGGTTTGTGCTGCGATCGGCGACAACAGCGCGCATGGCAGCGGTACATCCGAGGGCGGAGATTCGACGAGACTGCAGTAGGCGCAGTCGTCGCCCGAGGCGCTTTTTTGGCGTTCCGAAGGAGACTCGCCGACAGGCGACACCTGCCCGGCGTCGACCCACTGCAGTCCGTCGACGGTGCACATCTGCATCCGGTCGCCCAAGGCCTGGGCAGTGTTCGCCGCGAACACGCGGCTTACCGATGGCATCGATACCATCAGCAGCGCGGCCAGCATTGCCAGCCGATGCATGGGTCGCAGGAAGGCCCGGGAGCGGATCATCGGGCGATTCTACGCACTGGATCGCCTGCTGGCTGCAGGCGCTTTGCGGTTTTTCGTGCAAGGTGAGGCGGCCAGCGTGTCCGCTGCGCCGCCTTGATGCTGCTTCTCCGGCTTGACCTCAGCGGTTGAATGCAGGCCCATTCACGCCCACGTAGCCGTTCGCGCAGCCGGTGGTGCAGGTGGTGGCCAGCATGTTGTAGACGATCCGGCCGGCGTTGGTCTTCGAGCGGAAATGGCCGATGCCGTTGCTGGTGTCGCCGCCGCCGAAGTTGTACGGGCTGCCGTCGGCCCAGTCCCAATCGAAGGCGTAGGTGCTGCTGCCCACGCCGATGTCGACCTGCGCTTTGACGTTGGTGGTGGTGTTGAACAGCGCGCCGCTGCTGCAGCCGCTGGTGTAGCTGGTGGTGAAGCAATGCACCTGGTCGTAGAGGCCGCCGGTGATGGTGTAGAAGCTGATCGACGGGTACTGCGTGGGCATCGCGCGCAGACTGGTGCTGCCGCTGCCGGTCCAGCGGTTGTAGCCGAAGAACGTCACGCCGGTGCTGGGGTAGTAGCCGAAGGTGTAGTAGTCGTACGGATACACGTAGGCTTCGGCATTGCAGGTCTGCGCGAGCGCCGATTGGTAGCCGGTGGAAAGGCAGGTATTGAGGCCGCGCAGGCCGCCGGCGATATTGACGAAGCGGCGCACGCTGCCGGAGTAGTTGTAGTACTTCACCATCGCCAACGCCATGCTCGAACCCATCGAATGCGCGACGATGTCCACCTGGGTGCGGCCGGTATGCGTCTTCACCGCGTCGATGAAGCTCTTGAGGATCTGGTACTTCGCCGGCTTGTGATAGTTGTTCTGCGGCGCGCCGCGTTCACTGGCATCAAGATAGGTGATGCCGAACAGTTCGCAGTCCTTGTAGCCGCGCGCCTTCAGTTCGTCGTAGACCGAATTGGCCGGCGTGGTGTAGCCCGCCACTGCGCCGGGCGGCATGTCGAAACTGATCGCGCTGTCGCCGTTGCCGTGGATGTAGACCACCGGCGTGCGCGTCGGCGTGCAGGCGCTGGCGCCGCCGAAACCGCCGCTGCCGACGCCGGGGCTGAAGCCGCCCGCGTACTGCGTGGCTGTGCCGGTGCAGGTGAAACCGTTGTTGGTGCCGCAGGTCAGCGCCTGCGCCTGACCCGGCAACAGCATTGCGGCTGCGCCCAACGCGGGCAGGGCGAGCGCCAACAGGGCGGAAGAAGTCGTGGACAGTAAGGCCGGAACGAAGTTCGACGTGCGGTGGTGCATGGGTATCCTCCCCGGAATGCGGCCCGTCGATGACGGACGACGACATCCGATGCTCTGCCTGTCGCAGTGTCGCCGCCATTGCACGAAAGGGCATGATGCAGTGCGTCATTGCGCGGTGCCGAAATGTGCGGGACCGCCTTGGACCATCGCCGGTCCGGGCGCTTGTCCGGACCGGCTCACAGTGAACATCCCATCATCGGTTGGAGTGGCGGAGATCCGTCGTCGGAGCAAACGACCCGGAGCTGCAGTTGCGATCGCCATGTGCGAGGCTCGAAGCCTTGGCGATCCCGACGCTTACGGTGCGGTGGAGCAGGTGCCGGTGACGTAGGCGAAGCGGTTCGTCTGCAGACCCCAGGAGAACGGCTGCATCCCGGGGCAGTTGGTCTGCGACATGCCTCCGACGATCTGCCCCTGCGCGTTGAAATAGGTGTAGGTGATCCAGCTGTTGCTGCCCAGCACGGGTCTCGCAAAACCCGTTGCGGACACCATCATGCCCAAGGCCAGAGCGGCGCCCAGCACGAGCCATTGGCGACGGCCTGCGAAATGTGTCTTGTCATTCTTCATTGGCGATTCCCTTGATTGCGGTGTGGAGATTCCGATCGAAGTTGCTGCGAGTGGCCGACGGCGTTGTCACGGCGTGCCGGCACTGTCCCTATTCGCAAGAAGCGATGCGGGCCGGACATTTCCGACATGACGGGGGAAACCGTCGGGCGCAGACCGTACCCGGGGCGACAGACAACGCAGCGTCGTCTTGCCCCGGAACGACTGTCGCCCGATGCCGTGGCATCGGGCGACAGGGATGGCGCCTGGGAACAACGTCTTCGGCGCCGCAGTGGAACAACCGGGCCGATCAGTTCGCGCGCAGGCCGATGCTGTAGCTGCTGATGGACGCGGGGGACGAGAGGAGATGGTCCTTCGATGCCGCCGAACATGCGGCCTGGCCTGCCGCCGGGCTGGTCGGCCGGAGCTTCCACAGCAGGTTGCCGTTGCCGGTCCAGTTCACGAAGGCGCCGCAACCGCTCAACGCGTAGCCGGAGGTCAGCGTTTGCGTGAATGCAGGATGCGCAGCGACGCCCGAAGTCCCGCCGTTGACGATGTTGGTGATGATGCCGACGCCGGGGATCGAGCCGTTGATGCCGATAGCGTAAGCCGTCGCGGTGGCGGGCGACGCAGTGTAGTGATCCTTCGAGCGCGCGCGCCAGCCGTTGGCGCCGGACGGGGCCGAAGCGGTGGCCAGATTGCCTGCGCCGCTCCAGTTGACCTTGATGCCGCCGCCAGCCAGCACGAAACCGGCAGGTACGGTCGCAGTCACGTCCGGATGTGACGCGAACGCGCTGGTCGCGGTGTTCACAGAAACGTAGCTGCGCACCTGTGCCGGCGTCAGGCCCGCGATCTTCAGGCCGATCGCCCAGGCACGCACCTGCGCCGCGTCGGCGTTGATATGGTCTTTGGTGGACACCAGCCAAGCGGTCAGCCCGGCATTCGGATAGGACGCCGTGATCAGGTTGCCCTGCGGCGATTCCTTGCCTTCGCCGCCACCGCCGATGACCACGTAATCGTTCGGCACGGTCACGGTGAAATCGGTGTTGTGGCCGGATGCCGTCTGCGCGAAGCGCTCGAACACCGCAATGGTGATCTTGCCGCTGGCATCGGTCTGCTCGAAGATCTTGTTCACATCGTTGCCGTTGCCCAGCGTGAACAGCAGGCGGTTCGGCGAGCCGCTGCCCGGGATGCCGGTCACCACGTTCTGTGTCGCGTTGGCGATCAGCGATGCGGTGACCTGCGCGGGTGTCGCGCTCGGATTGCTCGCCAGGAACAGTGCGGCGGCGCCGGCCACGTGCGGCGAGGCCATCGAGGTACCGCTGATAGTGTTGGTCGCGGTGTTGCCGGTGTTCCAGGAGGAGGTGATCGACGAACCCGGCGCGAAGATGTCGAGGCAGGTGCCCCAGTTGGTGAACGACGACGCCGCATCGGTGCTGGTGGTGGAACCGACGGTGATCGCCGACGGTGCGCGGGCGGGCGAGAAGCCGCAGGCATCGGATGAATTGTTGCCTGCGGCCACGGCCACGGTGACACCGGCGTTCGACAGGTTGGCCACAGCGGTATCGACGGCAGCGTTGGCGCCGCCGCCCAGGCTCATGTTGGCGACGGCCGGCAACACGCGATTGGCCGCGACCCAGTCGATGCCGGCGATGACGCCGGCCCAACTGCCGGAGCCAGTGCAATCGAGCACGCGCACCGGATGCAAGGTCACGCCCTTGGCGACGCCGTAGGTGGTGCCGCCGACGGTGCCGGCGACGTGGGTGCCGTGACCGTGGCAGTCGTTGGTGCCGCCGCCGACGGCATCGAAGCCGTTGCCGACGCGGCCGGCGAATTCATTGTGGGTGGCGAGCATGCCGGTATCGATGATGTAGGCGTGCACACCGGCGGCGGTGGTGTTGTAGGTGTAGGTGGTGCTGAGCGGCAGATTGCGCTGGTCGACGCGATCGAGTCCCCAAGTCGCGCCGGCTTGGGTCACGTCGATCGACACGTAGCCGTCTTCTTCGACATAGGCGACGCGCGGGTCGGCTAGCAGCCGTGCGAGCGCGGTATCGTCGGCTTTGACCACGAAACCACGCAGCACGCGGTCGTAGCTGCGCAGAAGATTGGCGCGATGTGTTGAAGCGATATCGCTGGCGACGGCGGGAACGCGTGCCGCGCGACTCGTTTCGCCGACGAGTGTGGCGGCCGTATTCTTGAGTACGACGATGTACTGGCCATCGACCGGATGCTTCGCGGTGCGGAACTCGCCGGCCATGGCCGGGACGGCCATGGCGCAAAGCAGCGAGACGCCGATGGCGGCGGACAGTCGGTTGATTCGTTTCATATCGATTCCTTTTCGTTTTATGAATACAGAAAGATGGATGCAGCGCACATGGCGAGCCATGCCCCCTTTGCTGCAGCGGTCGAGTGTTCGGTCAGGGAAGGATGTTTTTGGCCTGTCCCTGGCCTTGGACCGTCTGCAACGGTCGACACGATCCGCACAGGCAAAGTAGCCCCGTGCAATGGACGCGACAAGACGTCCGGGTGAACGCTTCATGACAGCAATCGGAACGATGGATCGCAACTTTTGCGACGTCGATATGAAGGGATATCGGCAGCAGCGGTGCGCTTCGCAATGTGGCCGACATCTTCTTGCGTTGCGCTTCTTGCGGATCGATGCGATGCCGATGAATCATGCTGCGCGTCATGTCCATGACGTACTCATGCATCGACGCGAGCGTTGTTCGCATGCGTGGCGTTTCGTCGCATTGCCAGGCATCGCACCGCATCGCAGGAGTGATCAGGTTTGAATAATCGACGTGTCGGATCTGAATTGAATCTGCGCATGACGTTTTTGCGTGATCGCATCGAGGGCTTCCGGCTGCGACGTTGTTCTTCGAGCATGGAAACCCGAAGGCAACCACGCTTTCCGCCTGCGTTTCCGGCACCGGTGTTCGGCCGGGTATGAAACACGGCCGGACATGAAATGGTCGTAGTCGGTTGGACTCCGAGGAGGTGGCCCAGATCCCGATCCGATCCCGGCTGCGGTACTATCCGGGCATGCGCCGAACAGGCGTTGAGGTCAGTCCGGATCGGGGGATCCGGGTTTGGGCCGGTCCAAGGACGATCCGCCGCCCGTGGGCGGCCCGGCATTTCTGTGGGCACGACGACAATCCGGGGGACATGCATGAGTCGCAGTTCGATGATGGCGCAGTTGATGCGCTTGGCGCGCTTGGCCGCGCAAGCCGAAAAAGCAGGACAAAGCGCGCAGGAGACGATCGAGCGCGATGCCGATGCGCAGGAGGCGCTGCGCGACGCCAGCCGTCGGCGCTTCACCCAGGGTGCGGTGGCGGGCGTGGCGACGGCTGCGGCCGGCGCGATGACCCCCTCGGCCTGGGCCGGGGCGGCCAAGCTGCGGCGCATGATCGTCGGCAGCAATGTCGCAGTGGTCGGGGCCGGTCTGGCCGGCCTGAGCTGCGCCACCGAGCTGGCGCGCAAGGGCGTGACTGCGCAGGTGTTCGAGGCGGCGGGTCACGTCGGTGGTCGCTGCTCAACGCTGCGCGGGTTCTTCCCGGGCCAGGTGGCCGAGCGTGGCGGGGAGTTCATCGGCGCTTCGCACCACACCATGATCGGCTATGCCCGCGCCTTGAATCTGCCGCTCGAAGACGTGTCGATGCTGCCGGGCAATCCTTTCTACCACTTCGACGGCCGCACCTATTCCGAGGCGCAGGTGGTCGAGGAATATCGCGCGTTCGCTGCATCGATGGGCGCGGATCTGTCCGCGCTGGGTAGTCCGATCGCCGACCGCTACACCGAGACCGACGAACTGTTCGATCTGATGACCCTGGACGACTACCTCACCCTGCAGGGCGCGGGCGGTCTGCTGCGCAAGGTGATCGGTGCGGCCTACGCCGCCGAATACGGCGCGGGCGTCGATGAATTGAGTTCGATCAGCTTCCTGCGCTTCGTGCATGGCGACAAGCGCGGTAAGTTTGCGCAGGTCGGGCAGGGGAACGGTATCGTGGGCGGCGAAGGCTTCCATGTGGTCGACGGCAACGACCGCATCGCGACCGGCCTGGCCGCGCGCCTGCCGACGCCGGTGCAACTGGGCCACAAGCTGGTCGCGGTGCGCAAACTCGCCAACGGCCGCGTGCGGCTGACGTTCGATGTCGCCGGTCGCAGCGTGCAGAGCGATCACGATGGTGTGGTGCTGACCCTGCCCTTCAGCGTGCTGCGCGACGTGAAGCTCGATGCCAGTCTGGAACTGCCGGCGTGGAAGCGATACGCCATCAACAACGCGGCGATGGGCGACAACAGCAAGCTGATGGTCGGCTTCAACCAGCCTTACTGGTACATCCAGCATGGCGCAAGCGGCACTGGTTTCGGCGATCGCTCGCATCTGCAGTCGACCTGGGAAACCAATGCCTACAACGGCAACGAAACCCGTGCGGTGCTGACCACGCAAATCGGCGGCCCCTTGGCCAAATCGTTGGCTCCGCGCAACGTGCAGGCGGAGGCGATGGCGTTCCTCGACCAACTCGAATCGGCATTGCCCGGTGCGCATCAGGCGGCGCAGCGCACCGCCAGCGGCGACGTGCTCGCGTTTGCCCAGAACTGGTCGCGGAACCCGTACAGCAAGGGCGCCTACACGAATGCCCGTCCGGGGTATTTCACGATGATCGCCCACAACGAGGCGAAGCAGGTCGGCAACGTGATGTTCGCCGGCGAGCACACCAGCAGCTTCTACGAGTGGCAGGGCACCATGGAAGGCGCGGCGCTGTCGGGTCTGCGCGCCGCCGCTGAAGTCTGCACGCTGTTCAGGGTGCGTTGAACGGGTGCGTTGCGCAGGTGCGCTGAGCCATTACCGGCCGCAGTTTCGAATCGATTGATGTCAGGGCGGGGCCGGGGAACGGCTCCGCCCGGCCCGACGCTTGGTCAATCCGTCCGGGAAGCGTCGCCGCCTTCATCCGTCGAGGCTTCGCCCGAACCGGACGCCAGTTTGGCCGCCTCGCGCGCTTCGCGCTTGCGCGCGTCTTTCTCGTCCTTTTCCTTCTTCTTCGCGATCTCGCGCTGACGTTTTTCGAACGAATAATTGGGCTTGGCCAAGTGGAAATGCCTCGATAGCGGGAAACCCAGTGTAATCGCGCGGGTGTGGGGCGACAAACAGCGGCGCCGACCGGCCGGGCCGCCCCGCCGAGATCCCGGACACGGTCTTGGATGGCCGGCTTCTGCTCCCGGTCATCGTGTGTGACCATGACGGCATCACGTGCCGGCCGAAATCGCCGGCGATCAAGGATTCCGCAGGGGGCGGGGTGCACGGACTCAAGAATGTCGGCCATCGTTACGACGATGCGCTCAGCCGCATCGGCTGGGCGGAATTGGAGCGCCTGCTCGCGACGTATTACCGCGAGGTCGGGTGGTGGGTCGAGCATACGGGTACCGGCGGCACCGGTGCGCAGTTCGACGGTGGCGTGGATCTGCGCATCCGCCGCGATGCGCAGGTGGTGCTGGTGCAGTGCAAACACTGGAACGCGAAGCAGGTGCCGCACAATGCGGTGCATGAGCTGTTGGGCCTGATGGCCAACGAAGGCGCGACCGGCGCGATTCTGGTCAGCAGCGGCGAATTCACCCGCGCGGCGATCGAGGCCGCGCAGAAGCACGGCCACGTGAAGCTGATCGATGGCGAGACCCTGCGCGGAATGCTCGGGCCGCTGGAGGAGCCCGAGCCGCCACCGGACGCAACGCCCGTGCCCGCGAAACCCCCGGGATCCGTGCGCCCGCGCACGAGCTGGGTGCTCTGGCTGGTGGCATTGGCGGCCGCCATCGGTTTTGTACTCATCGTCCGGACGATGCTTCATCGCACTGCGGATACTGCAATCGAACCGTCGGCGGAGACCGGCCGTGCACTCATGGCGCAGACGGCGGATGCCCTCTACGAGCCGCAGCCGGCGCCTGTTGCGTCTGCTGTCGATGAGCATGCCGTTGCGACCCCGCCGCCCAAGCCGCCTACAGAAGCCGAGATCCGTGAATCGCAGCGCAAGGCGGATGACGCGATGCGGTTGATCGAGGGCGATACGCCGGAGCTTTGACGACGCGCATCCGGCTGCCGGATGCGCGTCGCCATGTCTGCCGTAGAATCGACAGATGCCGCAGGGGGCGGCAAGGAGTGCCGGAGATGAATCGGATGCTGATCGTGGCTCTGCTTGCGTGCGGTTCGCTGCTTGCCTGCGCACGCAGTACCGAGCCAACCGAACGCAAGCCGCAGCGGGCCGGACAACCCTTGGATCCGGTTGAATTGGCCGCGCGCATCGCCGCCAGCCGTGCTGCTGCTGCGGTGGGCGATCAGCAGGCACTCGAAGCCAATCTGCAAGCGATCGCCGAGGACTATCGCAAGTCGATCAAACTGGCCGATCCAGCCCGCAGCGTCGACCGTGAGTCGGCGCGGCAGGCGGCGCGCCGGATCGACGGCGTCCGCTCGGTGGCGTGGATCGACCGCGAGAATCTGTTCGTCATCGTCTCCAGCAACGCAGCGCGGTCGTACGCGACCATCGACGCGATCTGCCTGGAACTCGAATCGTTGGGCGATACGCTTGGCGTGGTCGTCAATCTGCAGAGCGGCGCAGCCACCAACGGCGACGATCTGGAAATCCTGAGTCGCAATTGCCAGCTCGCGCCGGGCGACCGCGCCTTTCTGCAGGCCGAACGGCAGATCGACGTGATTCCCGCCGGGATCCGCGCGCAGCATCGTGCGAACAATCCGGATGTGAGCGCAAAAGCCTTGGCCGACTGGAAACGCAGCAATGCCGAGGCGATGCGGGCCATCGAGGACGATACGCCGGAGATGTGACCGTACGCGAGCGCCATTTCACGAAGTCGGCGACAATGCCCCCTCATTCCCACGACGTTGCGATGCGATGAGAACCCCCAAGGGACTGCAACCTTTGATCGACGACGGTGTGATCGACGAAGTCCTGCGTCCGCTGAAAAGCGGCAAGGAAGCGTCGGTCTACGTGGTGCGGGTGGGCGATGAAATCCGCTGTGCTAAGGTCTACAAGGACATGGCGCAGCGCAGTTTCCAGGCGCGGGTGCAGTATCAGGAAGGTCGCAAAGTGCGCGGCAGCCGCCAGGCGCGGGCGATCGGCAAGGCCACGAAGTTCGGGCGCAAAGAGCAGGAAGAAGCCTGGAAGCATGCCGAAGTCGATGCCCTGTTCGCGCTGGCCGAGGCCGGCGTGCACGTGCCGCGCGCCTACGGCTACTTTCACGGCGTGCTGATCATGGATCTGGTCACCGATGCCGAGGGCCACAGCGCGCCGCGCCTCGGCGAGGTGGAACTCACCGAAGACGAGGCCCGCGTTTACCACGCGCGGCTGATCGGCGACGTGGTGCGCATGTTGTGCGTCGGCCTGATCCACGGCGATCTGTCGGAGTACAACGTCCTGGCGACGCCTGACGGCCCGGTGGTGATCGATTTTCCGCAGGTGGTCAGCGCCGCCGGCAACAACGAAGCGCGCAGGATGCTGCTGCGCGACGTGCACAATCTGCGCGACACGCTCAGCCGCTTCGCGCCGGAACTGGCGCAGACCCACTACGGCGAAGAGATGTGGGCCCTTTACGAAAAGGGCGATCTGCGCCCGGACACCGCGTTGACCGGGCGTTTCAAGTTCGACACCCGCCGCGCCGATGTGCGTGCGGTGCAGCTGTCGATCGAGGATGCGCGACAGGAGGCGATCATTCGCCAGCAGGGCCGGGAAGAAGCCGCCGAGCGCGACTGATCGCGACTACTTCGCCTTCTTCATGCAGCGCTGATAGCGCTGGTTCACCCGCGTCGCGAACCATTCGGTGGTGAGTTTGCGGGTGATTTTCGGGCTGTGCAGGCGAATCCGCGGCAGTGTGGCGCGCGGCAGCGGTTTGCCGTTGCGCTTGTCGGCGAATTCGAACATCCGCACGTACAGGTCGCTGTTTTCAAAGCTGTGCCGATGCGCGCCGGACAGCGCGCGATGCATTTCGTCGGGCGTCATCCCGAGTTTTCTGGCCAGCGTCAGCACCGCGGTTTCCGTGGCCCCGATCCTGTCGCCGTTGCTGGCCTTGCGGTAGCGGATCAGATCGCCGTCGAGGTCCAGCGGAATGCCGGTGGCGACCGACACCGCGTTCTGGAACGCGGCGTTGCGGCTGGCGTAGCGGCCGGCGTTGAAATCGGCGAAGCGGAACAGCGGTTTCTCATACGACGCGGGATAGCCGAGCAGATGGGCGATGCCGAAATACATCCCGCCGCGGCGGGTGAACACTTCGTGGCGGATCGAACCATCGACGGCGTAGGGGTAGGGGCGTTCTTTGGCATGCGCTTCGGCGAACGCGATGCTGACCTGCATCGGCCCGCCGGTATGCACCGGGTTGGCGCGGGCGAGCAGACGATTGCCCATCGGCACGCGCGCGATCATTTCCTCGAAGAGATCGCTGAGTTCCTTTTCGGTGCGCATCGCGGCGATGCGTGTGTCCCAGGTATCGCCGTTGGGCGATTTCATCCGCAGCGCGGCGCGCACCGCGAACGCGGGAATCCTGTAACGACCGGCGCGCTTTTCGATCTCGCTGCGCGCGATCCTGCCCAGACCGGGGACGGCAGGATTGGCGCTGAAGGTCGACTCCTGTTCGGTGATCGCCAGCGCCGAGCACAGGTTTTGCGGCGATGGCTCGATCTCCAGCGCCGCGAACGCGGCCTGGATGTCTTCCGCCCAGCCGGTGCGATCCTGGACCGACGCCGGCATCAGCCGTTTGAGCTGCGCGCGCACCTGTTCGGGCGTGGGCGGCGCTGGGCCGGTGTCGCAGCCTGCGAGCGGCGCGATCAGCAGCGCCAGGCAAACGAAAGTGAACGCGATTCGCCACGCGCGGGGCCGGACGGGTTCGGTCATGCGCGCGACTGTAACCCGACCCCGGGCCGGAACGCTGCAGCGCTGCTGAGCAACGCTGTCACCGCCGTCTCATCGGGATTGCCGTGGGTTGCCGCGCGAGAGAAGCGCCGACGCGGTTCGCGTCGGCGCGGGTGGTTCGGCGTGCCGCTCAGAAGCCCAGATCGATCCTGTCCGACACCGAGATGTAACCGACGCAGTTGCCGGTGCCGGTGACCGAAGCGGAGGCGCGCAGGTCGTGGAAGAATGCGGGGCCGCTGTAGACGTATCCGGTGGATACGCCGGCCGAAAAGATGCCCGGGAGACTGCGCGTCACGAGTTGACCGGTCTGTACATTCTGGGCGTAGGCATTGACCCAGAGCGAAGTGGACATCGGAACGCCTATCGGAATGCTGACCCCGCCGGATGCGCTGGCGGACGCGCGCGCATAGTAGGGGTTGAGCTGACCGTCGCCGCGATCGAGATAGAGAGCGGTGGTCGCGGACACTACGCCATAGCCGGTGTAATAGATCCGGGAACTGCCGCCCAGCGGCCAGTACGAGCACAGAAGGGTGCTGTAGCCGCTCTTGGCGGCGGTATTGCGGTCTCTGGCGGCTTGTGCGCGGTATTTCGCGTAGCGCGCCTGCACGCCTTCGAGTTTGCGGATCTGTTGGCGGGCCGCGAGCCTGGCGTGGCGCGGGCTCGCGCTGTCGGCGGCGATGGCGCGCTGCTCGTCGAGGTCGTAGGCGAGACCGGCTTCGCCGATGGCGATGACTTTGCCCGCGAGTTCGCCGCCGGTGACCTGGTACACGCCCGGGCCGACCCGTTCGATGCGGTCGCCGTAGTCGCGATTGAACTGCGCTTCGCTTTCGATCCTGAAGCTGTCGGATGCGGGAGCGCCCGCTGCGGTCGCATGGCCGGCGAATGCGAGGGTTGCGAGGGATCCTGCCAATAGAATCTTCATCGTGGTCGTTGCTCCTGTGGGTGTCTGTCGATGCGGTCAACAAGATCGATGCGTGGCGATCGATCGAAGGTTGTCCGCGCGGTGGAAACAAAGCCGCGCCGCGCGGGAATCCGCCATGTAGCGGGGTTTCGTTTGAAGTAGCGGAATCTGGAGACAGACAGGATCAGTTGGACAGGAGCAACTGGACAGGAGCGGGTTGGACAGGAGCAGGAGGGCGCAGGCCATCCGCCGGCCCATTCGCCAAAGCGGGCCATGACAAACGTCGCTGCAGCGTCGAGAATCGACAGCAATGCTTGTCTGCCCACGCATCGTTTCCCGACGTGGGTGTACGGCGAACCGGAGGCTCCGTCATGCGTACAGGCTCGATCTTCCGCCTCGTTCTGCCGTGGTTGGTCATCACGACGATGCTGTCGGCCTGCACGCCGTCTGCGGATCGAGTGTCGTTGCAAGCCTCCGCAGCGACACGCGCCGAAGCGCGCACCCACGCGGCCGGAGACAAGCCGCGGATCACCGGCGGTCCGCAGCCGGCGGCCTTGGCCGGGCCGCAGTCCTATCCGGTCACCGGGCTGTCGCCGCTCACGCCGGGCTGCGATGGCGCACTGGTCGGCGGAACCGTCTACATCGGCGCCGAAGTGGAGCCGCATCTCGCCGCGCATCCCACGAATCCGGACATCCTCGTCGGCGCCTGGCAGCAGGATCGCTGGTCGAACGGCTCGGCGCGCGCGCTGGTCGCAGCGACGTCGTTGGACGGCGGTCGCAACTGGACGCGTCGCGCGCTGCCGTTCTCGCGCTGCGGTGGCGGCACGGTGATGAACGGCGGCGACTACCAGCGCGCGTCCGATCCGTGGGTGTCGTATTCGCCGAACGGCGTGGTTCACGCGATGTCGCTGTCGACCAATGGCGACATCAATACGATGCTCGCCAGTCGTTCCTTCGATCACGGCCGTACCTGGACCAATGCCGCGACGCTGATCCTCGACGGCGCCGCCGCGTTCAATGACAAGAATGCGATCACCGCCGATCCCTTCGACGCCAATTATGTCTACGCGGTGTGGGATCGACTGATCGAGGCCAACAACACCGGCCCCGTCTATCTCGCGCGAAGTACCAACAACGGCGCCAGCTGGGAACCGGCACGGTCGATCTTCGATCCCGGCACGCGCAACCAGACCATCGGCAACATCGTGGTGGTGCTGCCGGGTGGTCTGCTGCTCGACGTGTTCGCGCAGATCGACAGTCCGCTCGGCGGCCTGCAGCGCGCGCGGGTCGCGGTGATCCGTTCGTTCGATCGCGGCAGCACCTGGTCCGCGCCGGTGTATATCGCCGACATGTTGGGTGTCGGCGTGACCGATCCCTCCACGGGCACGGCGGTGCGTGACGGCGCGATCGTGCCGGAAATCGCGGTCGGGCCGAATGGCGAAGTCTATGTCGCGTGGCAGGACTCGCGTTTCAGTGGCGGCGATCACGACGGCATCGCGGTCTCGCGCTCAAGCGACGGTGGATTGACGTGGTCGACACCGGTGCGCGTCAACGGCGCGCCGGGCACGCCGGCATTCACGCCGAGCATTCACGTCCTGCCCGACGGCACCGTCGGCGTGACCTACTACGATCTGCGCAGCGATACCGCGACGGCGCCGCTGTTCACCGACAGCTGGCTGGCGCGCTCCCGCGATGGTGGTGCGACGTGGAGCGATCTGCGCATCGCCGAGCCGTTCGACATGAACTTCGCGCCGTTCGCGCGCGGTCTGTTCGTCGGCGATTACCAGGGGTTGATGAGCGTTGGCGGCCAGTTCCTGCCGTTCCATGTGCGTGCCGACAGCGTCGCCGACGACAACCGTACCGATGTGTTCGCGATTTCGCTGGCGAACGTGCCGCGCGACAGCGGCAAGCGGATGTCGACTGCGGCGATGCAGCGCGAGATGCGCGCGCGCCAGGCGCCTGCGGATTTCAGGCCGGGTATCGTGCTGCGTCAGCGCGTCGACGCGAACCTGCGCAAACGTCTGCGCAGGCCGCCGGAGCCGGGCGCGCCGTCGCGGATGATGCCGCATTACGCGACGCTGGCGCTGCTGCAGCGCTGAACCTGCGGAGCGCCTACAATCCCTGACCCTTTCCCGTCAGGCACCGGCATGTCGCCAAAATCCACCGTGGTCAAGGTCGAGCTGCAGGTCAGCGACATGGACCGGCATTACTACGCCCAGCACAACCTGACCCTGGCCCAGCATCCGTCAGAAACCGACGTGCGGCTGATGGTGCGGCTGCTGGCGTTCGCGCTGTACGCCGACGAGCGTCTGGAATTCGGCCGTGGCCTGAGCGACGACAGCGAACCGGATCTGTGGCAGCGCGATTACGTCGGCGACATCCAGCGCTGGATCGAACTCGGCCAGCCCGACGAAAGCCGCATCCGCAAAGCCTGCGCGCGCGCGGAGCAGGTGGTGGTGGTGAACTACGGCGGCCAGGCTTCCGAGGTGTGGTGGAACAAGATCTCCGCCGGTTTGTCTCGCTTCGACAATCTCACCGTGATCGATCTGGATCCGAAAGCGATCGATGAGATTGTCGGTCATCTTCAGCGCGGCATGCGCCTGACCGCGATGATCCAGGACACCGAAGTGCAGCTGATGAGCGACAGCCTCAACGTGGCGCTGACGCCACGGGTGCGGATGGCCTCGACTTGAGTCGCCGGGAAGCTCAGTCGCGGTCCGGCGCGCCCAGCGGGAAATACCCACGATAAGGCCGCGCCTCGTCGACGGCGCGGACCACCGAGGGACGCGCGAGCAGCCGCTGTCGATACGCGTGGACGTTCGCGAACGATGGATCGATGGCGTGGGTCCAGTCGGCGTAGAACAGGAACGGCGCGGCGCCGCAATCCGCAAGGCTAAAATGTTCGCCCGCCGCCCATTCGCGATCGCGCATGCGCGTATCCAGCCACGCGTAGGCTTTTTCCAGCATCGCGCGCGCTTCCGCCACGCCGTGCGCGTCGCGCGCGGCTTCCGGCCGGAGGCTGTCGAAGACGAATTTCTGCTGCGGCGTGGAGACATAGTTGTCGAAGAAGCGGTCGAGCATGCGCACTTCCAGTGCGGCTTCGGCGTCCTCGGGGATCAGGCGTACCGGTCCGGGAAAGTGCAGGCCGAGATATTCGACGATGATGCTGGCTTCGACCACCATGCGCGCACCATCCAGGAGCATAGGAAAGCGGCGAATCGGCCATAGAGACGCGAGTCTGCGGTTGTTCTTCGGTCCGTCTTCGCCGTCGAGGATACGAAACTCGAACGGCGTGCCGTTCTCGTACAGTGCGATCAGCACTTTCTGCGAATACGATGAAAACGGATGCGCATAAAGTTGAAGTGACATCGCGTGCTCCTGAATCGGCCGGGGATGGTATCGAGACGAACCGGAGGGCGCGGAATCGACATGCGGGCGCGATCGGTCGCCCTGACCATGGCATGACCGTGCCGCCGACATGGAACGATACACGCATGGATCCCGTTATCATCGCTGCGAACTGCGATGCCTTCCGGGTCGCGTATGCCAGGAGAACCCCACGATGCGAGCTTTGCGTTCTTCCACCGCGCTGTCGGGCGCCATGTTGTTCGCCCTGTGCGCCAGTGCCCCGGCGTTCGCCTCCGAATCCAACAAGTGGCGCCTGGAGTTCAGCGGTGCGGCCGAGTCGGCCGGAGAAATGGTGTTCGAGATCGTGCCGAAGGGGCGCGAAGCGGTGCGGGTACGGGTGGTGATCGAACGCAACGACGGCGAGAACCGGGTCGCGCGCAAGGTGAAGACCGCGATCGACCGCCAGGCCGGGCGCTGGGTCGATGCCGAGCTGGACGACGGCGAGGATGTGCTGGTGCAGCGCCGATTGCTCAGACCTCGGGTGTCCATCGTGCTGATCTCCAGCACCGTGAAGGACGTGCGGATCAACTTCGACAAGGAGTGATCCGAGCAGCGCGTCGCCCGGCCCGGGTTATCATGCGATGGCGTTTACATTCGTATTCCTGTTGATGTTTCGGAGGCGATCATGGCGACCGGATGGGCAGGCGATGGTGCCGTGCAGGACCAGATCGACGCCACCGTCAAGGACGGTATCCAGCGTGTGCGCAGTCGGCTGCCGCAGGGCCCCGGGCTGACCCACTGCGAAGACTGCGATGCGGACATTCCCGAAGCGCGGCGCAAGGCCGTGCCGGGCGTGCGCCTCTGCGTGAATTGCCAGGAGGCGCGCGACAAGGCGGACGCCACGAACAGCGGCTACAACCGTCGCGGCAGCAAGGACAGTCAGCTGCGTTGAGCGCCGTTCGATAGGCGGATCTTATCGGTTCTGTTGCGTCGATCGTGTTTGCGTGCGGCTACAGGTGTACTCGATCGCGCTCAACAACGCGCGAAGTTGTGATCGACATCCGCATGTTCGAAATGTCGATCTCCGCGACTGGCCGTCGCTCTGCCGAGGTCGCGTTGGAAACAGTGGCGGTCCTCGACCGCCAGGCGGTTCAACAGGAAGAAGCGCCAGAACGATCGCAAGCGAAACAGATCGATGCCTGCGCCGGACCACGGTGTTCCGTTGTGGCCTCCGCGCAGGGGACAGCGCTTCGTGCCGCCTATACGGAAGCCCAATCAAAAGGAGGATACGCATGAACGCATACAGAAAAGCAGTCCTGGCGCTGGCATGTCTGTCGGCGGTTCCCACCGCTGCAGCGCAGTGGGAGATGACGTCCGGACTGGCCATGCAGCGCGAGGTGCATCGTGGCACCAAGGAAGTGCGCTACTGCAATGGCCCCGGTGGGTCGATCAGCGTCGGTACCGCGACGCCCGCAGGCAACAACACGAATATGCTGGCCGAGCGCTTGAACAGCTTGTCGGGCCTCTCGTTCCGTTACGAGTACGATACTGCGGGACTGCCCGAGCAGGCGGCACAGGTGGTCGAGCTTCGCGATGGCACCGGCTTCGCGGTGGTCGGCAGCATCGATCCTCAATCTCCCACGATACTGGCATCGCGCTTCATCATCACCAAGATCGATTGCGGCGGCATACCGTTGTGGCGGTACTTCTACGGAGATACCACCGAATACAACACCGGCTTCGATATCCTGCAAACCAGTTCCGGTACGCCGGCTGCACTCACTTTCCCGGGCGATCTGGTGGCTGTCGGCAAATACTACAAACCTGCGACAGCGACCACGGCAGCGGTATATCGCACGCGGATCGTGCGCACCAATGTTGCAGGCATGCAGACCTGGGACAATGACTATCAGGCGTCGTTGCCAGGAGACTTCGAGTTGCAGGCCATCGCCGAACTGGCTCCGGTCGCGCCGCGCACCACGGGGAATCTCGTTGCGGTCGGCCGCATCGGCAGCGAGACGGCGGTGATGGAGGTCGACGGCGACAATGGCAGTGTGGTCTGTACGGTCCGCACACGCGGCCTCGGTGTGGCGCAGTACCACGATGTGGTTGCGGTGAAGACCGCAGGCGGGACGTCCGAGTACCTGGCTATCGGCGAAACCAGTGCCGCCGGTACGGCGAAGCAGATCTATCTCTCACGATTCCTGCCCAATTGCCTGTTGCGCGTACATACGCACTGGGGCGCAACGGCTGACAGCGAGATCGGCTGGGCGACAGACCTCACCTTGCCGACCACGTATGCAGGCGCGCCTCCTGGCGTGATGGTGGTGGGAGGCGAGGTCAACGGCAATATTCCCTCCGGCTTCAGCCAGGACGCTTTCATGCACCTCGCCCATCCGCAGACGCTCATGCCCTATGTTCTGCCGAGCGGTCTGCCGGTGATCGGCAAACGTTACGGGACACAGGGGGCGTTGGCAGAGAAAGCGCTCACCCTCTCGTCAGCGAACAACGGTGCATATTTCGCAGGTTCCTCGTCGACCAACTGGTGGGGCAATGGCGACCTGCTGCATGCGCTCACCGTACGGGCTGACGCCACTGCATTCAAGACGTCGTGTGCGATCGACTGGAAAACGCCAGCGTTCAACCTGCCGCTGGGGAGCGGGACATTCGGTGTTGCCCGGACGCCCAAGTTCTCTGGTGGCTTGCAGTTGCCGACCAAGAAGTACATCGACGCGCAGCGACCCTGTTGTCAATAAAGAGACACCCCGATCGGAATACGGCATCGCTGGGACGGGCAGCTCCGCCCGGCGGTGTCGCATTCAACCCGCCGCAGATCAAACGCATGAAACACGCGTAGCGCGCCGAGATTGCAGTCCTTGGCGTGGTCCTGGATCTCTGGGCCGGTTCATGCGGTCTCGGTGCTGCAGCAAGGACAGTCAGCTGCGTTGAGCGCCAAGCGGTGCGTCTTCCTGAACGGCGAGGTCTGTAGTCGGCTCAGGTTGTGATCGATATCACGAGTCGTCGATCGCACTGGCCAGTGGTTGGCCGGCGTTGGCGCTGCGGCACGTTGGTACGGGTGGCGGTCACGACCGTCCAAGGCAATCCCCCGAAGTCCTTACGATCAGCATGGACCCCAAGCCTCAACCGTAACCGCAACACAGCGACTGATAGACGAAGCCGTCGGGGCGGGCGTCTCCGCCCCGACGATGTCACAGCGGTCAGCTCCGCCGCAGCCACCATACGAACAGCGCGAGCAGCACGCTGACGACGATGGCGATCTTCAGCACCGAACCGGAACGGGTCTTCTGACCCGGAAGCGCGCTGCGGTCGTAGTCGCCGTAGAACAGGCGCGCGCGGATGGCCTTGGGGTCGAGGTGCTTGCGATCCTGCAGCGCCAGACGGACTTCGACGTAAGTCCTGTCGGGGAAGCTGTAGGCATGCCCCTCGCGGCCGACCCACGCCGCCTGCGGTGCATCGCCCACGTTGACGACGCTTTCGCCCATGTAGGCGGTGCGGATGCCGATGACGCCCAGCGTGATCGGGATCGCGCAAGGGTCGCGCGCTTCGGGGCATTCGATGCCGATATCGATCAGCGCTTCGCCTTCCTCGTCCTCGCTCGGGCGCGTCGCGGCGTAGTCGATGAGCAGGGTGACCGGACCCTTGCTGGCGTCGTAATTGAAATGTCCGACTTCCAGCCGGCTGAAATCCTTGGCCTGCGCCAGGATGTCCGGGCCGGTCCAGGTGGTGTCGGCCAGAATTTCCAGCGGCTTCGCCGGATCCTTGCTTTCCAGCGGCATCGGCAGCGCGTTCGACTGTGCGAATACGCCAAGCGATGTTGCGACGAGCGCGACCAGCAGCATGAAGCGGTGCATGTTGCGGTGCGTGGCGATGCGGGGTTCGATCATGTCGGAACCATCCGGGACGAGTGAAGGGAGACGATCATTCGATGAGCCGCCAGCCAACCGGGCCGTCGAACATCGTCACCTTGGTGTCGATGCTTTCGGTTTGCGTTTTGACCGGCGGGAAACTCGCGCTGTAGGTAATATCGCACACGTACACGCGCTCGCTGCCGGTGCAGCCGCGCTTGCTGACCGAATGCAGTTGGATATCGAACCGGATATCGCGGAAGCTGCCGGCGGAACCGAGGTTGATCTTCACGCCGCCGCGATCGTTGTAGTGGTCGAGATGCTCGCGCAGCGCGCGTTCAAGATCGTCCTGGTCGGGTTCGTTGCCGCTGGCGCCGCAGGCGGTGAGCGCGAGAAGCGCTGCGAACAGGCATATCCGTAAAAAATCGTTCGTGAGCCCCATCGCACCCCCTGCGCGGACTGGTTCCGTGTGGACCGATTCAGCGCGGGAGAATAGCCCAGCCGACAGGGCTTGTCGCCGTGGCCCGAAGACGCTGCGATGCTTCCGCAGCGTCTCCGGGCACGGGATGTCACGCCTGCATCAAGGCTGGTAGGTGATCTTCAACGTCGCCGTCGCGCCCTTGTCGATCCAGAGGTAGTTCGTCGTGGTCTGGTTGTTGGCGAAGCGCAGCCGCAGTTGGGTGCGGCCGGTTTTGTTGATCGCGGCGAGGCCGCTGGCGGCGAAGAGATTGCTGGTCTGGTTGCCGCCGGTGAACGACAGCAGCTGCGCGACGGCGCTGGATGTGGTGGCTGCGGCCCAGTCGCCGGTTTCGATGGTGCAGGCGCCGAGGCAGCCGGTGTGCGCGTCGATCACCAGACTGTTGCCGGCGGGATTGCTCCACGGATCGCCCGAAGCGCTGCGATAGGCGACGGTGAGTGTGGCCGAGGTCACGGTGGCGCCGTCGGGCAGCGATGAAGTGTCGAACGACAGCAGTGTGCGATTGAATTTGCTGTCGGTGCCGCGACCGATGGCAAGGCCGAGACTCGATTCCAGCGTGCCGACAGCAGGTGCGGTGCCGCCGCTGCCGGCTTTGACGTAGCCGTCGTTGGCGTCTTCGTTGGAGAAGGTGACGGTGACCGGCGTCGTGCCGCCACCACCGCCGCCGGTGACGGTCACGTTCACCGAAGGCGAGCTGCCGGAATTGCCGGCGAGATCGATCGCCCGCGCCTGCAGTGCGTGCGCACCGTTGCTGGCGGTGGCGCTGTTCCAACTGTAGGTGTAGGGCGCGGTGGCGTCGCTGCCGAGCAGCGCGCCATCGAGCAGGAATTCGACGTGATCCACGCCGATGTTGTCGCTGGCGTTCGCGGCGATCGCGACGGTGCCGCTGACCGTGGCGCCGTTGGCGGGTGCGGTGATCGTTGCGCTCGGCGCGACGCCGTCGAGATTGTCCAGGCCGAAGAAGCGCGCGATGTAGTAGCTCGAGCACAGATTCACATCGAGGATGTACGCGCCTGCAGTGCCGCATTGGGTCGCGCCAGCGCCGGGGTCCACAGGGGTGCCATGGCCCATCCCGGTGATGGTGTAGGTTTCGACCCGCGTTTGTCCCGCAGCGGTCTTGTAGACCTTGTGCGGAAAACCCCCGACGGTATCGCTGACTTCCGGCGTCTGGTCGATGCCGTGCACGTTGGTCCACTGTTCCATGCTTTCGGTCAGATTCATGGGACGCACGACGAAATCGCCATCGCCGTGCCAGATCGAGACGATCGGCCAAGGTCCGGTCCAGGTCGAGGATGCGCGCACCTTGTCGCCCCACTGCGCAGGGGTGAGATTGCTGCCGGGATTCATGCAACTGAAGGCGGCGCTCTGGCTGGTCGCGCAGCGATGCGGCAGCCCGGCGATGATGGCCCCGCCAGCGAATACATCGGGATACGCGGCGAGCATGGTCGATGTCATCCCGCCGCCGGCGGACAGTCCGGTGATGTAGACGCGCGATGCAGCGGTGCCGTGATCGACGATCATGCGGTCGACCATCTGTTTGATCGACAGCGCTTCGCCCTGGCCACGGGTGGTATCGACCGTTTCGAACCAGTTGAAGCAACCGCTGGAATTGTTGGCGCTCTGTTGCTGCGGCAGCAGCAGCGCGAAGCGGAAGCGATCCGCGAACAGCTGCCAGCCGGTTTCTGCATCGTAGTTCGCTGCGGTCTGCGAGCAGCCGTGCAGCGCGACGACCAGCGGTGCGTTCGTCGACAGTCCGCTCGGCACGTATTTGAACATGCGCAGATTGCCGGGATTGCTGCCGAAGCCGGTGACTTCCGTCTGCGCGAACGCAGGCGGAGCGATCAGCGCCAACAACAGCGCCAGCAGCGCGAGCGGTCGACGTGCGGCGGGAACGATACGGACAGCGAATGAAATGGCGGACATCGACGGCACCTCCTGTGGCGGATGGCGGCAGTGGGCCACAGGGTTTGGTGTTGCGACATTGGTCGATGGGGCAAGCTGCGCTGCAACAAAAAGCGACGCGGCGAGCGTTCGGCCGCAGTTCGTGGATCAGTCGCTGTCGTCGTTTCCGGTGTCGGCGCGTTCTTCCGGAGACATCCACCACTGGCCGCCGTTCGACGGTGGCGCGCCTGGTGCAGCATCGCGACTTTCGATCGCATCCAGCCACCTGCCGGTGCCGTTCGCTTTCCATCGTTCGATCAGTCGCGTCACCGAATGCCGGCTCTGTGTGGCGATGCCGAGATTGCGTTCGGGCCGCCAGTCGGCGTGCTTATCGACAGCGTGCTTATCAACAGCATGTTTATCTGAAGCGGTCTTATCGATCGCATGCGCGTCGCTGCCCCGGTGCGGCGCGCCGTAGCTGCAGCGCAGGCAGTAGTGGGCGATGCTTTCGGTCCAGTCTTCGATAAATGCGATGCCCGGAATGCGCGCGTCCACCAGGACGTCGAGATCATCGCGCTGCGGGCAGTTCACGAAGATGGCGAAGGTCTGGTATTCCGAGACTTCCAATCGTTCCAGAACGTTGAACACCGGCACCATGCTCTGATGGAAACGGCGCTGGCCGGTGGCGGCGCCATCGTGCAGCACGATATCGCCGTAGCGGTAACCGCTGTCGGGCAACGGAACATTGATCAAACGTGCGCGCACCGGGTCGATGCGACGACCGAACAGGGTTTCGCCACGATCCCATGCATTCAACCGGAGGCTGGCGACACCGAAATTGCCGTCGAAGGCGCCATCGCCATCGCCATCGCCATCGGGCATCCGGATTCCGCAGTCCGTCCATTGGCGTCGCGCTTCGCTCCAATCGCCGAGCGCGGTCGCGGCGATCGCGGCGTTCCAGCGCGATGCTTCGTCCGCATCGGTACGCAACGCGAGCGAACGCAGATTGTGCCGCAGCGACATCGGCCAATCGCGCAGGTATTTGCACACCAGCCCTTGCATGTAGTGGTAGTCGGGCGCGTTCGGCGCAACCGCCAGCAGGCTGTCGAACCGGGCGCGCGCTTCGATCAGGTCGCCGTTGTCGTAGGCGGCATAGGCGCGCGCGGCGAGCGCGTCGAGATCGGCAGGGGGCGGGTCGACGCGCATGTCCGAAACTCTCGGAAGACTGGCCTGCATCCTGCCATCGGCAGCGTCCGGCGCATAGCGCTGCGGCAATCGCCGGGCGTCAGCGGCCTGCCGACCAGAGCGCGATGGCCAGCACCAGGCCGTGCGCCTGCGCCGCCACCAGCGTGATGACGATCGCGGGCCGTAGTTTCTGCGGAGTGGAGGCGAATCTGGCGATCATCGCCGCGCCCGTCAGCGACAAGGCCAGCGTGGGCAGCGCAGCGACGGCGGCCGTCGGCAGCGCGTCAAGACCGATCGCGATGGCGACCCAGCCGTGCGCGATCATCGCGAGCGCGGCGTACAGCAGTGCGGCCCGACGCGGCCCCAAGATCACGGCCAGCGTGCGTTTGTCGACCCGCGCATCGGAGGCGGCGTCCGGAAGCCCGTTCACCAACAGCAGATTGGCGATCAGCAGCGCATAGCCGACGCCAGCGATGGCCGGCAATGTCGAAAAATCGCCGCGCTGCACGTAATCCGTGCCGATCGCGAGCAGCCACCACGCCATCGCCACGCTCAGCTCGCCCAATCCGCGCCCCATCAATCGCAGCGGCGGCATCGAATACGTCCACACCAGCGCAAGCCCCGCCGCACCGATCCACCACAGCCCGTTCGCGGGCAGCGATGCGGCCAGTGCCGTGCCGCCGACCGCCGACACCAGCAGCAAAGCCGACGCCAGACGCCAGGTTTGCGCGATCGTGGTCGCGCCGGTCTGGATCAGTCGGGAGCCCCCGGTGAACGGTGCGATGCCGGTGTCGTTGCCGTCGTCGGCGCCGCTGAGCGCATCGGCGTAATCGTTGAGGACGTTGGCCGCAGCGTGCGCCACGAGGGCAAGGATCAGGGTGATCGCTGCGAGCCATGGCGACAGCGCCACGCCGGATGCGTGCGCGCTGCCCAGACCGATCGCGACGCCGACGGCGGTGGCGGTCAGGAAGCCCGGGCGGGTCATGCGCCACAGGGTCTTCCATCGGAGGTCGGGCGCGGCAGGCATGGGGCGGCATGGTACGCGAGCCGCTCCGGCCGTGAACGGTGTGCGCTGTTGCGGGACGGTTTGTGGTTGTATCGTGGCCGAATGCGGGTCGGGATTCTGGGAGGACGCTGTGAACGATGACACCGGAGGAGATGGCACTGGGGCGCCGGAAGAAATTCCGCGGCCTTTCGTCGTGCCCTGTGCTGTTCTGGATGCCGGCGCACCGCTGCGCTGGCTGCGTGCGGGATGGCGCGATCTGCGCGCCGCACCCGGGCTGTCGATGATCTTCGGCGTGGTGATCGTGCTGGTCAGCGCCGGCATCTCGCTGCTGGCGTGGAATCTCGGGCGCTTCGCTTTGTTGGCGACGCTGCTGTCGGGATTCGTGTTCGTCGCGCCGTTGATCTGCGTTGGCCTGTATTGCGTCAGTCGCGCGCTGGCGTGCGGACGCACGCCGACGCTCGGCGATTCGTTCGTGCTCGCGCGTCGCGTGGTCGGGCAGGCGGGCGTCTTCGCGCTGGCCCAGGGCGTGATCGTGCTGCTGTGGTCGCGCGCGGGCATGATGGTCGGCGCGTTCTTTCCGATCGACGAAAGCAACGCGCACACGCTGTGGGAGTTCCTCGCGATCGGCTCCGCGGTCGGCTCGATCTTCGCCGCGTTGACCTTCGCGGTCGCGGCCTTCTCGCTGCCGATGATCGCCGACCGCGATGTCGACATGATCACCGCTGCGGTCTCCAGCGTGAATGCGGTCCTGCGCAACAAGGCGGTGCTGCTGTTGTGGGCGGCGATCATCGCGGTGCTGACTGCGATCGGCTTCGCCACCGCACTGCTGGGGCTGGGCATCCTGATGCCGTGGCTGGCGTATGCGGCCTGGCACGGCTACCGCGAGACGCTCGATGCGAGCGCATGGCCTGCGCTGGATTGAACCCGTGCGCGCCGAGGTGCGGTGAGACGGCTTTGCGGCGATAATGCGGCACCGCAGACAACGCTGCGGCCACCATCGACAAGGTTCCCCGATGACCGCTCCGCTGTCCTGCCCACAATGCACGCTCTCCAACACCTACCAGGACGGCGCCAACTTCGTCTGCGCCGATTGCGGCTACGAATGGCCGGCAGCGGGCGATGCGGCTGCTGCGGATGCCGCCACCGTCGTGCGCGACAGCAATGGCAACCTGCTCGCCGATGGCGACACGGTGGTGGTGATCAAGGACCTGAAAGTGAAAGGCTCTTCGATTCCCCTGAAGCAGGGCACGGTGATCAAGCACATCCGTCTGGTGGATGGCGACGCTGAACATATCGAAGGCAATTCGGACAAGATCAAGGGCCTCGTGCTGAAGACCTGCTTCCTGCGCAAGGCCTGAGCCCGTCCGTGCGCTCCTTGAGCACACGGAACGCCATCGCCGACCTCCAATGATCGCGAAGCGCGATCTGCCGAAGAAGACATGCCCGGTCTGCGGGCGGGAATTTTCGTGGCGGAAGAAGTGGGCGCGAGACTGGCCGCAGGTGCGTTATTGCTCCGACGCCTGTCGCAAGGGCACGCCGCGCGGACACGCTGCACATTCCAACGATCTCTGAGGTCGAGCGCGGCAAAGAATCACCGAGGTCGATCAGGGTGCAACCCGCAGAGCATATCGATCGAGATGCATCGTGGAGTGCATCGATCGAAGGCCATTCCGATGCTGCGGATCGACGCGTGTTCGAGCGTATTTTCTTCTCCGTGACGGAAGTCGACATCGCTCGCAATTGAATACGTATGCACGTGTTCTTGCTGCATTGCGATGTGGCCCTAGCATCCTTGCCAGTCGTGCGCTCAATGCCACGATGATGCGTCCGGAGCAGTGTCCGGTCGATCGTTCGCAGTCGTGCCCCGATCGTGCATGCCCGCACGAGTATGGGACAGGGAATGTTGCGCCCGCGAAGAGCGGGATTCCATCGTCTATTTCAGGAGAATCCACATGCCGTCTGTATCGAAGCTGTTCGTTCCGTTCCGCACCGGCGCGCTGCGCCTGTGTTCCGCGCTGTTGCTCGCAGGCGCCATGGCAGGCAATGCCCATGCCGATGCGATCCTGCATGCTTTCAACTGGCGTTATGCGGATGTCGAAGCGCGCGCTGCCACCATCCAGTCCGCCGGCTACAAGGCCGTGCTGGTCGCGCCGGCCTACAAATCGGCGGGCAGTCAGTGGTGGGCGCGCTATCAGCCGCAGGACTATCGGGTGATCCATCATCCGCTGGGCGATACCAATGCGTTCAAGAGCATGGTCAATGCCCTGAGAGCGCGCGGTGTCGACGTGTACGCCGATGTATTGATGAATCACATGGCCAACGAGTCCGCCCAGCGTTCGGACCTGAATTATCCGGGCACGAGTGTGCTCAACCTCTACAACAGCAATACCACGTACTACAACGGCATACGCCTGTTCGGCAATCTGGGGTTCAATTTTCTCAGCGGCAACGATTTCGGAGAAACGCGCTGCATCGCCGATTACAACGATGTCTGGCAGGTGCAGAATTGGCGTCTGTGCGGCGGTGGCGGCGACGTCGGTCTGCCCGATCTCAAGAATGCCGCCTACGTGATTTCCCAGCAGCAGGAGTATCTGCGTCAATTGAAGACGATCGGCGTCAAGGGCTTCCGCATTGATGCCGCCAAGCACATGCCGCTGTCGCATCTCAACGGCGTGCTCACCGCAGACATCAAGAGCGGCGTGTATGTGTTCGGCGAAATCATCACCGGCGGCGGCTCGGGCAATCTCGAATACGACCGCTTCCTGCAGCCCTATCTGCAGAACACCAGCCACGCCGCCTACGATTTCCCGCTGCAGACATCGATCCGCAACGCGTTCTCCTTCAGCGGAAGTCTGTCCAGTTTGGGCGACCCGGCCGCCTACGGACAGGCGCTGGCGGGTTCGCGCGCACTGACCTTCACCCTGACCCACGATATTCCGAACAACAGCGGCTTTCGCTACGCGCTGATGGATCCGACCGATGAAACGCTGGCCTATGCCTATATTTTCGGGCGCAACGGCGGCAAGCCGATGGTGTATTCGGACAACAACGAAAGCGGCGACAACCGCTGGGTGAATGCCTACAACCGAAACGATATCAAGGGCATGATCCGCTTCCACAATGCGGTGCAGGGCAACGACATGCAGGTGCTGTCGAGCGGCAGCTGCCACATCATTTTCCGTCGCGGCAGTCTGGGCGTCGTCGGCATCAACAAATGCGGTAGCACGGTCAATGCATCGGTCAACATGAACAACAGCGTGCTGTGGTGGTACAGCAACTACACCGATACGTTGGGTTCCGGCAGCGTGGTCAACATCAACAGCGGCAACTACACCTTCAGTCTGCCGGCGCGCAGCGCCAGGATGTGGTTGCGCTGATCACGATCCTGATCGGGTGACAGAAGCGGCCGGGCGAATGCCGGCCGTTTCTTCGCATGTTGCTCAGTGCCGATGTTGCTCAGTGCCGATGATTGTCATGGAATCGGCTCATTTACCACCCTGATCGAGCGCCGGTGCCGCGAGCCCCTTCGCGACTGCTTCATCCACGATGCTGCGGACCTCCCGGTCGATCCTGGCCATCTCGGCTTCCTGTTCGCTGCCGAGCATCTGCATCTTCGCGCCCAGGGCGTCCAGCGGCGCCGTTGCCGCTTCGATCTCGTCCTCCAGCGCGGCGAGCGGTGCAAGATCGGCTTCGAGCTTTGCGGATTCGACTTCGATCACGCTTTCGAGGGATTCCATTTCCGCGCCCAGTGTTTCCATCTGCGCATCAAGCGCGTCGATCTTGCCTTCGGCTTCGGCCATCGCGACTTCGTCGCTGGGGTCTGCGACCATGGCCATTGCGAGCGTTGCCTGCTGCTGAGCCAGTGTGCCCTGGCGCTCCGCCAATCGATGCAGTGCGTCGATGGCGTTTCGCATCGCAGGACTCTGCTCGTGTGCGGCCGCTGTCGTTTCGATCCGCCGACCGATCGCTTCGATTTCGTCCGATCGCGCCTGCATCTGCGCACTCAGGGCTTCCATCTCGGCATCGCGCCGTTCGCTGGTCGTCCAGGTGGCGCGGATGCGCGCGAGAGTGGCGGGGTCGCGCAGAACATAGGCCTTGCCGTCGCGGCGGAACCAGAGGAAGTCGCCGTCGATGCGCGACTGTGCGGCACGGATGGCATCGATCTCATCGGTGCTGCCGGACATCGACAGCCGATCGCTGTCGCCATCGACCAGCGCATAAGTACCGATGGATTCCAGCCGGGGGGCCGATGCGCCCGCGCTCGCGGCAGACAGCGCGCCTACGGAGACTTTCGGGGTGACGATGGCGGGTACGCGCACCTGCGCCGTCTGCGCATAGGCCAGAACACCGGCGCAGGCGAGAGCGAGACCGGCGACAGGGATCATGATGACGGCTGTGGGAGTGCGTGGTTGCGGGCGAAGCAGGCTCTGGATACGGGACATGAGATGACCTCCGTGCGCGGCTTGGGCGAGTGACGGGATGAGGGGAGTGAGGCGGTCCAGCTCGGCGAGCGCGTGCGCGAGCCGTCTCGGTTCGCCGATGACACCGGCGGCGAGCGCGTCGGCGACGCGCTCGCGCTCCAGACGGATGCGATGCGACAGCCACCACACCACCGGGTGATGGAACAACAGCGCTTCAGCGATGCGCTGGAGCAGGTTGACGAGGTAGTCGTGACGGCGGATGTGCGCGAGTTCGTGCGCGAGCAGCGCATCGATCATCTCCACCGGCATGCGCGTGAGCAGCGCGGCCGGCATCAGCACCATCGGCCGCAAGACCCCGGCCGACAACGGCCCGCTGATGTGCGATGCGTCGTCGAGCACGGCGAGGCGGACCCCCGGCAGACCGAACTGCTTCGCCAGACCATCCAGCCGGTGTTGCCACGTCGGGTCGTCGGAGGCTTGCGCGCTGCGTCGCAGCCTGGCGACCCAGCGCAGTCCCGCGAGCAGCCGCAGCAGCATCGCGCCGCTGCCGACAGCCCATAACGCGGCGATCCACGGCAGCATGCGATCGAATGGAATCGCATCCGACAGGATGCTGCGGAGTGGATCCGTGTCGATCGGAAACAGCGCATTCTTCATCGCGGCTTGCGCATCTGCGCTGCCGAGCATCGAAAGATCCGCTGCGGACAGCATGGGATGCGGTGCGGACAATGCGTGCGCGAGTTGCGCGGCCGGCCACACGACGCAAGCGGCCAGGGCTGTGCAGGCTGCGGCGTATCGCGCTTGCGGTGTCGCGTTGCGCAGGGCATGCAGCGCGAGCCACGCGATCAGCCCGATCGCTGCGCACTGCCAGAGCGAATGCAGCAGCGCGAGCCCGAGCGCATGGACGAAAATCCCCGGTGCCGGAAGCGAGGACCACATGGACTCAATCATCGCTGTTCTCCGCGAGAAAACGCTGGATTTCGGCGCGCTCCTCGTCGCTGACGTGGCCGCGCAGCGCCGCCATCACCAGATCCTTGCCGGAGCCCGAAAACGCTTTGTGGATCAGATCGCCCAACAGATTCGTCTGCAGCGACCGCTGCGCCTGGGCAGCGGCATAGACGTGCGAACGCTGGCTTTCGTCGCGGCTCAGCAGGCCTTTGCCGTGCATGATCTGCAGGACTCGCAGGACAGTGGCGTAGGCGGCATCGGGTCGTTCGCGCTGCCGTGCTTCATGCACCTGTTTCACCGTGCTGGGGCCCAGTTGCCAGAGCAATCTGAGCAGATCCAGTTCGGCGGGCGTGGGCTTCGGTGGTTTGACGGTTCGGGGCATGTCGGGCTCGGCCAAAGACGCAATGGACATACGCTACCTCTGCTAGAACACTTTGTCTAGAACAAAATTTCTAGATCATCGGTGAACCGCTTCTGCTGACTCGGCAGCTGCCGACCAGCGCGGCAGAACCATGGCGACCGGCCTTGGCGATGTTGCCGGTGCGGGTCTTGATCGGCTGCACTCGCTGTGTTGTACAGGGAAGAGAGGGGATGACCGGCATCGAATCGGTCGTAGCCGGTCACCGCCTTGCGGCAAAAAACGTCCACAATGTGCATGTCGCATCGCTGTCACGCATTCGGACAAGGGCTGTTGATTATTTGCAACAACAGCCACTGATGATCGTCCGTTGATGTCCGGCTTTGTGGACGTGTGACGTTGGTGGATAATGCACCGGGGACGGGATCCAAGAGCAGCGCGCTGTATGCGTTGCCAAGCCCGGCAAAAGGGGCGCGATCGGCACAGGGGGCATGTGCAGAAAAGCCTGGAACATCCGGAATGCATCGGGCATTGCGGATGCGGGCTTTTTTGGTTTGTCGGACCGGTCGCGACTCGACATGGTAGTGGTGAGGGGGGATTCGTGAGGACTGTACGTTCAAGTCGCAATACGCTGGCGATCCGCGGTCTTTGGATCGTCGAGCTGTGTGTTCTGATGTTGTCGGTCGTGGTGGCTGCACGGTTGCGCTTTCATGCGGACCCGTCGGGTTTCGAGAATTTCATAGGTGGGCTCGTCGCGCGCGCGGCGCTGGTCGCCCTGTGCGTTACCGGCGCGATGCTCGCCTTCGGTCTGTATCAGACCTATGTACGCCACAACCGTGTCGATCTGCTGCTGCGGATCGCCATGTCTTTTGCACTGGGCGGCATCGCTTTGCTGGTGCTGTACTACATCGTTCCGGTCACCTACATCGGCCGTGGCGTGCTCGCGATCTCGCTGTCCATCGGCATGGGCGCGGTGCTCGGGGTGCGCTACGTCGTGTCGCATCTGTCGGCGGCGGAAATGCTCAAGCAGCGCGTAATGGTTTACGGGGCGGGCAACAACGCGAATCTGATCAATACCCGGCTGCGCCGGAAAACCGACCGGAAATCCTTCAACCTTCTGGGATTCGTGCCCGCTGCGAACCAGCCGATCGTGGTTGATGAAGAACTGCTGATCCGCACCGACGAAGCACTGTGCGCGTTGGCCAGTCGGCTCAATGTCGATGAAATCGTGATCGCACCGGACGAGCGGCGCGGCGGCATGCCGATGGAGCAGATGCTGAATGCCGTGCAGAAGGGCGTTAAGGTCACCGACCTGTCGACGTTCTTCGAGCGCGAAGCCGGCATGGTCCAACTCAATATCGTCGACCCGTCCTGGCTGGTGTTCTCCGGCGGCTTCGATTACTCCACGCCGCGAAGACTCACCAAACGATTCTTCGATCTGCTCGCCGCGGCAGCACTGCTGGCTGTGGCGTGGCCGGCGATGCTGCTGGTCGCACTGGCGGTGAAACTCGAATCGAAAGGTCCGGTGATCTACCGCCAGATCCGCGTCGGCGAGCATGGCCGTCACTTTGAAATGGTGAAGTTCCGCAGCATGCGCGTGGATGCCGAAAGCGACGGCGTGGCGCGCTGGGCGACGAAGGACGACGACCGCAGTACGCGCATCGGCAAGTTCATCCGCAAGACGCGTCTCGACGAGTTGCCGCAACTGTTTCTGGTGCTGACCGGGGAGATGAGTTTCGTCGGCCCGCGTCCGGAACGTCCGCAATTCGTGGAAATGCTCAACAGCGAAATCCGTTACTACGACGTGCGTCATTCGGTGAAGCCCGGGCTGACCGGTTGGGCGCAACTGCGCTATCCGTACGGCGCATCGGTGCGCGATGCGAACGAAAAGCTCAAGTACGACCTGTTCTACGTCAAGAATCACGGCCTGATCTTCGATGTGATGATCATGCTGCAGACGGTGGAAGTGGTGCTGTTCGGACGCGGTGCGCGCTGAAGCGGGATCGCCAGCCGGCGCGCAGGAGTTCCGGCGCGTTCAGCCCCGGCCGAGCATGACGCTGAGCAGACGTTTCGCGGCGAACGGCAGCAGCGCGAGCGCGCTGTTGCGCGTCGAGGCATCCGGCGCCAGCCGCCATCCGGCCAGCCACAGTTTTCGCGCATCTCGCCAGCGCCGCCGCATCAGCATGCCGCGCGCGTTGCGCAGGTAGGTCAGCGCCATGGCCTCGTGGCGTATCGAATCGTCGACCAGGCCTTCGGCATCGGCGATCGCGCGTTCGACGACTTTCACATAGTCGTCGTAGGTGGTCGCTTCTCCGGACAGGCCGTCCTGATGCCCGCGCATCGCTTCGACCAGTTCGGCTTCGATCACGCCGATCTGCCATCGGCGGGCCACGCGCAAATGGAAGTCGAGATCCTCGGCGGTGCGCAGCGACGGATCGAAGCCGCCGCAGGTCGCGAAGACTTCGCGACGCATCATCGTCGATGCCGGCACCAGCGATGGATTCAGCAGCAGGCGCTGCAGCACCCAGCCGTCTTCGGGCAGCACTTCGCGACGATGGAATACATTGTAGGGCTTGCGATCGGCATCGACGCGGACCACATCGCACAGCACCATGCCGAAATCCGGATGCGCATCGAGCCAGGCCGCCTGGCGTTCGGTTTTCTCGGCGCGCCATGCGTCGTCGCTGTCCAGCAGCGCGAAATAGCGGCCGCGGGCGATGGCCATGCCAGCATTGCGGGCAGCGGAAACGCCGGCGTTGGCCTGCCAGTGATAGTGGATGCGTTCTCCATAGCGTGCGCGCAGCGCATCGCCGGTGCCGTCGGTGGAGCCGTCGTCGATGACGATGATTTCGTCGATCCGGCGCGTCTGCGCCAGGACCGAGTCGATCGCGTGCTGTACCAGCTCGCGCCGGTTGTAGGTCGGTATAATCGCCGACACTTCGACCGGTGTTCCGGTCGTTTCTTCGGTGGAAGCTTCGGTCAGCCGCGCCATGCTCAAGGATTTCGCCAGAAAATGTCTGTATGCCAGCGGTGCGCTCGGTCTCTATCACCGCGCACGCAATGCCGACAGTCTAACGGTGATGATGTTCCACCGCACGTTGCGCGGGACCGACCCGCGTGCGGCGTCCTGCGATCCGGACTATACCCTCGACGAAGACCTGTTCGTCGATTCGCTGGCGTTCTTCAAGCGTCACTATCGCGTGATTGCATTGGAACAGCTGCTGCGCGCCCGCCGCGACGGCTCCGGCCTGCCGACCCGTGCGCTGCTGATCACCTTCGACGATGGCTGGCTGGACAATGTCGATTACGCGATGCCTGCGCTGCAGCGCGCCGGTCTGCCGGCGGTGATGTTCGTGGCGGCCGATGCGGTGGGCGCGCGCCAGCCCTTCTATCAGGAGCGGGTCATCGCGGCCTGGCGCTTGGGCAGGTTGACCGTCGATGCGCTGGCCGCGACGGTGATCGAGCACGGCGGCGAGCCCGCGCGTCACGACGGGATCGCTGGCGTGCGGGAGCTGATCGCGCAACTCGAAACGATGCCGCCAGCCCAGCGTTCTGCGGTGCTCGAACGCCATGCTGCAGCGCTCGATGACGGCCTGCAGCACATGATCGATGTCGACGATCTCTCCCGTCTGCGTGCTGGCGGGATCGAGCTGGGACTGCACGGGAAAACCCATACGCCGCTGCTGCGCGCCGCCGATCCGGATGCCGAGCTCGGCGGTGCGCGCAGGGCGATGGCCGCGATGCTGGATACGCCGGATGGAATGGCGACGCCGGCCTGCGCGACGATGTCCTTTCCGCATGGCGCGTTCGACGATGCGATCGCCGCGCGGGCGCTCGCGAGCGGTTACGAACTGCTGTTCACCAGCGTGCCGGTGTTGAATGCGACGGGCGCGCGGCCATCGTGGCTGCTCGGCCGCACAGGCTATGAAACCGGCACGGTGGTCGATCGCAGCGGTAAGTTCTGCCCCGAACGGCTTGCGTGGTATCTGTTCCGCCGCCCGACGCAGCGTTTGCGTCCGGATTGAGCGCCGCCGATGCGGACGGCGCGGTGTTCGCCGGTCGACAGCGGCGTCTCCCGGAGGCGCCTGCTTATTCGTCCTCGTCCGCCGAGACGAGATGCAGCGAGGGCGTCGCATCCTCCTGCCTCGCGCCCCAATGCCCGAACACCGGACGCTTGCTGCGTGCGCTGAAACCGGCGTCCAGCCATGGCTGCAGGCGTTCGGTGGAGGTCGCCAATTCGATCGAGATCGCCGCATGACCAGCTTTGCGTACCGCGCGCAGCAGAGCGGCGAGCACGCCCGGCGCGATCTGCGCGCCGTCGTTCGACCAGAAATCGTGCACGTGCAGGGTGTGGCCGTCCAGCCGGGTCGCGAACCACGCGACCGGCGTTTCACCATCGGACAACAGCAGATGCCGGAACGGCAGTAGACCATCCACGACGGGCGCATCGTCGAAGCGCCAGCGCAGATGCGCTGCATCGCGCAACGCGGTCAAAGCCGAGGGTTTCGGAGAGTGGTCCCAGATCGGGGCGATGTCGGGTACACGATCGAACCACTGCGCTCGAAGTGAACAGCCGGCCCGCCAGCGCCATGCATCGCGCACACGATGGCCGAGATCCACGAGTACGCCCAGCGGCGACGCCAGCCATGTCGGCAGCGCCGGCCAGCGGCGGTGGACGTATTCCGCATGCCGCAACACCCGCGCATGTCGCACCATGTCGGCGAGATGCCGGTAGCCGATGCGCTTGAACACCGGCGCGGCCTTGGGATTGGGGAAGCAGTAGAGCACGTCGAGTTCGCGTCGCCCGGCGGCGAACAGGCCCTGCTGCAGGATCAGCGCCGGGCCGAGCGAGCGGTGCTCGGGCGTCACTGCGAGGTCGACCATCACGCCGGCGCGCGTTTCGTGTCCGTCGAGCAGCATCCGTCTGCGTCCGGCGGAGCACACCCCGACCGGCGCTTCGGTGTTGGCGTGCATCAGCAGTTGCAGCAGCGGTGCCCCTGCGGGTGCGCGGTGATAGAACCAGTCGTACTTGGCCGCCATTCGCGCGTCGCGACCGAGATTGCCGTGCCAGACCGCAAGCACCGCTTCGCGGTCGGTGATGGCATCTCCTTCGCGCGTCGCGTATTGCGGGGGCGTCGGCTGTGCGCTCACGGCCATGCGCTCAATCCTGTGTATGCCGCTCGGAAGCATGCTGTTCGTAAGCATGCAGCTCGGGAACGTCCGCCACCAGCACGGGTGGCAGATGCAGATACTTCGTCGTGCGCCGTTTGTTGGCGATGTCGTCGTAGATCGCCCGGGCCTGCGATTCGCCGATTCCCAGCGCGGCCGCGAGCGACGATGCCGTGTATCCGTGATTCAACGCGTACAGCGCCAGATCCATCTGTCGGTAGGGCAGTGCGAAATAGAATTCGTCCTGCCCCTGTTCGAGGCTGTAGGTGTCGGTGGTGGGGATCGCCGCGCAGACGCGTTCGGGCAGCCCGAGGTGACGGGCCATGCCGTAGACCTGGGATTTGTACAGATGCGCGATCGGCTTCACGTCGGCGGAGCCGTCGCCGTTCTTGACGAAGAAACCCTGATCGTATTCGAGCCGGTTCGGGGTTCCGACCACGGCGTAATTCAGGCGGTCCGCGTGGAAGTATTCGAGGGTCTTGCGGATGCGCTGCTTGAAATTGGTCGCGGCGACGATGGTGAGGTAATCGGCCAGCGCCAGATCCCGTTCGTGCGAGGCGCCGTCGGGCGACTCGGCGATCAGCCGGAAGCGGTTGAAGCGCCCCTGGATGCCGCCATCGATCACGATCTTGAATTTCCAGCCGTCGCCGTATCCGGGCAGTGCGTTGCGCACCGCTGCGTCGCGTGCGCGATAGCAGCCGATGGCCTCCAGCGCCGGTGCGATGTCCACCGTCTCGGTGCGGATGCCCAGGTGGTCGGCGAGGATGGTCGCCCGCGCGGCGCTGTCGTCGGAGGAATCGCGTTCCGGCAGGATCAGGCCGAACACGCGATCCGGGCCGAGCGCGCGCACCGCCAGCGAGACGCTCGCCGAGCTGTCGATGCCGCCGGAAATCGCGACCACCAGCCCGCGGCGATGCAACTGCCGCGCGGTGATTTCGCGGAGACGTGCGGCGATGCGATCGGCTTCCTGTTCGTAATCGATGTCGAGCGCGCTCCAGTCGAGCGTATTGGCGTTGGCGGCATTCATGGTGTGGTTTGCGGTTCCAGAAGGGCGGCGCGACGGACCTTGCCGGACGCGGTGCGCGGCAGGGCGGAGACGAATTCGATCTCGCGCGGGATCTTGTAGCTGGCCAAGCGCTCCCGGCAGTGCGCCTTGATCATGTTTTCGCTGTGCGGCGGCAGGCCTGGCGCAACGACGAAGGCCTTCACCACCTGGCCGAGAACGCTGTCGTCGATACCGACCACGGCGACCTCGGTGACGCCGGGTACTTCGTGGATCACGTCCTCGATATCGTTCGGGTGCACACGATGCGCGCCGGTCTTGATCATGTCGCTGCGTCGACCGTCGAGGTACAGGAAGCCGTCGGCATCGAGGTGGCCCATGTCGCCGGTGCGCAGCCAGCCGTTGCGCAGCACCGACGCGCTGGCGTCGGGGTTGTTCCAGTAGCCGCGCATGACGTTGGCGCCGCGCACCCAGACTTCGCCGGGTTCGTGGAGGTCGGCGACGCGGCCGTCTTCGCATTCGATGCGCAGTTCGACGCCGTCGACGGGGATGCCGACCGAGCCGATTTTCTCGTCGAGCCGTTCGGGCGGCAGCCAGGTCAGCCGCGAGGTGGCTTCGGTCTGGCCGTACATCACGAACAGGCGCGCAGCCGGCAGCGCGCTGCGCAGCCGGCGGGTGAGGGAGGAACTCATCGCGCCCCCGGCCTGGGTGAGATAGCGCAGCGACGAGAGATCGTAATCGGTAAGTTTGACCCGCTCCAGCAGCAGCGCATAGGTCGATGGCACGCCTGAGAAACCGGTGATCCGTTCGCGCGCGATGGTGTCCATCAGCATGTGCGGGAACAGCAGGTTCTGCGCGAGCACCACGCAGCCGCCCGAAATCAGGTGCGTGTGCAGCACTGATGCGCCGTAGGCGTAATAGAACGCGAGGATCGACAGCACGCTGTCGTGCTCGTCCAGTGCGAGATAGCGCACGACCGCACTGGCATTCGCCAGCAGATTGGCGTGGGTCAGGGTGACGCCCTTGGGCGCGCCGGTGGTGCCCGAGGTGTAGAGAATGACGGCAGCGTCATCGGCTGCGATGGCGTTCGCGTCGATATCGCTGTCGATTCCGCTCGTGGATGCCCCCTGCGGAGACAACGGGTGATCCGCGCCGATCGGCCAGCGCTCGATCGGCGCATGTCCGCTCGATGCATCGGCGTTCGAGATCGCTTCGACGGCATCGCCGTGGCTGTGTTCGTAGACGATATGGCGCGCGTCGCAGTGTCGCAGCCAGGATTCGAAATCGCGTGCGCGCGCCTGTGCGTTCAGCGGTGCGGCGATGCCCCCGGCGAGCCAGCAGCCGTAGCAGGCGACCGCCGCTTCGATCCGGTTCGGCAGCAGGATCGCCACGCGTTCGCCCTTGCGCAGGCCGCGTGCGCGCAGCGCCTGCGCGAAATTCCTCGCCTCGTCCCAGAACTCCGCGTAGCGGATCCGGCGATCGTCGGCGACGATCGCCACGCGTTGCGGATGCTGTCTCACGACATCGGCCACCCGGGCGGCGATCGTCGGCATCACGCGTGCCTGTCAGGCCAGTTTTCGATCGATGAACGCGTCGATCAGTTCGAGCGTATCGAAGTTGTCCGGGGTCATTTCCTCCGGAGCGATCGTGAACTTGAACTCCTCCTCGATGAACATGATGAGTTCGTAGATGCCGGTGGAGTCGAGGATACCGCCGCGGACCAGGGAGTCCTGGTCGCCTATGGCGTTGTCGTCATTGGAGAACAGGAAGTTCTTGAGGATGTATTGCTTGATCCGATGACTTTGTTTTTGCCGCTGCATACATGCGTCCCCGTGTCGAAAGTCTCAACGCAACAAAGACTGGACGGCGGCCACGGGGGTACGCCGCGGTCCGATGCGTGGCGATGGTGATCCGGAGCAGTCCGGTCGCTTGGGGATCCCGTGGATAGAATAGCCTTCCTTCCCACGTATCGAAAGCAGAATACGCATGCCGGACATCGTCAGGACCTCCCGATCCACCATGGATGCGCGCCTTGCCTGTTTGCGCCCGCTGCTGGCGCTGTTGTCGTTGGCGCTGGCCGCCTGCGGTGCGGGCGCCCCGCCGCCGCCGACCGAACCGCCGCGTGAGGTCGTGGACGCGAAGCCGCAGCGGGTGGCTTCGGAGCGGGTGGCATTCGAGGTGGTTGAACGCGTCGCCGGGCTGGAGCATCCGTGGGCGCTGGCGTTTCTGCCCGATGGCGGGATGCTGGTCACCGAGCGCGCCGGCCGCCTGCGCAGGATCAATGCCGACGGCTCGGTATCCGCGCCGATCGTGGGCTTGCCGAAGATCTTCGTCGATGGTCAGGCCGGCCTGCTCGATGTCGTGCTTTCGCCGACCTTCGTCGACGACCATTGGGTTTATCTATCGTTCGCCGAACCGAATCTGCGCGGCAACAAGGCTGGCACTGCGGTCGCGCGCGGGCGTCTTGACGGCGATGCGCTGTTGGACATTGAGGTGATCTATCGCCAGGAGCCGAAACTCTCCAGCGGCACCCACGTCGGTTCGCGACTGGTGTTCGACGATGCCGGGCATCTGTTCGTCACCCAGGGCGAGAATCGCGTGGCCGAAGCGGCGCAGCCGCTCGACAAGCTTCAGGGCAAACTGGTGCGGATCTGGCCCGACGGCCGTATCCCCGACGACAACCCGTTCGTGAAGCGCGAAGGCGCGCGCCCGGAGATATGGTCTTACGGTCATCGCAACATGCAGGGCGCGGCGCTGCATCCGGTGACGCGCCGGCTGTGGACCAGCGAGCACGGGCCGATGGGCGGCGATGAGCTCAACATCCCGCAGGCCGGCCGCAACTACGGTTGGCCGGTGGTCACTTTCGGCAAGGACTACAGCGGTTCGCCGGTGCCGGGATCGACCGGCAGGTCCGCGCCGGGGATGGAGCCGCCGCATCATGTCTGGGAAGTGTCGCCAGCGCTCAGCGGAATGTTGTTCTACAGCGGCAAGGCATTCCCGGAGTGGAAGGGAAACCTGTTTCAGGGCGCATTGGCCAAGACCGCGCTGATCCGGCTCGAACTGGAGGGCGACCGGATCGTCCACGAAGAGCGTCTGCTGACCGATCGCGCGGAACGCATCCGCGACGTGCGCGAAGGCCCCGACGGCGCGATCTATGTGTTGACCGACGAGGAGAACGGCAAGCTGCTGCGGATCCAGCGCGCCGTATCGCAGTAGGGCGGGCCCTGGCCCGCCATTGCCATCTGCGCGACGAAGATTGCAATGATCGAATTTGCTTCGATCGACATGTGAAGCGACCGGTGAAACCGCAATGGCGGGCTTGAGCCTGAGGTATCCCCACTTTTTCCTCAAGAAAATCAAACGGATCGATTGATTGGCAGTCACCGTTCTTTTTTGCCCGCCGTTCCCGCGAACGCGGGAACCCAGTGTCTTTGCGTTGCGCAGAAGCTGAAAGTCGCTGGATCCCCGCGTTCGCGGGGATGACGACGCTTTTTTGAAACGCTTGAAAAGTGGGGATATCTCAGGCTTGAGTCCGCCCTACGCCAACGGTTTTCGGCCGATGAAATCCACCGTCGTGATGCACAGCTTTTCCTCGGGAATTCCAGCGAATTCCGGCGCGACGGTCATCGCGCGCAGCTGTTCAAGACGCTGCGGACGCGCATGCGAGGTGTCGAGCAGCATCTCGAAGCCCGCGTCGCGCGCCGCGCCGACGAGCTGGTGCGCGCGCAGCCGGTTCTGGTAGAGGAAACCGTTGTTCCAGAAGGCCCACTGCCGGTCGGTGAATCGCAGGTAATTGAGCTGATGGACCTTCGGATCGGCGTAGGCGTAGTGATCGCCGCAGTTCACCGAATGGAAGATCAGGCCGCCGGGACGCAGCAGGCGCAGCGAGGCGCGATGCAGGCGGTCGATGGCGTCCGGCGGCACGTGTTCGAGCACGCTGTTGGAGAAGATGATATCGACCGCGCCGTCTTCGAGACCCGGATCGGCGGCGTCGGCCGGCGCGCGGTACTGGATCACATCGTCGCTGAGTTCCGCAGGGTCGGTGGCATCTGCTGCGGCGAGCAGACGCCGATAGCGCGATTGCACGTCCGCGAGCGGCACCTGACAAGCCGTCGCGATCCGCGGCAGCGCTTCGCCCAGAATCCCGATGCACAGCCGCATCAGATCCGGTTTGAGCAGACGATTGAGGTCGCAGGTGTACACGCGCGCCGCGCCGCCGAGGTAGCACGCCAGAGGCAGCGCCGGATACCAGCCGCTGCCGACTTCCATCAGGCGCGCGTCGCGGATATCGGCGCCGACGGTATGCAATTGCTTCGCCATCAACTCCCAATCGTCGATCTTGAGCAGGATCTCGCGTCGCGGGTTGCGCATGCCGCCCAATCTGCGCTGCAGCTGGTAGTGCAGCGGCTCGCCCCAGGGCAGTACGCCAAGTGTTTTCTGCAGGAGCCCCTTGATTCGCCAGTGCATGGGTGTGGTGTCTTCCGTTTCGAGTGTGAAAGGATCAGGCGCCGGGACCGGCGACTGCGGGTTCGCGCGAGCTGTCCGCTGCATCGCGAAGAGAATCATCGATCAGCATCGTCGACAGCACGCCGACGAAGGCCTGGTTGTCGGCGAACCCGGTCGCGCGGCCGGCGCGGCATTTGTCGAACAGCCGGCCGACGGCATCCGCGTCGAAATAGCCGGCGGCGCGGATTCGCGCTTCGCTCATCAGATCGGCGACGTAATCCAGCGGCGCACCGTCGAAGAAGAAACTCGTACTGTCGGGCGCGCGATACGGCTGTTTGGTGCGGTTGACGATATCTTCCGGCAGCAGATTCGCCAGCGCGCGCCGCAGCAGGTATTTCTCGGTCATACCGCGGATCTTGAAGCTGGGCGGCAGTCTGTTGGCGAATTCGATGACCCGGTGATCGAGATACGGGAAGCGGCCTTCGATCGAGTTCGCCATCGCCGCACGATCGCCCTGCGACGACAGCAGATAGCCGGCGAGCAGGGATTTGGCTTCGACGTACTGGTCGCGCGCGAGCGGGCTCCAGTCGCCGATGTTCGCAGGCAAGGTCGCCTCGAAGGCGTCCAGTGGATTGAAGGTTCCGATTTCGGCGCGCATCTCCGCCGACAGCAGCCCGAGCGCGCGCTGCGAGGTGGTCCAGCGCGGGGCGTGCGCGAAGATCGGCCGCTGCAGATGGTCCATGCCCTGACCGAAGAACGATTGCGCAAACGCCGGATTGCGCACCGGCGAATTCGGCAGGTAGCCGTACAGGCGTTCGAGCAGGCGCGGACGCAGTGTCGACTGCGGCTGCTGCGCCCAGAAGCGGCGCACTTTGGCTTCCTTGAACAGGTCGTAGCCGCCGAAGACTTCATCCGCGCCTTCGCCGGTCAACACGACCTTGTAGCCGTGTTCGCGCACGCTGCCGGCGAGCAGCATCAGTGGCACCGGCGCGGTGCGCAATACCGGCGTTTCGGCATGACGGATCAGCTGCGGGAAGGCGTTGCCGATGTCGCGACGGGTGCAGCGCAGTGTGGTGTGGTCGGTGCGCAGATGCCTCACCATCGCCTGCTGGTATTCGCTCTCGTCGAACTCTCCGTCCTCGAACGCGACCGAGAACGTGCGCACCGGCGTGTCGGTGAAACCTCTGATCATCGCGACGATGCCGGAGGAATCGAGTCCGCCGCTGAGATATGCGCCCACCGGCACGTCGGCGCGCAATTGCAGGCGTACCGCGTCGATCAGCAGTTCGCGCAGTTCGGCGGTCGCGGCTTCGACGCTCTGCGGATAGCGCGACGGCGAGGTGTCGACGGCATCCGGAAAGGTCCAGTCCCAGTATTGCCGCAGGGTTTCGCGGCCGTCGTGTTCGATCGCCAGCGTATGTCCCGGCGGCAGGCTGTCGATGCCGCGATAGACCGTGTGCGGCGCGATCGGCGACCAGGTGCTGAAGGTTTCGGCCAGCGCCAGCGGGTCGAGCGCCGCGCACTGCGGCAGCACCGCGAGCAGGGCCTTGGCTTCGGATGCAAACCAGATCCGGCCGTCGCTGCGGGCGAGCAACAGCGGACGGATGCCGGCGCGGTCGCGCGCCAGCACCAACCGGCGGCGTTCGCTGTCCCACAGCGCGATCGCGAACTGGCCGTTGAGATGTTCGACGAAGCGATCGCCGTCGCGGTCGTACAGATGCACGATCACTTCGGTGTCGGACTGCGTGTAGAAGACGCGACCTTCGGCTTCGAGTTCGCGCCGCAGTTCGAGGTAGTTGAAGATTTCGCCATTGAACACGGTCCATACCGTGCCGCGCGGATTGCGGATCGGCTGGTCGCCGGTGGTCAGATCGATGATCGACAGCCGTGCGTGCGCAAGGCCGACGCCGTTTCCGGCGTGATAGCCATAGCCGTCGGGCCCGCGATGGGCGAGGGTGTGGATCATGCGTCGGAGCAGTGGATGCGCCGTCTCGGCGCATACCTCTGGCCCGCTGAATCCCGCGATTCCGCACACGTCGTGATTTCCCCTGTAACAGACGCGGCCCTGGGCCGGGTTGTCCTCAGTAAACGCAAAATGCCCCGGGCGTCAGCCACCCCTGGCTGGCGCTACTTCACTGCGGTCAACGCTTCCTCGCAGGCGCGTAGTGTATCCGTCGCGACCGCATCCCAGCCGCGCGAGAACCGGCGCGACAGGGCGGTCTCGTCCCATGGCCGGTCGAGCGCATCGCGCAGCCCCCTGGCCAGGGCCACGGGATCGCGCGCCGGCACCAGCAGGCCGCAGTCGGCGTCCACCACTTCGGGGATGCCGCCGACCGGCGTCGCCAGCACCGGACGGCCGCAGGCCAGCGCTTCGACCAGCACATTCGGATGGCCTTCGGAGTAGCTGGGCAGGGTGACCAGATCCGAAGCCGCCATCCAGCGCGCGACCTCGTGCGGACCCTGCGCGCCGGGCAGGCGCACACGCAGCGTGGGATCGGCGGCGATGCGGGCATCGAGTTCCGCGCGCATCGGGCCTTCGCCGATCAGCGCCAACTGCAATTTCGGCCGCTGCGGCGCCAGCGCGGCCATCGCATCGAGCAGTTCGCGCAGGCCTTTTTCCGGCACCAGCCGCCCGACATAGACCACCAGTTCGGCATCCGCATCGATGCCGAGTGCGGAGCGGGCATCGGCGCGCGATTGCGGGTGGAAGATGGTCGCATCGCAGCCGTTGGGAATCGCGCGGATGCGTGCGGGATCGGCGTCGTAGTCGCGCGCGGCGACCCGGCCCAGATCTTCGCTGACCACGAGGATGCGCTGCGCGGCGTGCAGCACCGGACGCGTGAGGCGTTTGCTGATGGCGTCGCGCACGCGCAGGTCCGAACCGCGTGCGCCGACCACCAGCGGCAGGCCGGCGCGCCGCGCGGCCTGCATCGCGCCGAAAGCATCGGGATACAGCCAATACGACAGCACCACATCTGGCGCGAATTCGCGCAGCGGTGCATGCAGGGTGCGCGCGCACAGCCAGCCGTTGAACGGTCGGCTGATCATCGGCAGCGCCGGATAATCGATGTAGCGCACATCGCAACCCGGCACGGTATGCGCGGCATCCGCGGCGCGGAACAGATAGCTGCGCGGTTTCGCCCAGCGCGGATAGCTGGCGACCGGGCTGAGCACGCGCACGTCGGCGAGTTTCGACAGTTCGCGCACGGTTTGGTGGATCGGCCGGCCGCGGTTGGGCTCGCCGGCGATGGGGAACTGCGAGGTGACGATCAGGATGCGCATGTGCGGTAGCTCAGGAATCGCTGCGCGGACGGACATTTCCGGTCGCCACCGGCGCTGTCCCTGCCCAGCGGAGAAATTCGTTGTTGATTCGGGGAGTTCATGGTTGGAGGGAAACGTGGAGTACGGAGATGCCGGGCGGATGAGCGGTGAGCGCACTCCACGCGTGGGCGAACTCGACGCCCTGCGCGGACTCGCCGCGATCAGCGTGGTCGTGTTCCATTACACCACGTTCTATCAGCAGGAGCAGGGCCACCTGCAACCCCTGGGCTTCGGCTTTCCTGCGGGCAACTATGGCGTGCATCTGTTCTTCCTGATCAGCGGTTTCGTGATTTTCATGACCCTGGAACGCACCCGGACGGCGATGGATTTCATCGTGTCGCGTTTCTCGCGGCTGTTCCCGGCCTACTGGGCGGCGATCGCGATCACCGCCGCCGTGATCTACACGGTCGGCATGCCGGAGCAGCGGATTCCTCCGGGACATCTCGCGGCCAACGTCACGATGTTGCAGGACGCACTCGGCTTCGAGCATCTCGACGGTTCGTACTGGACCCTGCAGGTCGAACTGTTCTTCTACGTGCAGATGCTGTGCTGGTTCCTGCTCGGTCAGCTCAAGCGCATCCACTGGATCATCGCGGTCTGGTTGTCCATCACCATCGTCTACGCGCAGACCGAACAGCATCACGTGCATTTCTCGTACATCCTGCGTGAACTGTTGATCCTGCGGCATATTCCGTTCTTCGCGCTTGGCATCCTCTTCTACCGTATCCATAGCCGCCCGGATACGCTGCGATCGAATCTGGTCCTGATCGCGCTGTCGCTGTTGTCGATCGGCCTCTGCTACGCGCCGGTGTATCTGGTCGTCGGCATCGTGTGTTCCGCGATCTTCGCGCTTTTCGTGACCGGGCGCCTGCGCTGGCTGCGCAAGGCGCCGTTCGTGTTTTTCGGCGGCATTTCCTACTCGCTGTATCTGCTCCATCAGGCCATCGGGTTCGCGCTCATCCATTGGCTGGAAGCGGCGGGCGTTCCGAGCCTCGTCGCCGTGGTGGTTGTGAGCCTCGCGGTGCTGGTGTTGTCCGCCGTGCTGACCTACGGCGTGGAACGGCCGGCGATGCGCCGTCTGCGCGATGGCTGGCGCAGGCGGAAAGAAGCCGCTGTGTAGGAGCTTCCTTGTAGGAGCGGCTTCAGCCGCGATCTTGGCGAAACCTGGTTTCAAACGGATCTGGCCAAACGGATCTGGATTGCGATGATCGATGCGATCCAGAGATTGCGTTCTTCGCGGCTGAAGCCGCTCCTACAGGGCGTTCCTACGCAGCTTCGACGAAGGTCAGCCTTCGCCGAAGGTGATATCCAGCCCCTTGCGCACGCCGATCTTCGGCGTCCATCCCAGCGCATCGCGGGCTGCGGCGGTGTCGAAATTCGTCAGCGGACGCAGCGAGCGCACGCGATAGCGGGTCAGCGGCACATCGCGCTTCAGCACCTTGCCCAGCAGCTCCACGCCGATCGCCAGACACATGAACACCCATTGCGGCATCCACATCAATTTGAGCTTTTCGCCGAGCCTGCGCTTGCAGCGTTTCAGGTACTCGCTGCGATCCACCGAGTCGGTATCGACGAGATTGAAGATGCGACCCACCGCCTGCGGCGCTTCCGCCGCCAACAGCAGCGCGTCGACGATATCGTCGCGGTAGACCAGCGGCAGCGGCACCGAGCCGTCGCCGATCGCGATCCAGCGCCCGGCCAGCGCGATGGTGCCGTTCGGGGTGACCTGTTCGGCGCCGGGTCCGAAGATCTGGCCGGGGCGCAGAATCACCGCCGGCAGATGTTCCTTCGCGATCGCATCGGCGACCATCTGCTCGGCATTGAGCTTGGTCTGCGTATACGCGCCGCGCAGCTGCGGATGCGGCTCGAAGCGGTAGTCTTCGGTCAGCACTTCGCCCTTGCGGCGGCCGGCATGGTCGAACACGCTCATCGAGCTGACGTACACCAGACGCGAGGTCGCATGCTTGCGGCAGGCATCGAGCACGTTGCGGGTGCCCCAGATCGTGCCGGCCTCGAAATCGCGCGGGCCGCCGCGCATCGCCGCGCCGACGTGGTAGACGATGCGCGCGCCGGCGATCGCGTGATCGACCATGCGCGGGTCGCCCAGATCGCCGATCACGCTCTGGATGCCGTCGTCGTTCGCGAACGCGGCGACCGGACGGCGCACCAGCACGCGCACGGTCTTGCCCTGCGCGCGCAGGGCCGTGACCACCGCGCGGCCTAGGAAACCGGCGGCGCCGGTGACCAGCGCATCGGCTGGCGGCAGATCGACATAGCGCGCTTCGAGCTGCTGCAGCCGTGCCGCGTCGGGCGCCGCGCACAGTGGATCGAGCAGACGGGCGAGACGCAGACCGTCCTCGGCGGTGAACGGCGGCGTTTCGTCGTCACGTACCGCGCGCGCGAAAGCCTCTGCGCCGCGCTGGATGCCGGGCGACGGCTTCAGACGGCCGGTGGCGAAGCGCAGCACATTCATCGGAATGCGGAATACATCCTTCGCCGCGCCGAAGAACGCGTTGAGGATGATGCCGATGAATTTCGGGCCCGGCAGCACGCGATGGATGCGGCAGACCTGGGTGAAACGATCGACTTCGATGATCCCGCGCGTCCCGCGTACGACCAGACGATTTTCCATCGGCCGTGCGTTCCACGACAGCAGCAGACGGCCAACGCCGGTCGCGCTCTGCGCCTGGGTCTGCCATTCGTCGAAGCCGAGATTGGGGTCGGTGCCGCGCGACTGGTAGCGCACATCGACCTGCGAAAGCGCGCCGATGAACGCCTCGATGGTGTACAGCCCGTGCACGCCGAGATCGCGGAACGGATACGAACCCTGCGTCACCATGCCGGGCAGTGGGCCGCCGGCGTAGGGCGGATATTCGGAATTGCGGACGATATCGACCGACACCACCTCGCCGATGTCGCCGTTCTTCGCTGCGTCCAGCGCGCGCATCAGCGCCGGGTCGAACAGGTCTGAGTGGTTCACGCCGAGTTTCAGGCCGGTCGCGCGTGATTTCGCCAGCATCGCCTCGCAGTCGGCGGCGGTGTCGGCCATCGGCTTTTCCACCAGCACATGGCAGCCCATGTCCATCGCCGCCAACGCCAGTGTCGCGTGCGAGGCGGGTGGCGTCAGCACATACACCACGTTGGGGTCGACATCGGCCAGTTCGGCCAGGGTCGCGGCGACTTTCCCGATGTTGAAGCGCTTTGCCAAGGCTTCGGCTGCGGCTCGATTGCTGTCGCACAGGCCGACGACCTCGACGAAATCCAGCCGCGACAGCGCGGCGAGATGATGGGTGGCGACATAGCCTGCGCCGACGACGGCGACGCGGAGTTTGTGGGGAGCATGCTTGTGGGAAGCGGTCATGGATGTACTGCAGGAGAGGAATGTTTGGAGAGATGCGCGGCGACTTCGGCGAGCGCCGATGCGACGCGCGCGTCCCAGGTCTGGTCGGCGACGGCGGCGATGCGCGCTTCGGCGGCGCCCGGTGCGTGGTCGATCACGGCGGCATCGAGCGCGGCGAGGAAGCCCTCGCGGTCGTCCACCAGCCGCACCCAGGTCGAGAATTTTTCGATCTCCGGGTTGCGCACGCTCACGACCGCTTTGCCGGCGGCGAGATATTCGCGCAGTTTCAGCGGATTGGCGTTGGCGACCTGGCGATTGAGCCGGTAGGGAATGATCGCGGCGTCGAAGGCTTTCGACCACGACGGCAGCGTCGCGTACGGCTGCGAGCCGGCCAGATGCACGTTCGGCAGCGCGCGCAGGCCGTCGATCGCGATGTGCGCGTGGCCGACCAGCAGGAAGCTCCACTGCGGACGCTGCTGCGCCAGCCATTCGATCAGCGGCACGTCGATCCATTCGTGGATCGAGCCGATGTAGCCGACGACCGGTTGCGGCAGATCGCGCGCGAGCGCAGGCAGCTCGGTCGCCGGATCCTGCGCCTTGGCGAACAGGTCGACATCCACGCCGTGCGGCGAAAACACCGTATTCGGATTGAGCGCGCGCTTGGCGTCGACCAGTGCGGGCGGCGCGACGAACAGCAGATCGGCGCGGCGGCTCAGATCGAGATCGCGCTGGGCGATCAGTGCGGCGTCCACGCCGGGATGCGCGGCGTAGTCGTCGATGCAGTAGTACACGCACAGGTCTTCACCGAGCTTGCCGGCGTGGACGCCCGGGTGCGGCACCACGAACCACGAAATGCGCTTGCGGATGCCGGCCAGCCGCAGCGCGCGGCGAACCGCCCAGCGACCGAACAGGCGATTGAAGGCATCGACGCCCGGCAGGCGTCGGAACGGCAACTGCGGCACCGTGCAGTGCCAGAGCCCATCGGCAACCTGTGTCGGGCGCTTGAAGGCCGCCAATACCTTGCGCACAGCGCGTTTGAGATCGCGGCCGGAGGCGTTCGGCGCGCGCATGCCGGGCGAATCGACGTACAGCACCGGCACGTGATGCGCCAGTCGCGCGGCGACGTGATGGCTGCTGGTGCGGTTCTCCGCGTACCAGTCGTTGCCGAAATAGACGATGCCGTAGCCTTCCAGAGCGGACATCGGTGCAGCCTCATTCATCGCGCCACCAGCCGATCAGCCATGCGGTGCTGCCATGGTGAATCCAGTCCTTGTGCAGGCCGGGCACGGCATCCAGATGCGGGCCGATCCGGCCGCAGGCGGGCGCGAAGAACGTGACCAGCCCGTTGCGGCCGAGATGACGCATCCGCGCGATGGTTTTCTCAGGCTCGCTGAGGTAATAGAGCACTTCGCAGGCGGTGACCAGATCGAAACGGTGGCGGTTGTCGCCCCATGGCTGGCCGAAAATATCGGTGGCTTCGAACTGCGCCTGCGGCAGGCGCTTGCGCGCTCGCTCGACCGCCTGCTGACTGACATCGACGCCGTACTGCGTGTCGCTGAGTTGGGCAAGGTATTCGGTCTGATGGCCTTCGCCGCAGCCGAGTTCAAGCACCGAGCCAACCCGGCCGAACGCCTGTTCGATCACCCGGTTGGTCGCCTCGAAGCGCGCGCGTTCGAGATCCGAGGCCATATTCCATGGATCCTCGACGGTGTACGCCAGGTCCAGACGGTCGAAGTTGTCGCTGCCGCCCACGCCGCGCAGGGCGTATTTCATCCACAGTCGACGGCGCGCCTTGCGCAGCAGGGTGATCGCTTTGGGAAACATGCCGGTGTCCGAATCAGTCGCAGTCGCGGTCGTCGGGGCTGGCGGCGGCCGCATGCGCATCGCGCGCAGCCGATACCCGCAGCGGGCGCAGCGGCGAGCTGTACCAGTCCACGACTTTGTCACAGCGGAATTCGACCCACGACGGGCCATAGCTCCAGCGCAGCGCATGCATATCGAGCGGTTCCCCCAGAATGTCCCGCACCGTGTCCTTCTCCATGCCCGGCGCGATCGTCAGCGTCGCCATCAAGGGCTTCGCAGCGAGGCGCACGTGCTGTTCGTCGTTGCCGTAGAACGTGTCGATGGCAGATGCATCCCCCGTGACGCGACCATTTTCGGGCTCGTTTTCCACCACACGCCAGCCCAGTACGGCGATGGCGACCAGCGACACCAGCACGAAGTAACGCGATATTCTGCCAAAATCGGCCGCCGAAGGCTCGTTCCCATCCGGATCGCCCGCAAACAGAGGGGGGAGCGACGGGCTGTCGGTGGAGGCTCCGGACCGCTCCGGCGACAGCAGCCCCGTGGACATCGCACCAGGCATCCGCCGATAGCGCGCGTGGAAATCCAGCGCCGCATCGTAAAGACGGTTCAATTGCTGCAACTGTCCGGTATCCTCTGCGCTTCCGCCCTGGTCCGGATGGAGTTTCGACACGCGTCGCCGCCATGCACTGCGCAATTCGGCGAGGGAGCAGGTCGAATCGATGCCGAGTTCGCGAAAAAGCGCTCCGAAATCGGTGTCTTCGGCCATGTCCGCTCCATCGCTGGCGTTCGTGTGAGGCGCGCAGTGGACCGCGTTCTCCGGACGAATGCAAGCTGCTCGCGGTGTCCGGACGGTGGCGGTCGTTGCGTTGTGCGTGAATGATACAGGGGGTGGGATGAGCGGTACGGTTGTTGGTGCAGGGATCAGGTCGAGCGAAATGCCGTTGGCCGGTCGCCGGCCCCGGTTGGCGCGCGCCTGCGCCCGCGCGGGCCTGTTGCCGCTGATCGCCCGGATGCGGGCGGCGCTGCGCCACGATCTGCGCATCCTCGCGTATCACCGCGTGCTGGACGCCGTCGAGCCGCCCGGCTTCCGTTTCGATCCCGAACTCATCAGCGCGTCCAGCGCCGCTTTCCGACAGCAATTGACCATCCTCAAGCGCCGCTACGTGCCGATGCGTTTCGACGAGCTGTTGGATTGCTTCGAGCGTGGTCGGCCCATACCGAGTCGCGCCGTGCTCATCACTTTCGACGACGGTTACGACGACAATTACCGTTGCGCATGGCCGATCCTGCGTGATGCCGGCCTCTCGGCGATGTTCTTCGTATCGACCGGACACATCGATTCGGGTCGTCCCTTCGACTACGACTGGCTTGTGCATATGCTGTGTACGACCAGCGCCGGATCCTTGCATGCTCCGGAACTGGCCATCGATTGGCATCTGCCCGATGACCTGGGCGCACGGCGCGAACTCGCGGCCCGGCTGCTCGATCTCATCAAGGCGCTCGATGCGGATGCGCAGCAGGCGCTGATCGATCGTCTGAAGCGAGAATGGTCGTTGTCTCCGGAAGCGGGGCACCCTTATTGCCGGCCGATGACCTGGGCGCAACTGCGCGAGATGCATGCCGGTGGCATGGAGGTCGGTTCGCATGGCGTCGACCACCGGATGCTCGCGAAAATGTCGAGGGTGGCGATGCGCGAGGAAATCGAGATCTCCAAACGGACGATCGAGCGTGAGCTCGGCAGCGAAGCGCGGGTCATCTCGTACCCGGTCGGTGGCGCGGACGCCTACGACGATGCGGTCGTCGCCGCAGTACGCGATGCGGGCTATCGGATGGCCTGCAGTTACCTCGCCGGTCCGGAACGCCTGGGTCTGGATACCCGTTACGCGATGCGGCGGATTCCGGTCGAACGGCAGATGGATGCGGACTGGTTCGAGAGCATGCTCGCGTTGCCGGAAGTGTTCTGCCATCGCTCGCGAACACGGGTCGGATAGGGCACAGCATGTTCATCGCGATGATGTGCTATCTGTTGCTGGTGCTGATCCGGCCCCAGGACTATCCGGCGATGGTCGACAGTGTCGGCTTGCCGCTGCAGCCGATCATGCTGATCACCGCCGCCGCATTCTGGATGCTGTCCCCGAGAAAGGATTTCGACGCGCCGCAGTATCAACTTCTGCTGATGTTCTTCGGCGTGCTGCTGGTGTCGCACGTGTTCAACGGCTGGATCGGCGGTGCGATCGAGCAGGTCGGGAAATTCGCGCCGGTGGTGCTGGCGTTCGCGGTGTTCGCCAACGGACTGGATCGTCGCAGTCGGATCCTCAAGTTCATGGCGGTGTATTCGGTATGCGCCGCAGTGCTGGCAGTACATGGGATCGGGCAGAGGGAGACTGGGCTGGGCTGGACCGGCGTCGAAATGTCCCAAGGCACGCGTATCCAATATGTCGGCATCTTCAACGACCCCAACGACCTGGGGCTGCTGTTCGTGAGTTGCGTGCCGATGGCCGTTTATCTCAGCAGTCGCGGCGGTTTGTTGGGTTTGCGTCGCCTGTTCTGGCTGGCGATCACCGGTCTGCTGGTCTATGGCGTCTATCTCACCGACTCGCGCGGCGCGCTGCTCGGATTGTTGTCGACGATGGGCGTATTCGTCTGGCAACGCAAGGGCTTGATCGTGGCGGGCGTGCTCGGGGCCATGGCGGTGGCGGTGCTGCTGCTGCTGCCGTCGCGATTCAGCGAAATCGATGCCGAAGAGGAGTCGGCGCAAGGTCGCGTCGAATCCTGGTACGAAGGTCTGCAGATGTTCCAGGAATATCCGCTGTTCGGTGTCGGGCCCGACATGTACACCGAACACAATCCGCTGACCGCGCACAACTCGTTCGTTCTGATTCTTGCCGAGACCGGTATCGTCGGTTATACCCTGTGGCTCGCGTTTCTGATTTATTGCTTCCGGATGATGTGGAGGGGGTCGCGTCCACAGGCTGCGATTGATTGGGAAGAGCAGGACGAAGATGGTCCGGATTCTGGCGAGATGGAAGACGATATCGAAATGGATATGGACATGGATTGGGAAGCGCTTGATGCGCGGGTCAAAGAAGGGCGTGCGATTTCGATGGCGCTACTGTTGTCGCTGATCGGCTTTTTTGTCGCGGCGTTCTTTCTGAGCCGGAGCTACGTGATCATTCTCTATCTGCTTACCGCGATGGTGGTCGCACACTACGCGGACATTCGACGTGACGATCCGAGTTTGCCTCACTTTGTGCTTGCCGATGATGCATTGCTGTGGCCTGTCGTGGGTCTGGGCAGCGCCATTTTTCTTTACATCGTGGTCAAGATTCTTCTGGTGACGCAATGACCCTCCGCGCGCAAACTCTCCGCAATACGCTGTTCTCTTCGGTGGCGATGTACACCGAATTCGCGCTTGGCATGCTGACGTCGATCATCATCGCCCGCCATCTCGGCCCGGAAGGTTTCGGCGCCTACAGCGCGGTCATCTGGCTGGTCGGCATGGGGATCGCCGCCACCAATTCGGGGACCGCAAGTTCTGCGATCAAGTTCGTCGCGGAGCTGCGCGGCGGCGGGCGGGATTCGCTGGTCCGGCCGCTGATCGCCTATCTGCGCCGCGCGCAGCGGCTGTTTCTTGCGATCGTTCTGCTGTTCGGCGCGCTGGCGCTGTGGCTGGCGGGGCATCGGGTGGCGCCGGACTTCAATCACGGGATGCTGTTCGCGTTCCTGGTGATCGCGGTATCGCTGCGCGCCGGCTACATGTTCAACATCGGCGTGGCCAAGGGGCTGGAGAATTTCCGGATCAATGCGATGGTCGCGGTGCTGTCGACGCCCCTGAACCTGGCGATGGTGGTGCTGGTGATGTGGTTCGACATGCCGGTGGAATGGCTGCTCGGCGTGTTCCTGGTATCGAGCGTGGTCTTCTACACGATGTCGCGCGCGCAGGTGCTTCCCTTGTTGCCGCCCGGCGAAGATCGCCCGGACCTGCCTGAGGATCTGGTGCCGCGCGTGCGTCAGCAGATGCTCTACAGCACGTTGATCGTTACCGTCGGCTTCATTGCCGCCAGCGAAATCGAGGTGCTGTTCCTGACCGCATACGCGGACCCGCATGCTGCCGGCCAGTTCAAGGTCGGTTACCAGTTGGCCAGCGGCGCGACGACGCTGGTGCCGGGCGTGTTCGGAGCGCTGTTGTTGCCGATGATGGCGAATGCGCTGAGCCAGGGGCGCGAAGTCGCAGGTCGGCGGTTCGCCGCATCCACCGCCTATCTCGCGCTGCTGGCGCTGCCGCTGGTGGCGTTCGGCGTGGTGCTCGCCAAGCCGCTGATCGGTCTGCTGTACGGCAGCGAATACGACGAAGCCGCAGCGGTCTTCGCCGTATGCCTGGCCGGCACCGCGATCGCCACCTCGGCCCAGGGCGGGTCGAGTCTGCTGATCAGCGCCGACCGCCAGCGTGCGGTCCTGATCATGGTGATCTGCTTCGGTGTGCTGAAACTCGTGCTGGACGCCTGGCTCATCCGCGCCGACGGTCTGCACGGGGCGATGCTGGCGTTCTTCTCCGTCTCGATCTTCAATGCGATCGCCTACGTGACGATGGCGACCCGGGTCAGCGGCGTTTCGCCCGATTGGGGGCGGATCCTGCGCACGCTGCTGGCGAGCGTGCTGGCGGTATTGCCGCTGTGGCCGCTGGTGCCGCATCTGCAGGCATGGGCCGCGCTGCTCGCCGGCGCAGTCATCGGCGGCGCGCTGTATCTGCCGCTCACGTTGTCGCTGGGCTGCTGGACGCGAAACGACATCGCGCACATGCAGCAGTTGCACCAGCGTCTGTTTGGCGGGCGCCCGCGTCTCGGGGCGCGCCTGTTGTCCTGGGCGCATGCGCGCGCGGAGCTTGCGATATGAGCGGTATCTACGAGTCCCTGTTCCGGCGCGCGCTGTATCCGGCCTACGAGTCGGGCCTGCGCAGGCGCAAGACCCTGACGTATCTGCGCGAGTACGAGCGCGACCAGTGGCGTTCCGCCGATGAGCTTGATGCGCTGCAGTGGGAGAAGTTGCAGCGCCTGATCGCGCACTGTTGGCAGCATGTGCCGTTCTATCGCGAATGGTGGGGAAGGGTCGGTGTCGAAGCCGCAGACGACATCCGCAACCGGGAGGATTACGCGCGGCTGCCATTGCTGAACAAGCTGGTCATCCGCGAGCACTCCGAATCGATGATCGCGCCCGCATATCGCGATGCGTTGTATTTCAAGAGCACCGGCGGCTCGACCGGCGAGCCGATGCGCTTCGGCTACACCCGCGAGAGCTATGAGCGTCGGGTCGCGGTGATGTTCCGCGGCTACGGATGGTCCGGCGCGCATCTGGGACAGCGCACCGCGTATCTGTGGGGCGCGCCGGTGGCGGCGCCGGCGGGCTTCCGGTTGTTCAAGGATCGCCTTTACCACGCCGCGTTCAACCGGCGCATGCTCAACGCGTTCGACATGAGCGAACAGCGGATGGCCGAGTACGCCGACGCGATCGACAGCTTCAAGCCGGAGACCATCGTTTCCTACGTTGGACCGCTGGTGGAGCTGGCGCACTGGATCGAACGCAACGGCCGCACCATCCATCGCCCGCAGCGCGTGCTCGGCGCGGCGGAAGCGCTGCATGCGCATCAGCGCGAGCTGCTGCAGCGCGTTTTCGGCGCGCCCGCATACGACACCTACGGCTGTCGCGAAGTGATGCTGATCGCCGCCGAGTGCGAGGCGCACGATGGCCTGCACATCAACATCGATCATCTCCACGTCGAGTTCCACGACGAGACCGCAGCGGTTCGCGGCAGCGGCCCGGCCGAACTGGTGATCACCGATCTCCACAACTACGGCATGCCCTTGATGCGCTATCTCAACGGCGATCTCGGCACGCCCGGCGCCAGCACCTGCGCCTGCGGTCGACACCTTCCCAAATTGGCGAAGGTCGACGGGCGCAAGCTCGATGCGCTGCGGACCGCCGATGGCCGTGTGTTGCCGGGCGAATATTTCGTCCACACGCTGATGAATTTCACCTCGATCCGCCACTATCAGGTCGTACAGCGCAGCCTCGACAGCCTCATTGTGCGGCTGGTGAAAAACGAGGGCTTCGATGGCGCAGCGGAAGCCAGCGTCCGCGACGAGATCCGGAAACTGGTGGGCGACAGCGTCGCGGTCGAGTTCGAGTACCGCGACGAGATCGCCCTGACCGCCAGCGGCAAGCGCCGCGTCACCATCTGCGAGCTGCCGACATGAGCGTGATCGGCAAGGACGCTGCCGCAACGCTCGATATCGCGCACGTGGTCGAGAATCTCGAGCGCGGCGGTCTGGAACGGATGGCGATCGACCTGGTCGGCGCCCAGCATGCGGTCGGGCATCGCTGCCGGGTCGCCTGTCTGTTCGAGCCTGGCGCGCTCGCGCATGAGCTCGAATCGCAGGGCATCGAAGTGCATGCCTGCCACAAACGCAGCGGTTTCGATGCCGGGGCGATATCCCGGCTGCGCGCATGGCTGCGTGCGGTTCCCGGCGCGGTCGTGCATACCCACAATGCCAACGCGCACTATCACACTGTCGCTGCAGGATTCGGGTTGCCGCTGGCGAAGATGGTCAACACCCGCCACGGCATGGGCGCGGCGCAGCCCGGAAGCCGCGGCGAGTGGCTGTACCGCCGGACCATGGCGCGCACGGATATCGTCGCGGCGGTCTGCGAGGCGGCGCGCGCGCGTTTCGTGCAGCAGGGCGTCCGTCCACGGAAGCGACTGCTCGCGGTGCCCAACGGGATCCGCGTCGAGGCGTTTGCGTGCGCGTCCGGGGAGCGCCGTGCCGCATTGCGCAATGTGCTCGGTCTTGCGCCGGGCGTGCGCATCATCGGCACGGTCGGCCGGCTCAATCCGGTCAAGGATCAGGCGACGCTGTTGCGGGCGTTCGCGCGCGTGCATGCGACATCCGCCGATACCGCGCTGGTCCTGGTCGGCGACGGCGCGTTGCGCGCGGCGCTGGAGGCGCAAAGCGCCGCGCTCGGTCTGGGCGATGCGGTGCGCTTCCTCGGCGATCGCAGCGATGTGCGCCAGCTGTTGCAGGGCTTCGACGCATTCGTGCTGTCGTCGCTGAGCGAGGGCTATTCGATGGCGCTGCTGGAAGCCTGCGCCAGCGGCCTGCCGATCGTGGCCACGGACGTGGGCGGGAATCGAGAGATCGTCGCCGATGGTCGCAACGGTCTGATGGTCGCGCCCGCCGACGAAGCCGCGCTCGCCGAGGCCATGGCCGCGCTGCTGCGCGAACCCGCGCGTGCCGCGCAAATGGGGCAGGCCGGTCGCGACTGGGCGCTGCGCGAGGCGTCGATCGCGACCATGGCGGCACGTTACGACGCGCTGTACCGGGACGGCGGGCGATGAGTTCCGGCATCATTGCGCGCCCGTTCCGGCTCCCCCCAGGCCTCGGCCGTGGGCCGAATCCGTTCCCACCATCGCTGACGATATGAATCCCCGCCCCAGAAAACTCAAAGTGCTGCGCTGGCTGCCGAACCGCTGGGTGCTGACCCGCGGCGTCCGGCGCGGTCGCGTATTGCATCTCACCTTCGACGACGGCCCGCATCCGGAGCACACACCGGCGCTGCTCGACCTGCTCGCGGCGCATCGTGCGAAAGCAACGTTTTTCCTGATCGGTCGCGAGGCGGAGCGTTATCCAGAGGTGGTCGAACGCATCGTCCGCGAAGGCCATGCACTGGGCAACCATACCTGGAGTCATCCGCTGTTCGATCGGCTGGACCTGACCGCGCAGCGCGAGGAGATCGATCGGACCGACCGGCTGCTCGCCGGTTTTGACGGCATCGCGAAGCACGATTTCCGGCCGCCGCGGGGCGTGCTGCCGCGACCGATGGTGCTGGACTGCGTCCGCCGCGGCCAGCGCATCGCGTATTGGTCCTATGACAGTCTCGATTACAGCAAGCGTCCGGCGGAGGCGCTGATAGCTTCGGCGCAGCGTTTTCCGCCGGAGTCCGGCGAGATCCTGCTGATGCACGACGACAGCGCGCTCTCGCTGCATCTGCTGCAGACGATGCTGCCGGTCTGGGCGGCGGACGGGTTCGCGTTCGAATCGTTGCGGCCATCGGCATGAGCTTGCATCGCGATATGGCCTTCAGGGGGGATGGCATGGGCAAAGATCGAAATATCCGGAGTCGGTTCATCGACAGTCGAAGCTGCGGGGTGCGGGCATGAGCGCGTTCATCGCCATCGCACTGTGTCTGGTGCTGTTTGCCGTTGCGGCAGTCGTCGTGGTCGTTCGCGACATGCGCAAACGCAACATGCACCTGTGGCTGGGCGACTATCTGTGTCGCCGCGTGCCCGAGGTGACCGACCGTCCCGTCCACGTGATGTTCTGCTTCGTCGATCATTTCGAGCCGATGTGGAAAGGTGCCGACCTTGACACCCAGCGCCGTCGGGTCGACCGCTGGTGCAATGAGTACCGCGAACTCGCCTTGCGGCATCGCGATGCCGATGGGCGTCCACCGCAGCACAGCTTCTTCTACCCGGAAGAAGAATATGCGGTGGAGCATCTCGACAAGATCGCGTCGCTGTGCGCCGATGGCTTCGGCGAGATCGAGGTGCATCTGCACCACGACAACGACACCGAGCAGAATTTCCGCACATCGATCGGACGCTTCTGCAAGACCCTGCACGAACAGCACGGCGCGCTGCCGCGCGACCCGGACACCGGGCAACTGCGGTTCGGCTTCATCCACGGCAACTGGTGTCTGGACAATTCGCGCGCCGACGGGCGCTGGTGCGGGATCAACAACGAACTGATCCTGCTGCGCGAACTCGGCTGCTACGCCGATTTCACCCTGCCTTCGGCGCCCAGCGACACCCAGACCGCAGCCGTGAACAGCATCTACTACGCCACCGACGATCCGCTGGCGCCGAAATCGCACGACCACGGCAGCCCGGTGAAAGTGGGCGGTGGCGCCAGCGGCGATCTGATGATCGTGCAGGGGCCGCTTGCTTTGAACTGGCGCGAGCGTCGCATGGCGGTGATGCCGCGGATCGAGAACGCCGATGTGCGCAGGAATTGCCCGCCGACCGAGGCGCGCGTCGATCTGTGGGTGAAGACCGGCGTGCACGTCGAAGGGCGGCCGGAGTGGGTGTTCGTGAAGATCCATACCCACGGCACCCAGGAGCACGATATCGACACGCTGCTGGGCGCGCCGGTCGATGCGATGCACCGCTACCTCGAAAGCGCCTACAACGACGGTAAGCGCCACGTGCTGCACTACGTGACCGCACGCGAAACCTACAACATCATCAAGGCCGCCGAAGCCGGTGAGCAGGGCGATCCCGGCCAATACCGCGACTATCTGCTGCCGGCGCCGCGTTCATCGTGGGTGGGCGGTCGCAAGGCGCGTACTGCATGATTGTGGTCGATCCGGCGAATGTCGGAGTCATCTCCGGCACGGCGAAAGTCAGTGTCGTCATGCCGGCCTACAACGCCGCCGCCACGCTCCGCGCTTCGATGGACTCGGTGTTCGCGCAGACCCATGCCGCTGTCGAGCTGCTGGTGATCGACGATTGTTCGAAAGACGCGACGTGGGACCTGATCGAGGACGCCGCCGCGCGCGACTCCCGGGTCGTGCCGATCAAGCAGCCGAAGAACGGCGGCGTCGCTGCCGCGCGCAACGCCGGCATCGAGGCGGCGACCGGCACCCACCTCGCGTTTCTCGACAGCGACGACCGCTGGCTGCCCGACAAGCTTGCGCTGCAGCTGGCGCACATGCGCGAGACCGGCACGATGATCGGCTACACCGGCTATCGCCGCTTCGACGAAAGCGGCCGTGAGCTGTCGGTCGTGCGCCCGCCGGCGGAAGTCGGCTATGCCGATATGCTCAAGAGCAACCGCATCGGCAATCTCACCGGCATGTACGACCGTGCGCTGGGCGATGGCCGCTTCGAGCGCATCGGTCACGAAGACTACGTGTTCTGGCTGGGCATGGTGCGACGCGCAGGGATCGCGCGGCGGGTGCCGACGACCGAGCCGCTGGCCGAGTATCTGGTCCGCAGCGGCTCGCTGTCCGCCGACAAGCGCAAGGCGGCGCAGTGGCAGTGGAACATCTATCGCAACGTCGAAGGGCTCGGCCGGGTGCGCGCCGCGTGGTATTTCGCGCATTACGCCGCGATCGCGGTCATGAAGCGCCGGTAGGCGTTTCCGACAGGCGATGCGAGATCGCCTGCTGGCGGGGCGAGCGCGAACAGGTCGCGACTCGCCCCCCGGTCATCAGAGAATCAGAATTCCCGTACCTTGACCACGCGCGTCGTCCCCGGCACACCGTCGTTGTAATGCTCCACGCCGTAAAGCTGCAAGCCGCCGCTGCCGTTGACATAAATGCCTGCGCCGGCCTGGAAATCGCAGTACCGCGTATTCCCGGTATTGGACGTACTGCAGTACATGTGGCGGTTGGCGACCTTGGTGAAGGTCGGGACGTAGCTGGCGGTCAGATCGACACGCCACAGGTCCACCCAGTCGGTGCTGATGTTCTTGTGCGTTCCCGCGACGAACAGCTGGCCGTCGCATTGGGTGATGAGTTGCAGCCCCTGGTAATTGCCGCTGCCGAAAGGCGTATTGGCGCTGGCCATCGAAATCCAGGTCGAAGCGCTGCCGTTATGGCCGGGCAGACTCGTGGAAGAAGACACGAAGACTTCGACATCGTCCGAATTGTTGCCGAACACCATCGCCAGAAAGTTTCCGTTGGACAGGCGGGTCATTCCCGCTGCGCCGGCATTCGTGGTCTGGCTGCGTTGGCGCATCACCATCGGACTCCATGATGGCGTGGCCGGAACCGACAGCTGCGCGGTGCGGAAGCCGGCGCCGACGCTGTCGTTGCTGCTTTCGAGCGGCACGATCGCGTACTCGCCGCTGACATGGAAGCCGCCCGCATGATCGCGCGTCGAGTCGTCCGCGTGGTACCGGGTCACGGCATCGGCGCAAGAGGGATATTGCAGTGGAGTGACGTTGCCGCCGAGCAGGCCGGTGGTGCCGGTGCGCGACCCGAGCCGGATCACCTCGAATCCCGGGTGGATGCCGCTGTTGGTCGACATGGTGACCAGCAGGTAGTTCTGTCCATCTCGGGTCAGACGCTGGATGCCCTGTCGATGGATCATCCCGTTGCCGGTGGTCGGGGCGTAGCTGCTGCAGCTGTCGGCGCCGCTGCGATAGGCCATCACGTAGTTCGGATTCGTCGGCAGCGTGGCGATGCTGTTGGTCGCATTGATGGCGCACCGATTGACGTATGGATCCGTCGTGCTGCCGGTGACCCAGCCGAGATGGGCGGTGGCGGCGCTGGAGATGCCGGACACGCCCAGCAGCGCCGGCAAACACAACAACGAAAGCGCAAGCGCAGTGCGATGCCGATGGGCGATTGTCGTCTGTGCGGCAGCAGTCTTGTTCGCGGAAGAAATGTTCATTCCATTGTCCTTGTGAGCGAGTGTCGGTTCGAGGCGCGTCGGTTGAAGACGGGCAATCGGCGGCATTGCCGATATCGAGTCTAACGGCGTGCTCACAGCACGGCGTTAAAAACCCGATATCGCCGTGCTTTCCGGCGTCGCAGACCAGCGTGTCGGCTTTCATCGCGCCGCGATGTCGTCCGGACCGAGAGCTCATCATGGCTCGGCCGACTCCCTTTTCCCCGTGCCTTGCACGGGGAAAAGGACAGCATGCAGCGTGGTGTGCCGCGCTCATCACAAGCCCTCGCTGCAGCTCGCGCACATGCGCGACACCGGCACGATGATCGGCTACAGCGGCGATCGCGGTAGGCAAGCGCAGGTAGAACCCACGCTGCCCGACGCGCCTGGCCTCATTCGGACATGCTGGTTTCCACGATGACATTCTGCGTCATCACGCCCGGATTGCCGGTGATCGCTGCCGCAGCGAGATACAGCAGTTTGCCGACGATGGTGCCCGGGCCGTCCCAGTATTCGGCACGCTCGATCTCGACCCGGATCAGGACCAGATTCGGATCGTCCTTGCCTGCAGGAAAGAACAGCGACATCGCCGGCGACCACAGCGTGTCGATCTTCTGCTCGTCGCGCAGCAGACGTGCGGGCCCGGAGATCGAGACAAAACTGTTGTCGCGTCGATCGGCATAACCGAGGCCGATATGCGGGTGGGTCTTGATCTCCTGCGCCTTCTCGCTGGTCGAGTCGGTGGCGAACCACAGCACATTGTCCTCGTCGAAATCGAGCGTTTGCAGCGGGCGCGAAATCAGCGTGCCGTCGGGCGTGGAGGTGGTCAGCATCGCGATCTGCACGTCCTTGACGAGTTTGCGAAGCGTGTCGAGTTGGTCCTGCCTGGTGGAGTCCTGCGGGTCTGTGTCGTTCATGGCGCTGCCTGATCGAAGATGAGTGCCTCAGTCTATGGGCGCATACCGGTACCGGTAGAGAAGTGCGGCCGGATTGGGGACAGGTGTTCCGGAGCCCGTCAGATTGGCGCAGGCGACATGCAAAAAGCCCGGGAATCCCCGGGCTTTTTGGCGTTTCGCACGACTGCGATCGACGCTGTTACGGCACTTCGCTCAACTCCACCAGATAGGTGGTGGCGCCGCCGCCGATATCGATCCGCCAGCCCTTGTAGAACTCGGTGGTATCGACCGGATTCCAGTTCTTCAGGGTGATGGTGGCGCCTGCCGGCTCCAATACCCGCACCTTCAGTTTGCCGGCGGTGACGGTGGTGCCGCTGACCACGGGCTGTACCGGCACCTGGACCTGGAAGAACGCGGTGGTGCCTGCCGCCAGCGTGAAATTGTCGCGGACGGTGAGTTTGCGCGATGCGAAGTCGAGGCGACGGGTCCATGCGCTGAGCGCGGGGTTGTTGCCGTAGGCGGGTTTGAGGTTGGAGACGACGGTCAACGCGCCATTCGCACCGGGAGTGACGGTCATCGTCGAGGTGGTGTCGGCGCACTGGTGGACGATGCGGTCGTTGGAGGGGCTGGCGCACTGCGCGACGCTGGGGTTGCTGCGTTCGAAGCGCATCGTGTTGTGGACTTCGGTGCCCTGCTGGATGCCGCTGTGGGTCCAGATGTTTTCGGTCACCGCCAGCCAGTCGTTCGCGAACAGAGTGAACGCGCCCTGGTCCTGATGCGCATGGCTTTCGTTGTACGGACCCGCGACATAGGTCATCCACATCGCGGCGCGATCCCAGCCGGTGCGCGCGAACAGATGGCCGGTGCCGGTGCCGTGGTAATACAGCTCCGCCGGCGCGGCGCCATTGGTGCCCGGCGGCAGCATGTCGTAGCGGAAGTTCAGCCCTTGCCCCATCTGCTGCACGGAGATGTTGTTGAGCCACCAGCTGGCGATCCGCTGCGCGGTCGCGTCCTTGGTGAGATGGCGGGCTTCCAGTACGAGTCTGCGGTGATAGTCGTAGATCTCCGGCACCGACACGCGCGACTGGTCGCCCAGCGGCGCGAAGCGGTCGAGGGTCGGCACGGTCGCATGCGTCCACCACTTGATGGTGTTGGTCGCATGGGTGTTGGCGTTGGCCAGATCGATACCGGTCGCGTCACGCCACAGGCTGTAGAGATTGAACAGGCGCATCTGCGCGGTGCCGTAGCCGGTGCCTTCCTGACTGCCGCCGGACGGGATCGCGCGGTAATAGGCTTCGAGTTTCGGCAGCTTGTCGCTCTGCAGGAAACTCATCCAGGTCGCGCTGCGCGACGCCAGCGCCCACGACATGGTCGCTTCCAGGAAGCTGTAGTGATAGTTGTTGCCCGGATTGTCGACCGACCAGCCGCTCCACGGCGCGGCACGGGTGCCCCAGCGCGCGTTCTGGTGGTTCCAGACATTCCAGATGGCCTGTTCGGCGTAGGCCGCCCAGCGCTGGCGCTGGTTCGCGGTGAGCCGGATGTTGCAGGTGTCGTAGGTCATCGCGACATCGCCGATCATCGGCCCGACGTCGAGATACGAGTCGCCGGCCACGACCGGGTTCTGGCCCGAGGCGATTGCGGCTTCCGCCTGCGAGACCTGCTGGTCGACCATGCCGATGGCATGGGTGCAGTACTTCACATCGCGGGTGATGCGGAACATCAGCGCGGAGTCGCGCGCCTCGTAGGCGTAGCCGGGGTTGCCGTTGACGGCGTTGTCCACCCACGTGCGGAAGCGCGTGTAAGCGGTGCGCGAGGTGTCGACGTAGGTGAGATTCATTGGAATCTCCGACGCCTGTGCGGCGGTCGAGCCGGCGGTCGAGCGGACGCGATTGGCGACCTGTGCGCGGCGCGGCGCCTGCGTTCGGGCGATGTCGGCCACTGAACCGCGATCGCTCTCGAAGAGGCGCGAGCGGACTTCACGCATCAGTTTGGCGGGACCGGCGAGGGCGATGCCGGTGGTCGCGACAACGCCGAGGACGATCAGGCCCCGGGCGAATCTCTGGCGGTTGGCGGGTGCTGTCGGCGATGAAGCCGGACGGGTGTTGCGGTACGACTGGGGCATATGTCTAAGGCTCTGCGTTCGCGTCCGTGCGATATTTCGGTCGGTCGCGCCCCCTGATGCACCTCGTCCGGACTTGGGTGCAGCGCGTCGTACGTGGCAGCCCAAAACTGAATGGGCGACCCGAGGCGCAGTATGGTGTCGGCGATGGGGGGGAAGTGTGACCGGCCGGGCTCTTGGGTCGGTCATCGAAGCAAAGTGTGAACGCCGTCGTGCATGCAAGTCAGCAAGCGTTCAGTTTGAGAGCGCGTCGAGCTCCACGATGTAAGTGTCTGTTCCACCGGCAATATCCAGCCGCCAGCCGCTGTTGAATTCAGTGTTGTCGACGCCGCGCCAGTCGAGCTTGGTGAGTCTGGCATCCGCCGGGGCGATCACCCGGACCCGCAGCCGGCCGGCGATGGCGGTCTGGCCGTCGATCCGGGGCTCGACCGGCAGGTTGAGCTGGAAGACGGCCCGATGGCCCGGGTCGATCGCGAACCGGTCCTCCACCCGCAGCGTGCGTCCGGCGAAATCCAGTGCGCGGGTCCAGCGACGCACCGGCGCCTCGCCGTCATAGGCGCCGGTGAGGTCGGCATCGACGCGCAGGGCCCCGTCGGCGCCGGGCGTGACCGTCATCCGCGAAGCGCCGGGCTGATGCTGTTGGATCACCTGTCGATCGGCCGTATCGCGCTCGAAGCGGAGCACATTGTGGGTTTCGGTGCCCTGCTGGATGCCGCTGTGGGTCCAGATGTTCTCGGTCACGGTCAGCCAGTCGCGCGCGAACAGGGTGAAGCCGCCCTGTTCCTGGTGCGCATGGCTTTCGTTGTAAGGGCCAGCGACGAACGCCAGCCACATCGCGTCCCTGTCCCATCCGCTGCGCGCAAACAGATGGCCGGCGCCCTCGGCGCGATGGAACAGCGTATTCGGCGCTGGCGCATCGGCATCGCCTGCAGGCAGCAGATCGTGCAGCGTGTTGAAGCCGTTGCTCATCTTCGGGATCGAGATGCGATGCAGCCACCACGATGCCAGCGCCTGCGAATCCGGATCTTTGCTCAGCGCGCGCGCTTCCAGCACCAGACGGCGGTGGTAGTCGTAGAGCTCCGGCACCGACACGCGCGACTGGTCGCCGATCGGCGCGAAGCGGTCCATCGTCGGAACCGTCGCATGCACCCAATACGCGATGCTGTCGTCCGCATGCGGGTTGGCGTTGGCGATATCGTCGCCGGTAGCGTCCCGCCACAAGCGGTACAGCGCGAACAGCCGCATGTGCGCGGCGCCGTAACCGGTGCCTTCGAGGCTGCCGCCGCCGGGCAGCGTCGCGAAATACGCCTTCAGCGGCTGGATCTTTTCTTCGTGCAGGAAACGCATCCAGTCGTTGTTGCCGCTGGCCAGCGCCCAGTACAGCGTCGCTTCGACGAAGCTGTAGTGATAGTTGTTGCCGGGATTGTCCACCGACCAGCCGGTCCATGGACGCGGGCGTGCGCCCCAGTGCGCGCGCAGGGCGTGCCAGACATTCCACACCGCCTGTTCGGCGTGGACCGACCAGCGCCCGCGCTGCGCGTCGTCGATCTGTGCTTTGCAGGTGTCGAGCGTCATCGACAGCGCGGCGATCCGCGGCCCGACGTCGAGATACGAATCGCCGGCGATCTCCGGCGCGCGCCCTTCGGCGATCGCGGCTTCGGCGTCCGCGACTTCGCGCTCGGTCATCGCCACCGCGAGATCGCAGTACTTTTTCTGCGGATCGAGCCGGTACAGCACTGCGGCGTCGTAGGCGGAAAAGGCGTAACCGGGTTCGCCCGCGACCGCGTTGTCGACCCAGCGCCGGAAGCGTGCGAAAGCCGGCGATGTGCGGTCGACGTATCCCAGATCGAGCGGAATGCCCGGCGCGATCCGTGCCAGCGGCGTGCGCGCTGCGACTGCGGTGCCGGTGCTTTCGACATCGGCCGCCGATGCGTGGGCGGACGATTCTTGGCCGCACGCCGCGAGCATGGTCGACCACAGACAGACGACGATCGCACGCGCGATGTTGGCGCTCATGGGCTCAGCGGTTTCGGTAGATGACGGTCAGGCCGATGACGTTCTGGTCCGCACTTTGGCCGGCGGTGCTGCTGTGGCGTTCGTAACGGGCGATCGAGAACGTGCTGCTCCAGTGTTTCGCCCAGTCGTAGCGGATATTGCCGGCATAGCGACGCGTTTCGTCCTGTCGCCCCAGGTTTACGTAATCGATATGGACCAGCGAACCGGTGACGCCGAGTCTGATGTTGCGCCGCGCGCGCCAGCTCGCCTCGACCCCGGTGCCGTAATCGTTCTGATCGAACGTGCCGATGTCCTCGTACCGGCGCCGGCCGACATACGGCGTGATGCCGAACGCCCAGCGCGTCGCGGTGAAGCCGTAATCGACTTCGATCTGGCGTTGCTGATAGGGAGAAGCGTTGACCACCGCTTCGCCGGTGACGATCTCCGTGGGCAGTTCGGTGCCTTCGCCGAGCGTGGCCAGACTGTTGGCGGCGATATCGGAGAACTCGCTGCTGAAGCGCATGCCGATCTCATGGCTTGCGTTGGGTTGCCAGCCCAATTCCACGCGCAGCAGGGGGTCGGAGCGCGTCTTGGCGAAATCGGGCAGGTCGCGCCGGTAGTCGAGTCGCGAATAGCCCAGATCGACCGCGAGATCGAAACGGCTGAGCGTGCGCGAGTAGCGCGCGAACAGGGCCGAACGCGTGTAATCGCGCGCAGTCGCATCGTCGATGAAATCGACGCGTTCGGTCTGCACGTTGAACGCCAGGCGGCTGGTGGTGCTGATCGGTTTGATCGCGCGCAGCGCAAGATCGAGACGGTTTGAATTGAACTGGTCCGAGATCTCCGCCTCGCTGCGCATGTAGCGCAGCGAGGTCGAGCCGCGCCAGCTCGCGCCCCATTCGAAACTCAGGGTCGGCCCGGCCGACAGCACATTGACTTGCTGGCGGTTGCCCGGCGTATCCGGCGCCAGCGTGTCGACCGGTTGCAGCGTGAGACTGTCGACGATGTTGAAGCTGAGTCGCTCCGGGATCGCGACCCAGTTCACGCGGCCGGTCAAGCTGCTGTCGAAGGCGTCGCCGAAGCGGTCGTCGCCGTAACGGCGATACTGGGCGCGGCCGTTGATGTGGGCCTGCAGGGTCGAGGAATCATGGTGAATATCGAAGCTGGCGCCCGGCCGCAGGATCGTCAGCGCGATCGGATCGGTAGGCGTCAGCAGCAGGTTGTCGCTGCGTTCCGCGGCGAGATCGATGATGTAATCGATACGCAACGCGTAGGCCGTGTGCGGGCTGACCATCAGAGCCGAGGCAGCCAGCAGTCCAAGATGGAGTCGGTAGCGAAGCATGCGACCTCCCGTCATTCCATCATGGGCGCTGGTTGAACACGACGCCAGCGAATTTCTCCGGCGGGAAACTGGCGACGGCCTTGTCGACGGCGTCGGGTGCGACTTGACCGTAACCCACCACCAGCACCACCAGATCGGCCAGATCCGACAGGATCCTCGTATCCGGCGACCCGAGCACGGGCGAGCCGTCGAGGATCAGATGCCGGTTGCTGTGATGCGTGCGCAGCGAATCGATCAGCGCGCGCATCCGCAATGAGCTGAAACTTTCGCCCGGGGTTTCGCGGATCCGACCGGCCGGGATCAGTTGCAGTCGCGGCACTCCGGTGGGGTAGACGATGTCGCGCATCGCGAGATCGTCGTTTTCCAGATAGTCGATGAGCCCGCCGCGATCGGCGGCAACCTGCAGCGCGTCGCTCTGAGCCGGATGGGTTGCATCGCAATCGATCAGCAGCGCCTGTTTGGTATCGTCGAACGCGAACGCCGCCGCCAGATTGCGCGCGACATAGCTGCCGCCGCAGCCATGGCGCACCGGCGCCACCAGGGTGACGAAATTGCTGTCGTTGCCGCCGAGCGCCAGCAGCCGCGTGCGTAGTTCGCGGAACGCATCCGCATGGACGCGCACCGACTCCTGGCGGTGGATCAGCCGGCGCTCTTCCAGTTGCCGCGTGGTCAGCGCCTGTTCCGGTCGCTGTTCCTGCCGCGTGGCGCTCAGCGACTGCGTGACTGTCTGCGGGGTATTGTCGTGACGGTCGCTCATACGCTCATCTTCTTGTAGCCGTAGACCAGACCGTAGGCGAGGATGACCGCACAGACAATCGAAGCGCTGATCGCCATGCGCATGAACTCGCGGCGTCGGTCGCGCGGCGTGCGATAGCGCGGCACGACCGTCAGCAGCGCGTAGTGGCCCTGGCGATCAAGCTGGCTCGGCGAACGCACGCGCGGGTCGAAACGCGCAAACAGGAACAGCAGCCCCAGCGGCGCTCCGATCGCAGCGACAAGGCCGCCCAGCGCGAAATGCATGAAACGCAGGCCGCTCGGCCGTACCGGCATCTGCGCCGGGTCCTGGATGCGCATCGTCAGGCCGCGACGTTCGCGGTCCATCTCCATCGACACCCTGGCGTTTTCGCGCCGGCGCAACATGTCCTGGTAGATGTCGCGGTTCACTTCATAATCGCGGGTGAGCTCCGCGAGCGTGCTTTCCGATGCGGCGATCCGCCGGCTGCGTCCGAGCTCGTCGCCGAGCAGTCCTTCCGACGCGCCCATGCGCGACTGGATCGCAGCGATTTCGCGGCGGGTTTCGGCGAGCCGGCTGCGCAGTTCCTGATACAGCGGATTGACCCGCGCTTCCGATGCTTCATCGCCGGTGCGCGGCTGGTTGCGGCGCTGTTCCTCCTGCTTCATCACCGTCTGGATGTCGGCCATCTGGTGACGGATGCGGATCACATCCGGATGCTTGTCGGTATAGCTCAACAGCAGCGTGTCGAGCTGGTTCTGCAGGTCCAGCAACTGCGTGCGATAGAGCGTTTCGCGCGTCTGCACCGAGGTCACCGCCGATTCGCCCGTGAGCTGTGCGGTCAGCGCCTCTTCGCGCGAGCGCAGTTCCATCAGGCTCATCCGGGTCTGCTCGACCTGGGTGCGCAACGCACCGATGCGCGAATTCACGTCGGTTGCGCTGCCGGGCTGCGCATCCGCGTTCTCGGAACGGTAGGCCTGCAGATTGTCTTCGGCTTCGGTGAGCTTGTCGTGGTAGTCCTTGACCTGCTTGTCGATGAATTCGTAGGCCTCGCGGCTCTCGCGCTCCTTGCTGGCCAGACTTTCCTCGATCAGCAGATCGGCCATCGCACTGGTGACCTTGTAGGTGCGTTCGGGATCGTTGTCGTTGTAGGTGATCTGGACCAGATTCTTGCGCGCGTTCTTGACGTCGGTCCGGTCGCGCAGTTGCTCGATGAGCCGGTCCTGCATCGCAAGCGAAGGCCTTGCCTTCATCCATCCGCCGATTTCAAGCAACTGGTGCATGACTTTGGGACTGAAGATGACCTGCTTCGCCAGACCGGTGCGATCCACTGCCTGGGTCGATACGGCGCGGTTCGCGAGCAGCGGTTGCAGGATGTCGCTTTCCTGTGCGATGACCGAGGTCGTGGCCATGTATTTGCGCGGCAGCATGAACAGCCCGATGCCCAGCGCGATCAGCGCGATCACGGCGAAGATCGCTGCCATCGCCACCTGATAGCGGCGTGCCTCGTGCAGAAGGATCGGAACCAGATCGCCCAAGCCGATCGTGCCCTTGGTCTGAGCGCTCGCACGCCCGTTCGGCGTGCGTCGGGCCGGAAGCGGAGCATTCATCAGAACGTCCGCTCCGGTACCGTGATCACATCGCCTGGCGCGACCGGATAGTTGGTGGTGAGGTCGCCGCGATTGAGGATGCGATCGAGTTTGATCTCGTAGGTTTTTGCGCCTTCGCCGGATTTGCGGTGCAGTTCGGAGCGGTCGGGCGCGGCGAATTCGGTCAGGCCGCCGGCCGCGAGCACCGCGTCGAGCACGGTCATGCCGGGGCGGAACGGCACCGACACCGGCTGTCGCACCGCGCCGGTCACGCGCACGCGGGACAGGTATTCGTGGCTGCGCAACTGGGTCAGGATCACCGCGACCTGCGGGTCGCGCACGTATGCCGACAGCTTGTCCTGGATGTCCTTGGCGACTTCCGGCGGCGTGCGGCCACCGGCGAGCACGTCGCCGATCAAGGGCACCGAGATCATCCCGTCGGGACGCACCGGCACGGTGATGCCCAGCTCGGGATTGCGCCAAACGGCGACCTGGACCAGATCGTCCACCCCGATCCGGTAGGCATCCACGGCCTGGGTCTGCGCCGTATCGATGGGCGGAGCACCGGCCGTGGAAGCGCCGGTAGTGGCGCAACCGGCCAGGATGAGCGACAGGCACAGCCCCCAGACGCATCGGATCATAAACATTCGGTCCCCCCGGTTATTGCGTTGAATTGTAACGGTATTCGGAGAAACATGAGGCCAGTCACAAAATACATCGAATCGGTACGCGTGGCACCACGTCAGGAAGGCCGCGAGCGCGGCCTTCCGCGCCAGCCGACGGGCGGAAAGCTTCAGCCTTCCCAGGCCGCCAACTTCTTCTTCACCGCCACATTCTTCAGCGTGACGTACTTCGGGATGCCGTCGCGGCCGTACGGCGGCGGGGCTTCGCCGCGGATCAGGGGTTCCAGATACGCGCGGGCGGCGGCGGTGATGCCGTAGCCGTCCTTGCGCAGGAAGTTGGCCGGCATGACTTTCTCGTGATTGGCGACCTTCTCCAGCGGCGCGGCTTCGATCTTCCAGCGATACGGTGCGTTCGAGGTGCGCTTGATCACCGGCATCGTCGAGTTCTGGCCCTTCAGCGCGAACTGCACGGCGGCCTTGCCGGCGGCCATCGCCTGGTCGAGGTCGGTCTTCGAGGCGATGTGGCGAGCCGAGCGCTGCAGGTAGTCGGGCAGGGTCCAGTGGACCTTGTAGCCGAGTTCGTCCTTGACCTTGCCGGCCAGATACGAGGCCACGCCGCCGAGCTGGGTATGGCCGAAGGCGTCCTTGCCGCCGCCGGCATCGGCGACGAAGGTGCCGTCGGCGGTGCGGATGCCTTCCGAGGCCACGACCACGCAATAGCCGACCTTCGCGACCACTTTCTTCACGTTGGCCAGGAAATCGGCCTCGTCGTAGGCGCGCTCCGGGAACAGGATCAGGTGCGGCGCCTCGTCCGGGCCGTTGCCGGCGAGGCCGGCGGCGGCGGCCAGCCAGCCGGCGTGGCGGCCCATGGCCTCGTAGACGAAGACCTTGGTGGAGGTCTCGGCCATCGCGGCCACGTCCAGTGCGGCCTCGCGCACAGAAACGGCGGTGTACTTGGCTGCCGAGCCGAAACCCGGGCAGCAGTCGGTCACGGCCAGATCGTTATCGATGGTCTTGGGCACGCCGATGCAGGTCAGCGGGTAGCCGAATTCGGCCGCCAGTTTCGAGACCTTCAGCGCGGTGTCGGCGGAATCGTTGCCGCCGTTGTAGAGGAACCAGCGCACGTCGT